>CANTEW010000014.1 GCA_947652925.1 uncultured Lachnospiraceae bacterium
ACCAAAGGAAAAGGAGAAGTGTAGTATGATGAAGAAAAAAGTAATTGCTACAGCGCTTGTGGCGGCCATGCTGGTGGGCATCACCACAGAGCTTGCCGGATGCGGCTCGGATTCCGAAACAGCAGACGGAAAGACCCGTATCAGCATCCTTCAATACAAGCCGGAAGCGGTAAAAGCTTTCGAAAAGATGCAAGAGGAATTCAATGCCACCCATGATGATATCTATCTGACCATTGAATCTCCCAACGATGCCATGACCGTATTGAAAACACGTTTGATCAAAGAAGATGCCCCCGATATCATCGGGATCGGAGGCGATGTGAACTATTCAAATTTCCTTGATGCAGAGATCCTCATGGACATCTCTGATCTCGAAAGCATCTCCCAGGTAAAACAGTCCTATCTGGACATCGCCAAAAACCTGGAATTCGTACCGATGGACGGCATTTACGGAGTCCCCTATGTGGCCAACGCAGCCGGCGTCCTGTACAACCGGGAGATGTTTGAAGAAAACGGTTGGGAGATCCCCACAACATGGGATGCGTTCATCGAACTGTGCGACACCATCCAGGCCTCCGGACAGCAGCCGCTGTACTTCGGGTTCAAAGATGTGTGGACCTGCCTGGCTCCCTGGAACGCTCTGGCTGTAGACCTGGCTCCGGCCGATGTATGTCAGCAGGTGAACAAAGGGCAGACCAGATTTGCCGACGAATACACAGAAGTGGCAGAAAAGATGCTGGAGCTCCTGCCCTATGCACAGGATGACCCCTTCGCATACAACTATAACGACGCATGTACCGCCTTTGCCAACGGGGGATCCGCCATGTACTGCATCGGCAGTTACGCCGTACCCCAGATCCAATCCGTCAATCCGGATATGGACATCGACTCTTTCGTCATGCCGGGGAGCAACAATGAGGAAGAGAATGTCTTGAACTCCGGTATCGACCTGCAGTTCTGTGTCACCACTGACTGCAAGGACAAAGAAGCTGCCTATGAAGTACTGGATTTCCTCATGCAGGACTCTACCATCCAGACATATCTGGACGATCAGAACGCTGTCCCCTGTAAAGACAAGGAATTCACGCTGCCATCCAGTCTGGACGGCATGACCGCCCACATCCAGGAAGGCAGGATGTCCGATTACCAGGATCACTATTATCCTGCTGAGATGAGCGTGGACGCCCAGATCCAGACTTTCCTGCTGAACAAAGACGTAGGCGCTTTCCTGGACAGATTTGATACCGACTGGACCCGATATAACCGTGACATCATCCGCAAAGTACAGGAATATGAAGAAAAGGGAGGGAAATGATCATGAAAAAACTGACCAGAAACCAGACTTTTATGCTTATCACAGTCCCGGTACTGGCGCTGTTCTTTTGTTTCAACACACTGCCCCTGATCAAGGGTCTGATCTACAGCTTCACCAATTTCCGCGGATTCGGGAACTACGAATGGGTGGGCCTGCGCAACTATGCCGATCTGTTCACAGACAGCCGCGTGGGAAGATCTTACCTGTTCACATTTAAGTTTGCTATCCTTGCTACCATCGTCACCAATGTGATCTCTCTTCTGCTGGCCATGGGGCTGAACAGCCGTATCCGGGCAAAGAGCGCGCTGCGCGGCGTATACTTCGTACCCAGGATCTTAGGCGGCCTGGTCGTAGGTTATATCTTTGGATATTTCTTCACGTACATCCTGCCCGCGATCGGACAGTCCATGGGGAGCGACGCTCTAGGTTCCAGCATGCTCTCCAACACAAAGACAGCCTGGATCGCCATCGTGATCGTTGCCGCCTGGCAGTCCATCGCTCAGACGACCCTGATCTACATATCCGGTCTGCAGACCGTACCGGAAGATGTATATGAGGCAGGAGCGATCGACGGCGCCACCGGATGGAAGAAGTTCAAAGAACTGACTTTCCCCATGATCATCCCGTTCTTCAGCATCAACATGGTCTTAAGTACCAAGGATTTCCTGATGGTCTTCGACCAGATCATGGCGTTGACCAAAGGCGGTCCGGCACAGAGTACAGAATCCATCTCCTACCTGATCTACAACAATGGTATGGGCGGCGGACAATTCGGTTTCCAGAGCGCCAACGCCGTGCTGTTCTTCGTAGTGATCGTAGCCATCTCTGTATTCCAGCTTAACTTTACAGGAAAGAAGGAGGAGCAGTTATAATGAAAAAGAAAAATAGAGTCGCAGCGGAAACGAACTGGCCGCTTACCATTTTATTGATCCTCGGCTGCGTGACGGTCATCTTTCCCCTTTACATGGCGATCGTCATCGCATTCAAAAAACCTTCGGAAATGACCAACGACATCGCGGGGGCTTTGAGCCTTCCCAAGAGCTGGAGCCTGGAAAACTTCGCGGAAGCCATGCGGGTGACCGACTTCTGGCATTCCCTGGGATACAGCCTCCTGATCACGGTCGTCACTGTAGTCCTGGCGATCTTGATCCACTCACTGGCAGGTTACGCCATCGGCAGATCCAAGATGGGGAGCAGATTTTACAATTTCTCTTATC
The DNA here is from genome assembly GCA_947652925.1 of uncultured Lachnospiraceae bacterium. Taxonomy (GTDB): domain Bacteria; phylum Bacillota; class Clostridia; order Lachnospirales; family Lachnospiraceae; genus MGBC164599. The sequence goes on from CANTEW010000014.1 coordinate 2,533, forward strand.
TGTACATCGTGAGCGGTATGTTCGTACCTTTTGCGATCCTGATGATGCCCCTGGTAAAACAGACGGCGCAGCTGCACATTGACAACTGGGTGGGCGTGATCTTGTGCTATCTGGTGTTCTATATGCCCATGAACGTGATGCTCTACACCGGATATCTGAAAAACATCCCCATCGCGCTGGAGGAAGCCGCCACCGTGGACGGCGCCAGCACATGGACCACCTACTGGAAGATCATCTTCCCGATCATGAAACCCATGCACGCCACCGTCGCTGTACTGACGGCCCTGGGGACCTGGAACGACGTCATGACCCCTCTGGTCATCATGTCCGGCACGGGCGCCAATACGCTGCCCCTGACACAGCTGACATTCCAGACACAGTTCGGGACCAACTATAATCTGGCCTTCGCATCTTACCTGCTGGCTCTGGTCCCCATCCTCATCTTCTATCTGGTCTGCCAGAAACAGATCATCAACGGTGTTGTAAACGGCGCTGTAAAATGATATGATGTAGAAATGCCAAAAGTCTCCAGGACTTTTGGCATTCTGACACAAAAATACAATATGATGTGAGGAAGTTTTTATGGCAATCTTATCCAACGAGACAAAATCCATTTTTACATTGCAGACAGACCACAGCATGTATCAGATGAAAGTGGATGCCTATGGGGTCCTGCTCCACACGTATTATGGCGAAAAAGGGACTCCCTTCGATCTTTCTTATCTGATCACCTATGCTGACCATGGATTTTCCGGCAATCCTTACGAAGCCGGGGATGAGCGCACCTATTCTCTGGACGCCCTTCCCCAGGAATACCCTGTCTATGGGAGCGGCGATTACCGTGCCAGCGCGCTGAAAGTCCGCTACCCAGACGGCTCCCATGCCTGTGAGCTACGTTATGTAAAACACCAACTCCAGAAAGGGAAATATGCATTGCCCGGCCTTCCCGCTGTCTACGCCGAGAAAGATACCCCGGCTGATACCCTGATCATCACATTGGAAGATACACGAAAGTCTTTCTATGTCCACCTCTATTACGGTGTCCTGGAAGACTTGGATCTGATCACACGCAGCGTGTGCATCGAAAACCACGGAGAAGCCCCCCTGTACCTGGAGCAAGTCCTCAGCACCTGCATAGACTTCCAGCACGGGGAGTACCATCTCCACACCTTTTACGGACGTCACATGAAGGAAAGGACCCACCAGCGTATCCCTGTCAGCCATGGCATCCATTCCGTCGGGAGCAGCCGGGGCGCTTCTAGCCATCAGCACAACCCATTCATCCTCCTCACCAGCCCTCAGGCGACAGAAGATCATGGAGAATGTTATGGTCTCTCTTTCCTCTACAGCGGCGACTTCCTGGCGCTGGGGAGCAAAGACCAGTTCAGCCAGACCAGGATCTTGATGGGTATCCATCCGGATAATTTCTGCTACCGCCTGGATACAGGGGAACGGTTCTATGCCCCTGAGACAGCCATGGCCTACACCAGCCATGGGATGGCAGCCCTCTCCCAGATCTATCACAGAGCATACAGGCATGATCTCTGCCGTGGTAGATACAAGACCGCCAGACGTCCGGTACTCCTCAACAGCTGGGAGAGCGTATACATGGATTTTGACGGAAAAAAACTGGTCGAGATGGCCAAAGACGCCGCCGATCTAGGCATTGAACTCTTCGTGATGGACGACGGCTGGTTTGGCAAACGCGACAGGGATGTGTCCGGATTGGGCGACTGGCACGTCAATGAAGAAAAACTGGGCTGCGGACTGAAAGGATTATCCGATGAGATCCATAAACTGGGGCTGCAGTTCGGCATCTGGTTTGAACCGGAATGCATCAATGAGGACAGCGATCTGTACCGGAAACATCCCGATTGGGTATTGAAAGTCCCTGGAAAAGCCCCTGTACGGGGACGTTATCAACTGGTACTGGATTTTTCCCGGGAAGACGTACGGGCATATATCCTTAAACAGATCTGCCAGGTGCTGGATTCCGCCAGGATCGAATACGTAAAATGGGACTTTAACCGGAGTATCTCGGATATATACAGTGCGCTCCTCCCGCCCGAAAGACAGGGAGAAGTCGCCCACCGCTATATCCTGGGTCTGTATGATATGCTGGAAAAGCTCACGGCCCGCTATCCAGATCTTCTCCTGGAGGGCTGCAGCGGCGGCGGCGGACGTTTTGATGCAGGTATGCTCTATTACACGCCCCAGATATGGTGCAGCGATAATACCGATGCCATAGACCGCCTGTCCATCCAGTACGGCACATCTTTCGGCTATCCCGTCAGCACCATAGGAGCCCATGTCTCCCACTGCCCCAACGACCAGACGGGCAGGATCACACCTCTGGAGACGAGAGCTACTGTGGCCATGGCCGGCACATTCGGTTACGAATTGGACACCAACGAGATCACAGAAGAGGAAAGACCGGTCATCCAGCAGCAGATCCAAGAATTCAAGAAATATTATGACCTGATCCAGGACGGCCTCTATTACCGCCTGACCGATCCGGACAGATATCCTGCCTGCCACTGCTGGGAATTCGTAAAGCCTGACCACAGTGAAGCGCTCCTGTGTATCGTAGCGCTGCAGATACAGCCCAATACAGTCAGATCTTGTATCCGTCTAAAAGGTCTGTCCCCGGATAAGATCTATATGATAGAGGGAAGAGCATATCCCGGTTCCGCGCTCATGAACGGCGGATATCTGATCCCCAATGCCACGTCAGAATATGAAAGTTTCCGCATCCATATCATAGAAAAAAACAGGGAATGACATCCCTGTTTTTTCTTTAAGCTCTTATCTTGTATTGATATAATTGACCAATCCACCCGCCTGGATGATCTTCTGCATAAAAGGCGGGAACGCCTGCCCCTGGAATTCGGTGCCCTTTGTACGGTCATAGATCTTACCACTGTCAAAATCCACTTCCACCTGATCCCCATCTTCAATACCTTTGGCTGCCTCCGGGCACTCAATGATCGGCAGGCCGATGTTGATCGCATTCCGATAGAAGATCCTCGCAAAAGTCTCTGCAATGACACAGCTCACCCCAGACGCCTTGATAGAGATCGGCGCATGCTCTCTGGAAGATCCACAGCCAAAGTTTTTGTCCGCTACGATGATATCGCCTTTTTTGACTTTATTTACAAAATCCGGGTCGATATCCACCATGCAGTGAGCCGCCAACTCTGCCGGGTCGGAAGAGTTCAGGTATCTTGCGGGGATGATCACATCTGTATCCACATTGCTGCCATACTTAAATACTGTTCCGTTCGCTCTCAACTTCACATCCTCCTATCATCCTATCTCCGCAGGTGCAGATATCTTTCCCGTCACTGCGCTGGCTGCGGCGACTGCAGGGCCTGCCAGATACACCTCTGACTCCACATGCCCCATCCGTCCGACAAAATTCCGATTGGTGGTAGAGATACAACGCTCCCCTTCTGCCAGGATGCCCATGTAACCGCCCAGACAGGGACCACAGGTAGGCGTACTCACCACTGCCCCTGCCTCGACAAAAGTTTTCACAAGCCCCTCTTCCACCGCCTGCAGATAGATAGCCTGGGTAGCCGGGATCACGATGCAGCGCACACCTTTTTTGACTTTACGCCCTTTTAGGATACTGGCCGCACAGCGCAGGTCTTCGATCCGTCCATTGGTACAGGAACCGATCACAGATTGATCGATCCGTATTTCTTCCTGGATCTGAGAGATCCCTTTCGTATTCTCCGGGAGATGGGGGAACGCCACCATAGGCTCCAATGCGCTCAGGTCGATGATATATTCCTGCTCATAGACAGCATCCTCATCCGCCTCGTAGACCGTATACTCTTTCTTTGAATGTTCTCTCATATAAGCCACAGCCTTCTCATCCACTGGGAAGATACCATTCTTCCCCCCGGCTTCAATAGCCATATTCGCGATGGCAAAACGGTCGTCCATACTCAGGCTCGCCACGCCCTCCCCGGTAAATTCCATCGATCTGTACAGAGCGCCGTCCACCCCGATCTTGCCGATGATATATAAGATCACATCTTTGCCACTGACCCATGCAGGCAGGGAACCTTTCAGCACAAATCTCAGCGCCGACGGGACTTTGAACCATGCTCTCCCTGTCGCCATACCGGCGGCCATATCGGTACTCCCCACCCCTGTGGAAAATGCCCCCAGCGCACCATACGTACAAGTATGGGAATCCGCACCGATGATCACATCCCCGGCAACAGTCAGACCTTTCTCCGGAAGGAGCGCGTGTTCGATGCCCATCTCGCCCACATCAAAAAAATTGGTGATCTGATGTCTATGGGCAAACTCCCGCACACATTTACAATGCTGTGCTGACTTGATATCTTTATTCGGTACAAAATGATCCATGACCAGAGCGATCTTATCCTTATCAAAAACAGTCTCCACTGTCATCTGATCCATCTCACGGATCGCCACTGGTGAGGTGATATCATTTCCCAATACCAGATCCAGATCCGCTTCGATAAGCTGCCCTGCTTCCACAGAATCCAAGCCTGCATGGGCAGCAAGTATTTTTTGTGTCATCGTCATTCCCATCACATCTTCCTCCTCATCCCGAAAAGCAGTTCAAGAGACGCTTATTCCATATCCGCCGCCTGATAGCCCCCATCATTTTTCAATCTGAAACGTCCAACAAACTCTTTCAGTATCTGTGCCTGGTCGGACAACTCCTCACTGGCTGCCGCACTCTGCTGTGCCGTAGCAGAATTGGTCTGTACCACACTTGAGATCTGATCCACACCTTCTGTCACCTGGGCGATCGCCTGTGCCTGCTCATTGGACGCAGTAGAAATCTTGCCTACGATCGTAGTGATATTCTGCGCGCCGTCCACAGCTTTCAACAAGGCCTGCGCCGTATCTCCTGCTATGGAAGTCCCCCGTTCCACAGCCTGCAGTGAATTTTCGATCAGGACAGATGTATTCTGGCTGGCTTCCGCACTCTTGGATGCCAGGCTCCTCACTTCGTCTGCCACAACTGCGAACCCTTTGCCCGCGGTACCTGCCCTCGCTGCCTCCACCGCGGCATTCAGAGCCAGGATATTTGTCTGGAAAGCGATATCTTCTATGGTCTTGATGATCTTGCCGATCTCGCTGGAACTCCTGCTGATATCCTCCATGGCTTTGATCATCTCCTGCATCTTCTGGTTGCTGTCTTCCATCTCTTCGCCCACCTGGCTGGCCGCTTGGCTGGCCTGTTCCGCATTCTGGGCATTTTCCTTCACCTGGGATGAGATCTCCGTCACAGTAGCCGCGAGTTCCTGGATGGAAGAAGCTTGTTCTGTCGCACCCTGTGAGAGCGCCTGGGATCCATCAGATACCTGTACCGAACCGGAAGCCACCTGATCCGCTGATTCATTTACATGCTGCAGCGTATCGCTCAGATTCGTATTGATCGTGCGCAGAGAAGCCAGGATAGCAGAAAAATCACCTACATAACGGTACTCTGCCGCTGTCTTCACGTCAAAATTACCAGCGGACATCTCTCCCAATAGATGAGCCTCATCAGAGATGATGACCTTCAGCGTATCCGCCAGCTTGCGTATGGTATTGGACAATACACCCAATTCATCTTTCGACTCATATTCGATCATAACATCCAGATGACCTTCCGCCATCTGGATAGCCGCACTCTCGATCTCCGAGATCGGCTTCTTCAGGCCTTTTGTTATGTAAGAGGACAAAAACAGCGTGATCACTACTGCGACCGTGGCGATCGCCAGGACCAGGATCTGCACTGTGACCTGGATATTCTCAGATGATCTAAAGGATGAGTCTGCGATCTCAGTCACCGTGTCCTGCAACTCCATGAGCTGCTGATTGATGTCGTCCAGTATAGGGGCATAAGACGCGAAAAATATCCTCTTCGCCTCTGCATTCTGCTTCCTGTCCTCAAGATCTTCGATCTGATCCCAATACTCATTGGACTGCTCCATCAGGGATTCCACCTGCTCCATAATGCTCTTGCCTTCCGGATAGATCTTCTGCAGCTCCGTTATCATACTCTCAACGGAAGTCAGCTGTTCATCCGCATCTGCCAGATAACTCTGGGTACTGGCAGTATCTTCCACATGCAGGCTTAGGGCGATGGACTTCATAGCCCTCTGCATCGCCCTGCGCATATCCATCGTCTTCACATTGACCTGGTAATTCACTTTGTAAAATTCTTCAAGATTCCCACCCAATGTCCTCATGCTGAGCTGTGTGACTAGGATCGTGATCAGATACAACAAGATGATCGTCCCAAATGTGATCAGTAGTTTTTTCCCGATTTTCAAGTTTTTCATGTCCTTCTCCTTGTTAATAAGCTATATTTATACCAAGACCTAATATCCGCCTGGCCGAAAACCCGCATAATATTGATTCAGTTCATTCTGCGCTACTGCATTCACGACAATGGATAATCCAAGGATATACAACAAAAGATACAAAAGCCCCGAATTATCCGTATAACGTCCATACCTGGCATTGATCCGATCGATCCGCTGTCCCAGCTGATACGCCCAATAGATACCGTAGATACCGCAGGTGACAAGTGTCAGCACGAGTACCATCATCCCCTGGGTGCCGTCTTCACCGGCAACTTCCAGGGAATCATCATTCAAGACTACCATCCAGTACAGACCGAACAGACCACAGGTGACCAATGTCAGTATCACATATATCGCCACATTCCTCACCTTAGGGATCATAAAAAACCTCACTAATTATCTAACAATTTATTTTCTTCATTCCAGCTGTAGAGTTTACGGAGTTCCTGCCCCACCTGCTCCAGCTGATGGCCTGCCTCGATCCTGCGCTTCGCCATAAAACTAGGACATCCCACTTTATTCTCTGTGAGCCAATCACGCGCAAACTTGCCTTCCTGGATATCTTTCAGCACCTGACGCATAGCATCCTTGGTATCCTCTGTGATGATCTTCGGGCCCGTCAGATAATCACCATATTCCGCCGTATTCGAGATCGAGTACCTCATACCCGAAAAACCGCTCTGGAAGATCAGATCCACGATCAGTTTCATCTCATGGATACACTCAAAATATGCACTCTCCGGTTCATACCCTGCTTCCACCAATACCTCAAACCCTGCTTTCATCAGAGCAGTCACACCGCCGCACAATACAGCCTGTTCGCCAAACAGATCCGTCTCGGTCTCTTCCCTGAATGTTGTCTGGAGCACCCCTGCCCTTGCGCCGCCGATCGCCAATGCATATGCCAGCGCCAGGTCATGGGCCTTGCCTGTATGATCTTGCTGCACCGCGATCAGACAGGGGACGCCTTTTCCTTCCTGGTACTGGCTCCTGACTGTATGGCCCGGTCCTTTGGGAGCGATCATCGTGACATCTACATTTGCCGGAGGCTTGATCTGTCCGAAATGGATAGCAAAACCATGAGAGAACATCAGCATATTGCCCTCCTCCAGATTCGGTTCCACAGACTCTTTGTACATAGCTGCCTGTTTTTCATCATTGATCAAGATCATGATGATGTCTGCTCTTTTAGCCGCTTCAGCTGCTGTGTACACTTTAAAACCCTGTTCCTCTGCACGTTTCCAGGATCTGCTCCCCTCGTACAGACCGATGATCACATCACAGCCAGATTCCTTTGCGTTCAATGCCTGTGCATGTCCCTGACTGCCATAACCGATCACCGCTATGGTCTTCCCTTCCAAGAGAGAAAGGTTGCAATCCTCCTGATAATAAATCTTAGCTGCCATTTGTACATTACCTCCTGCTTAAATTTTAGTTTCTAAAGATCTTATGTTTTTTCCGGATATTTTATTATAGATTTTATGATAATGTAGAACGTGAAAAAGAAGAATGATCATCTATGTCAAAAACCGCACATCATCCGCCCCTCTGGACAGCCCGGTTATGCCGGTCCTTGCCAGCTCCAGTATCTCATATCCTTCCAGCAGGCTGAGAAAAGCTTCGAGTTTCGCCTTAGTGCCCGTTAACTCGACCACCAGCGACTTCTGCCCTATATCCACGATCTTCGCCCTGAATACATCGGCAATGGATATGACGTTCTGTCTCTCCTCCACAGTTGCCGCGACCTTTACCAGGATCAGCTCCCGGTTCACGCTCTTATCCGGATCCAAGACTTTGATATCCCGCACGTCCACCAATTTGGATAACTGAGCAGTGATCTGTTCCAAGATCAGCTCGTCCCCTGTCGCGACCACAGTCATCCGTGAAAACCTGGGATCTGCAGTCGGACCTGCAGTGATACTGTCGATGCTGTATCCCCGCCTGCTGAACAGACCCGCGACCCGGCTCAATACACCTACCGTATTATCTACCAAAATGGATAATATTCTCTGCTTCACTGATCGATCTCCCTTTCATCGTTTCGTCATCAATACCTAATGATTTTACCAAGTTCTAAATTTTTTGTCAATGGAAAGTAATATCTTTCATTTCATATCTCTATATATTTTCATCCGCGTAAGTCCCTGCTATTTCCAGGATTGCAATCTTTTTTGTCTTATGCTATACTGATACCCATGAAAGAATTGATCATAAATATCTTACGTCCGTTTTCGTTCCTGCCCGCGATCTTGATCATGTATGCCATATTTACCCTGTCCGGCCAGCCCGGGGAGACTTCTGCTGACCTGAGTTATAAAGTGAGCTACAAGATCGTGGAGATAAAGAACAGACTGACAGATGGATATATGGATAGCTATCAACTGGCTTATGAAGCGGAGCTGATCCATCCCAAAGTGCGGAAACTGGCCCATATGACAGAATATTTCTGTCTGGCAGTCGCCGTTTCCTTCCCCTTTTATGTATATGGACTGCGGGGCATCCCGCTCATGCTCGTGGCCGGCGTGATCTGCGTGGGATTTGCAGGTCTGGACGAGTACCATCAGTCCTTTGTGGCAGGCCGCGGCCCATCCAAACGGGATGTGGCGATCGACAGCATCGGGATCTTCTTTGGGATCATAGCTGTACGGATCTTCTGCTGGATCTTCCTGCTGTTGATACCGAAAAAACGAAAAAAACATCTCTGAGGGCCACCAGTCCGGCTGGCGGCCCTCACTATCACTCTCTCCTCCCGCACAGGGAGCTGGTATATGGTTCCCGGAAGATCCCCTGATCGGTCACGATGGCTGTGATCAGGGAATGATCCGTCACATCAAAAGCCGGATTGTAACATTTTGTCTCCGGCAGCGCCATGGGCTGGCTGTAGAATTTTTCTTTGATCTCCTGGGGAGACCGCAGCTCGATCGGGATATCTGCCCCTGTGGGACAGTCAAGGTCGATCGTCGAACTGGGTCCCAGCACATAGAAGGGAATGCCATAGTATTTGGCCAGGATCGCCACGCCGCTGGTCCCGATCTTGTTCGCCGTGTCCCCATTGGCCGCCACCCGGTCGCATCCCACAAAACAAGCCTGCACCCATCCATTTTTCATCACCATGGACGCCATATTATCGCAGATCAGCGTCACATCCACCCCGCCCCGTTCTAACTCATAAGAAGTAAGGCGCGCCCCCTGGAGGAGCGGACGCGTCTCATCGGCAAACACCCGGAAGTCCATGCCCCTCTCCTTTCCCAGGAAGATCGGGCCGAGAGCCGTACCGTAACGGGAAGTAGCAAGCGGCCCGGCATTGCAGTGGGTCAGGATGCCGTCCCCGTCTTTTATGAGAGAAAGCCCATACTCTGCGATACGGCGGCACATGTCCATATCTTCCTGCTGGATCGCCTGCGCCTCTTTTTTAAGCTTTTCACAGATCTTCGGCACAGGACTGGAAGGATCACTCATCACCACTTTTTCCATCCGTTCTAACGCCCATTTCAGGTTCACAGCTGTGGGACGTGAGCTGGCGATATGCTCCTTTGTCTTTAAAAACTCCCTGCAGAACTCTCCATAATCCTCCTGGGGCATGGAGAGTGCCAATACATACATACTGAACGCGGCGCAGATCCCAATAGCCGGAGCCCCCCGTACTTTCAGATGGAAGATCGCTTGGTAGACGTCCTCGGCTGTCGCCAGCTCTATATACTCAACTTTATTAGGCAGTTTCGTCTGATCCAGGATCACCACCCGGTCGCCTGCCTGGCTCAGTGATACATTTATCATATCGTCCATAGATACAGACACCTCCTCTCACTCATTTCCCTAGTACAACATTGCATAAATATCGGTGGATTCTGTACCCGCTATTTCTGCCAGTACGGCGTTGTCGTCAATCGACGATGCCACCGCATCGCCTCATTCCTCCGTCTTGTCCTGACAAAAATATCAGGCATATTATTCACTGATATTTACGCAACGCTGTACTAGAGTGTGTTTGAATACCCTCTAAATCTTGTAAATAGTTTGAATTTTACAAATATTTGATACGATCCGTGGCCGCTCTGATCTTTTCTGTGTACTTTTCTACGAGAAAAATACCAAAAGCGCCGGGGGATTGCGGATCTCACCCGGACCCCTTAAAACGCTGTTTTTTGGAATGTACTCATCTATTATCTATAAATTTATTATATTTTAAAGATATTGAGGTTTGCAAACACTCTCTAATACTCCATAGACTTTATCCCAACTTTCCGATCCGTACGATAGATTCCATGATCAGCTGCTTAAAGAGCGGCGCCACCCTGTCCGCCGTATCTTGGACTTCTTTATGGGTGAGGGGATGGTCGGCGATCCCGCAGGCAAGATTCGAGATACAGGAGATACCGCAGATCTTCATCCCCATATGGTTGGCGGCGATCGCTTCGCAGGCCGTACTCATCCCCACTGCGTCCGCCCCCAGTATCTTGCACATCTGCACTTCCTGGGGAGATTCATAGTTCGGCCCGGTGAGCTGGATATAGACGCCCTGCCGCAAGGGGATCCCCAGGTCTTTGGCCGCGCCGAGGATCACTTTCCGCAGATCCTCATCATAGATCTGGCTCATATCCGGGAAACGTACGCCCAGCTCATCCATATTCGGCCCGATCAGTGGAGAGGGGACGAAATTCCCGATCTGCCCTGTGATCAGCATAAGATCCCCCGCCTGGAATCCCTCCCCGATCCCACCCGCGGCATTGGTCAGGAATAATTTTTTTGCACCCATCAACTTCATCAGGCGTATGGGCAGCACCACATCACTGATGTCATAGCCTTCATAATAATGCACCCGTCCCTGCATGATCACTACCGGCACATCGTGCACGTATCCAAAGACAAACCGTCCTCTATGGCCTGGCACCGTGGATACCGGGAATCCCTCTATATGGGAATAATCCAGCACTCCCTCCACCTGGATGCTGTCGGCGTGATCCCCCAGGCCGGAGCCCAGGACCAACGCCACATCCGGCCGGAAATGGATCTTCTTCTGAAAACTCTCATAACATTTCATTAATTTTTCATAAACTGCATTCATACCTCTTCCTCCTCGTTTTCCTCTCCAGATCTGTCTTTGGGACAGCTCTCATGGCCATCTTTCTTTTCCCCCTCCAGAGCTTTCTCATCTGTATCTCCTCCGGCGGGCGGCTGGGGCAGGCTGTCATGCTCCGCCTGCGCTCCCTTCATCTCTCTGTCCGCCTGCCGGGATCCCAGCAGGCCTGTGACGCAGAAAAAAAGTCCCAGCGTTCCAAATAATATGCCCACCAGCATAAAACCTACCGACGCCTCATTCTCCACAAAATACCCCTTGATCAGGGAATAGCCCAGATAGATCAGATAGGCGCCGGCCAGTATCCGAAATGTATAAGACGCTTTCTTGTTCATTTTACCTCCCCGCTCTACGGACACTTCACGACTGTGCGAACTGACTCTGGTACAGTCTGGAATAAGCTCCTCCGAGAGCCAGCAGTTCTCCATGGGTGCCCTGTTCGATGATATTGCCGTCTTCCATGACTAAGATCAGGTCTGCCGTCCGGACAGTGGACAGACGGTGCGCCACCACAAAGCTGGTGCGTCCCTCCATCAATCTCTCAAAAGCCTGCTGCACCCGAATTTCTGTACGTGTGTCGATCGATGACGTGGCCTCGTCCAGGATCAGCATAGGCGGGCGCATCAGCATCACCCGGGCGATACAGAGGAGCTGCTTCTGCCCTTGCGATATATTTTCCCCATCCTCCCCGATCCATGTATCGTATCCGTCTTTCATCCGCTTGATAAAACCATGGGCATGGGCCTGCCGCGCCGCCTCTTCGATCTCCTCCCTGGAAGCGTCCGGCTTTCCGTAAGCGATATTCTCCGCGATCGTGCCCGCTTTCAGCCAGGTCTCCTGCAGCACCATACCAAAATCCCTGCGCAGAGAATCCCGGGTGAGCCGTCTCACCGGATGGCCGCTGACACATATCTCCCCACTGTCCACATCGTAAAACCGCATCAAAAGATTGATCACCGTCGTCTTGCCGCAGCCCGTGGGACCTACGATCGCGATGCGCTGCCCTGGCTTTACCTGTATGCTGATGTCCTGCAAAAGAGGCGTCTGGGGGACATAAGAAAAACTCACCTGTCTTAACTCCACACTGCCGTCTACCTCTTTGAGCTCTATCGCATCCGGGGCATCCGGCTCCTCCGTCGGCGTTTCCAGAAGATCGAAGATCCGTTTCGCACAGGCAAGTGCATTCTCCAACTCCGTGATCACACCGGAGATCTCATTGAAAGGCTTGGTGTACTGATTGGCATAATTCAGGAAACTGATCAGCTGCCCCACGCTCATACCGCCCCCGATCACGATAAACGCCCCCAGGATACTCACCCCCGTATAGACCAGCCCGTTGACAAACCGGGTAGACGGATTGGTGATCGCTGAGAAGAACAGGGCTTTGATCCCCCAGACCCGCAGTTCTCCATTGACCTGATCGAACCGCTCCATACCCTTTTCTTCATAAGAAAAAGCCTGCACCACCCGCTGGTTGCCCACCAGCTCTTCCACCAGGGAAGTCATCCCGGCCCGTTTCTCCGACTGGACCTGGAACATATGGAATGTCCGGCTGGCGATAAAACTGGCCACGAACAGAGACACCGGAGTCAGTACCATTACCAAAAGAGCGATCTTCCCGTTTATAGAGATCATAAAGCCTATGGTCCCTAAGATCGTCGCGACACCTGTGAACAGCTGTGTAAAGCCCATGAGGAGGCCGTCTGAGAACAGCCCCACGTCCGTCACGATCCGGCTCAGGATATCGCCGGGCTGGTTTTGATCCACGTAACTGACTGGCACCTGTTCCAGATGGATGAATGCCTAATCGCGGATATCTTCCACCACCCGGTACGTCACCTGATTGGTCAATAGGTTCATGAGCCACTGGGCCAAAGCCGTGACAGCTACAGCCCCCGCCAGATATAAGAGGATCTGGGCCAATCCGTCAAGATCCACCCGGTCAGGTCCTAAGATCCGATCCACACCCTGCCCGATCAGCACAGGAGCATAGAGCGTAGCGGCCACCGTGACCATGGCAAAAAACACCATCGCCCCCACTTGCAGTCTATAGGGACGGATATAGGTCAAGACCCGACGCAGGATCTCTTTCTGGCCGGCTCCTTTTTGCTCTCTCATATGGGGGACACCTCCTTTTCTGATAACTGGGAAAGACAGATCTCTTTATAGACCTGGCAGTCTCTCAGCAGTTCCTCATGGGTGCCCACTCCCGCCAGACGGCCTTCATCCAGCACCAGGATCTTATCCGCCTGTTTGATCGAAGCCGCCCTCTGTGAGACGAGGAACACTGTCATCTCCTGTCCGTCTCCAGACACCTGTTCCCGCAAGGAACGGCGCAGAGCCGCATCTGTGGCATAGTCAAGGGCCGAAGCGCTGTCGTCCAAGATCAAGATCTCCGGTCTGCGCACCAGCGCCCGGGCGATGGTCAGCCGCTGCCGCTGCCCGCCGGAGAAATCCCTGCCTCCCTGGGCTACCATCGTTTCGAGTTTTCCTTCCTTTTTCTCCACAAATCCCCGCGCCTGGGCAGTGTCCAGAGCCTGCCATATCTCCTCATCCGCAGCGTTTTCTTTCCCCCAGCGCATATTGTCCCGTATCGTCCCCCGGAACAAGACAGCCCGCTGGGGTACTACCCCGATCTTCTTTCTCAGCTGCTGCAATGGATATGCGTCCACCCGGTGTCCGTCCACTTCCACCGAACCGAAAGCCGCATCGTAAAACCGGGGGATCAGATTGACAAGCGTAGATTTTCCGCTGCCTGTCCCCCCGATGATCCCGATGACCTGGCCCTTTTCTGCTGAAAAGGAGATATCCTCCAACGCCGGGGAGCTTGAATGGGCATAGGTAAAGCTCACATTGCGAAAGACCACCCGGCTGCCCTGGGATCTGCTCTTGATCTCCTGAACCGCTCCATCTTTCAGACTGGTTGACAAGGCGAACACTTCATTCAGCCGCGTACCGGAAGCTGCCGCTTTCGTCACCGCCACGATCAGGTTTGCCAAAGCCAGGAGCGCCAGCAGGATCTGCGTCATATAATTGACCAGGGCCGTCACCTCTCCCTGCGTCAGACGCCCGGCATCCACCTGCCTGCCGCCCACCCATAAGATCGCAACGATCGCCAGGTTCATGATCACATACGTAGCCGGGTCCAGCAGCGCAGAGATCTTACCCGCAGCCATCTGGATCCGGGTAAATTCCCGGTCAGCCTGGGTGAAAGCACGGATCTCCTCCTGCTGCCGACCAAAGGCCCGCACCACCCGGGCGCCCACATGGTTCTCACGGGTCAGGCGCGAGATCAGATCCAGCATCTTCTGTACTTCCCTGTAGATAGGGACCGTCCAGCGCATGATCAGGTAGATCACAAGAGAGATCAGCGGCACAGCCACCAGGAAGATCATAGCTACAGGCACGTCGATGGTAAAAGACATCACCAATGCCCCTGCCACGATGAACGGCGAACGCAAAAACAGCCGCAGCACCAGATTGACCCCTGTCTGTGCCTGGTTCACATCACTGGTGATCCGCGTGATCAGCGTAAGTGTCCCGATCTCATCCAGCTCCCGATAAGACAGGCTGCTGATATGGGCGAACAAACCTTTCCGCAGAGCCGTGCTGAACCCCATCGCTGCCTTCGCCGCGAAATACTGCGCTGTCAGGGAACACACCAGTCCTACCAGTCCCAGCGCCACCATGACCAGCCCCATCTTCCAGATAAAAGGCACATCCCTCCTCTGGATACCCACATCGATGATCTGCGCTGTGACCAGCGGGACGATCAGCTCAAAACTCGCCTCTAACATCTTGAACAGAGGGGCCAGTATGGTCTCCCTTACATAGCCCCTTAGATATCGCAATAGTTTCCTCATCTCTATCTCCGGTAGATCCTCACCAAAAGCCGCATCTTCTCCACAACCTCATGACTGATCTGTCCTTTTAAGAGCCGCCATTTCCAGTTGTCCCCCAGGGTGGAGGGCGTATTGATCCGCGCTTCACTGCCCAGACACAGATAATCCTGGATCGGCACGATCGCCAGATCCGCCACACTGGCCATGGCCAGACGGATCATGTCCCAGATAGACTGTTCCATATCATGGTCTTCATTGTTCATATACTGGCGCGCCTGCCACAAGTCGTGTTCGTTGGCTGTCTCATACCAGCCTCTTACCGTATCGTTGTCATGAGTCCCCGTATAGATCACGCAGTTGCGGTCGATATTGTGGGGCAGATAATCACTGTTCTCCGTGTTATCAAAAGCAAACTGCAGGACCTTCATCCCTGGCAGTCCTGTCTCTTTAAGGAGCTGGCGTACACTGTCCGAGATCATCCCCAGATCCTCCGCGATCAGAGACACATCCCCCAGTTTTTCTTTGATCTGGTGGAACAGCTCGATCCCCGGCCCTTTCTCCCAATGGCCGAACTGAGCTGTCTTATCTCCATAAGGAATAGAATAATACTCGTCAAAACCCCGGAAATGGTCGATACGCACCACATCGTAGAGAGACAGACTGTAGGAAAGCCTCTGGAGCCACCAGCTGTACTCCGTAGTACGATGATACTCCCAACTGTAGAGAGGATTTCCCCAGAGCTGCCCTTCCGCAGAAAACCCATCCGGCGGACATCCCGCCACCGCCACCGGCTCGTTCTTCTCATCAAATTGGAACAGCATGGGATTGGCCCAGGTATCCGCACTGTCAAAAGCCACATAGATCGGGATATCCCCGATGATCTTCACCCCGTTTTGGTTGGCATAATTCTTCAGCCAGTGCCACTGCTTGTGGAACAGATACTGCCGGAAACGATAAAAGGCGATCGTATCTTCCAACTTCTCCCTGCACTCCTGCAAAGCCCCTGGATGACGGTCCTTAAGCTCTTCCGGCCACTGGCTCCACTCTGCCCCCTCCTGGTCCTCTTTGATGGCCATATACAGACAATAATCCTCCAGCCAAAAACCATTTTCCCGGACAAACGCCCCATACTCCCCGTCCTGTTCCAGGTTATAACGCTCAAAAGCCAGACGCAGGACTTTCGCACGGGATCTATGGACTTTCGTATAGTCTACATAACTCTCCGTATCCCCCCAATCCATGGACGATACTTCCTCTTCCGTCAAGAGCCCGTCACGGATCAGCACCTCCAGGTCGATATAATTCGGGTTTCCCGCAAAAGTCGAATAAGACTGATACGGAGAATCCCCATAAGCCGTCGGCCCCAAAGGAAGGATCTGCCAATACTTTTGCCCCGCAGAGATCAGAAAATCTACAAATGCATAGGCTTCTTTAGAAAAACACCCGATCCCAAACCTGGACGGCAGGCTGGATATGGGCATTAATACACCACTCGCGCGCATAACGATGTCCCCCTTTATCAATATTCGCTATGTGCATATTCTACCATCTTTTTCAGCAGATGTACATCTCTATTTGTTCCGGCTGTCTCCTGATCAGTTCCCCGTTGTCTTCCATATCTTCCTCTGCACAGCCGACCAGCAGAAAGACCGTCAGCAAGAGTCCCAGGATGATCAAGATCCTCTTAGATCTCTCTCCCATACATGCACCCCCTCTCCATGATCTCTGTACAGTATGGGCATTCCCTGGAAAAAATATACACAGGGCAGATGTCTCCATGATAAAAGAGCAGATACACGAAGGCATCTGCTCTTTTATCCATATCTCTATGATCTATCCCGTTTCTTGCGGAAGATGGCTGCGCCGCTCCCCGCTGCTGTCAGCATCAGCACCACCAATGCCCCAACAGGCGTATTATCCATGGTCGAAGCATTTTTGGCATTGGAACTTATACTGCTCCTTGCCGCCGTAGTCGTGACACCTGCTGTCCTATACGGTGTCGTGTATGGATATCTGGTGGGTGTGACAGTAGCCACATTCCTGATGTAGAAATTCACACTCCTGGTCGTCACTTCCCTCTGCGGCTTCCATTTCCTCCCTGTATAGATCTCTCTCTGATAGTTCACTTGGAGAGCATACGGTACGGAAGTATATTGATTGGTACTCAGTGTGAAAGCATCTTTAAACTGGTACTCACCCGGTGTATAACCATTCCCCGATGTAGAAGTAGTGCCCGAAGTCACGACCTTGTCCCTTTTCCTCCAGGAACCACTGGCCACTCTCGTCCCGCCGGATGTGACCACATTCCAATTGACAGGCACATATCTGGTCGCCCTGCGCACTGGGTGCAGCTCCTGGGGTTCCGTCGGCCCATACCCTGCTCCCGTCGCATAGAACTGCAGCGTCGCTCCGGAACGGTATGTGGCTCCCTCGTTGATCCAGTAAAGACCATTCTCAGCTGGCTGTGCCTGCTGGTCAGGGATATCTGTGGGCGTGATACTCGGAGAGGGCCGCGGCGTATCTGTCGGTATGGATGAAGGCAATGATGTAGGCTTAGGTGTGGATGATGGAGTGGGTAAAGGTGTGGACGACGGTGTGGGTGTGGTCGTACTCACGACTTTCTGCAATTGTGAACCGTTGCCGCTCACAACCCCTTCCAGATCCACATCCCCAAACTTATCCTTAAGCCTGAGCTGTACCTCCCCCTCTGGGAGGTACATGAAGATCCGCCCTTTTTCATCTGAACGTATGACCGAACCGTACAGGGTGTACGGCGCCGATGCAACTTTCACGTCGTTGAGCGTATGATCCTCATTTGCGCGCAATCCCTGGATCAATACTGAATAGAGATCTTCTCCTTTCTCATTCTGGGGTCTGATCCCGGAAAACTCCGTCTGGATATTCCCGCCTTTCACCACCACTTTAGAATAAGGACTGCACTGGATCCCGCCCTCTGCCTGCAGGATGCCTTCCCCGTCGATCGTTATCTGTTTATCATTATCAACGCGTATACTGGCCAATATATTCTTCTGTCCAGCCAGATGGAGCTTGACTGCCCCTGAACCGCTCGCCACCTGCAGCGCAGGGCTCTTGGCGATGTACAGGTCTTCAAATGTAAGATCCGCCCCGCCTGCACTGTCCACAAGGATGCTCCCGTCTGAGACAGTCCCCCCGATCGTAAGCGCCCTATCCTTCCGGACTGTCAGCTTCTCGCCGTCCGTGGCATCATATGTATAAGCATTCTCTGAGATACCCACATCTACTTTGAAACTCCCTGTGTCTCCGGAGATATCGTCCTGCGACAGGCTTTCTTCTCTTTCTTCTTTTTCCTCTTTTGATCCCTCGTCAGAAGGATCAGAGACTGTAGACACAGACAGGGAACTGGAAGAGACCTTGTTGGAAGAGGTGCTGTTACCGCTCAGATCTTTCTCTATCTTCTTTGCTTTTTTTGCCTTTGTCTTTTTCCCTTTGGCCGTATCTGCGCTCTCACTTTCTTTCTCCTCTGTCTTGCCCGACTCTTTACTGTCTCCGGAAGAAGCAGAAGCCAGCGCTACCGAAGGCCCCGACAACACCATGGAGCCCGCCAGGAGCAACGCCAGTAATGTCGCCGCACGTTTGTTTCGCATATCTCATTCCCTTCTTTCTGTAAATGTTGACCACTGTAATATAAGTATTATACTAACTTTTGCCTGATAAAACAATAGCAGTTTCTATAAATTTTATCCTTTTCACACTCATTTAATAATTCGTGGCGCAGGCCCGGATATATCTTTCCTCTGACATCACTGTACCCCTGCATCCGCATATGGTCCAGCGCCTGTTTGAATCTACTCACACTCCCCATGCAGGGGTCGTCCCCGCCGCTGATAAAGAGGATCGGCAATCCAGGGTTCCTACAGCCCCAGCCCTTATCTGAATACGTCTGCCCCATCAGATCCAGTAAAGCCCGGTATCCGTCTGCGGTGAAGGGAAAACCGCACAGGTCGGACGCCTCATACGCGCTGACCACCTCATCATCCGAACAGATCCAGGCATACGTACTCCTCTCCTCAGAAAACTTAGCCGCATAGGGGCCAAAAGACAATGACTGCATGAGTTTACTGGGATGACGCTCCCCACAGAGCCTGCCCTCTGCCCAGGCGATCATCTGACCCCCTCTCCAGAGGGGATTTTTGCTGGGTGAGCCGCATATGATCGCCGCATTTACCAGATGATCGTACTTTTTCAGGTACGTGCGCGCCACCAGGCTGCCCATGCTGTGTCCAAATAATACCAGGGGCAGCTCTTTTCCATATCTCTTTCTCATATAAGCGGTCACCAGGCGGGTGTCCTGTACCAGAGCCTCAGCGCCCCCTCCGTACATATACCCCAGGTCTTTTTGATCATATACACTCTGTCCGTGCCCCCGATGGTCATGGATCATACAGCCGATCCCACGCTCAGCCAGATACTCCATAAAAGGCAGGTAACGTTCCTTGTACTCACACATCCCATGGACGATCTGCACCAGACACCAGAGTCCCTCCTCCGGGAATACTCCCATGACAGAAAGAGGCAGCTGATCCACTTTAGATCTGATCGTTGTTGTTCTTACTCTCATTTTGATATCCCACCTTTCTTTAAAACACAGATATTTTTATTATAGAAAAACATCCCTACCGCCATGGAACAGATCACCAGATACCCAAGCCAGCTCAGCAGATCCGGCACCTGGCCGAACACCAGATACCCAAGCCCCGCTGAAAAGATGATCTGGGAATAATCATAGACCGAGATCTCCCTGGCAGGCGCATAGCTGTAGGCCGCCGTGATAGAGAACTGTCCCCCTGCCGCGCTCAGTCCGGCCAGCAAGAGGAGGACCAGCTGCCCCCCTGTCATAACATGAAAGTCCAGGATCAGAAAAGGCAGTGTAGCCAGACAGGAAAACCCAGAGAAAAAGCATACGATCAAAGGTCCCTTCTCCCCCCGTCCAGACAGATAACGCACCATCGTGTAAGCGGCTCCGGCCCCCATACCGCCCAAGAGACCCAAGAACGCCGGGAAAATCTCCATACCAATGCCTGTGGGCTTGATGATCAGAAGGCTCCCCAGAAAAGCGCTGGCCACAGCAAAGGCCTGGAAAGGGCGCACTCTCTCTTTTAGTACAAAATAGCTGCATACGATGGCAAAGAAAGGCGACATCTTATTCAGCATAGAAGCATCCGCCAGCACCAGATGATCCACCGCATAAAAATTACACAGGATCCCCACCGTCCCAAAGACAGACCGCAGGAGCAAAGGCAGGATATTCTCTTTTTTCCCGGAAAACCCAATGTGTTCCTTCTTCATGATCGCCAGGGCGAAAAAGAACGCTACAAGATTCCTGAAAAAACTCTTCTGGACAGAAGGGAGTCCTCCGGAGAGACGCACAAACAGATTCATCAGCGCAAAACAAAACGCGGATATGATGATACAGAAGACTCCTTTATATTTCTGGCTCATCCCTACCTCCATCCTCTCCATGAGCAAGACCGGAAAACATACTCCCCGGTCTTACTCAAGCTCTTATCCCTCTGTCTCTTCCGGCTCGTCCATGCCCGTCCTCATGTTTAACTTACAGGATCCTTCCCGCTCCCGTATCAATCCCATCCCTGTGTCTCTGGAATAGAGATAGACTTTGGGCAGGTCATAGCTGTTGAAGAAATACCTCCCCTCAACAACGGAATAAGCGCCTGTCCGCTCAAAGATCATCAGATCGCCGGGTTTTGGATCTTGCATGGGCAGCTGACGTACCAGCACGTCGGACGGGATCGATAAAGCCCCGCACACATCCCACAAAGTCTCTTCCGACTGGGGATCCGGATCCTGGGGCAGATGTGTACAATGGGGGATCCGCGCCCCCTGCTCCCCGCCATCATACTCCAGATGATGGGTCCCTCCGTCCACGATACAATAATTTTTACCGCCCTGGCTCTTCACATCCACCACCGTCGTATAATAAGAACCGCAGAAAGCAGTCAGGAAACGCCCCATCTCCAGCACCACCGTCCCGGGAAACTCCAATTTGTGCAGCAGACCGTCCAGATCTTTCAGTATCTGATCCAGATCCTCTTCCGCATCCCCGTCAAAATAAGGCACGCCGAGTCCCGGACCATATTCCAGGATCTTCACCTCAGATCCCAGTCCTTCTCTCAGTTTCCTGCAGAGTCCATCCAGCATCTCAAGCTCTTCGCCCACCTGCGCCAACCCATTTTTCTGTGTACCGGAATGATACTGGATGCCGATGATATGGAGGTTTTCATACTCTTCTTTCTTGGAGATACATTTGAGCAGCGTCTCCTCATCCATACCGAACTGATCTTTGCTGGTAAGGCGCAGCAATACCTGTATCTGCTGGTCCTGCCATTTTGCACAATACTGCAGTACTTCCATCTGTTCCAGAGACTCTGCCGTAAAGATAGACCTGCCCTCAAATTCTCCCATCATCCGCGCTGTATCCAGCGTAGCTTTATAGATCCCGGACACCACCACAGTATCCATAGGGATCTTCGCAGCCTCACAGATATGGAATTCTCCCGGGGAACTGACTACAAAACCATCCACGCGGTCTTTCAGCGTCTCTACCAGAAACGGATTGGCATTTACAGAAAAACAGATCCTTGTACCCTGTCTTGTGATCCCTTTTTTGACAGCAGCCACACGCGCCTGTACCTGATCCAGATCAAAGACATAAGACGGCGTGAGGTTTTCTTTATATTGTTCTTTACCACCCTGTTTGACAATTTGTAACATGATATCCCTCCAAAATGATATTCAGGTAAACCCCTGTATCTTTCTTTTTTACAGATAGAAAAACCGGAAGCTACCTATCCTATCACATAGGGGCTTCCGGTTTCTCATAGAGCGTGAAACGGGACTCGAACCCGCGACCCCAACCTTGGCAAGGTTGTACTCTACCAACTGAGCCATTCACGCTTATTGCCGATGTCTTATCAACTGATGTCCTATCGACAATAGATACTATACTACGATCTTCCCTATGTGTCAACAACTTTTTTTGATCTTTTTTATTTTCTTATCCTGCGCAGGATTTGAAATTGTATAGAGGGCGTATGATATCCTGGATCTCCACAGTCTCTTTGATATCCTCCATGATACTCTCCATATCTTTATAAGCCATAGGGCATTCATCCAGTGTCCCTTTCCCGATGGATGTGCTGTACACTCCTTTCATCTGTTTTTTAAACTCAGACACAGTAAAGGACTGCTTTGCCTCCGACCGGCTCATCAGCCTCCCGGCCCCATGGGGCGCCGACTGGTTCCAGTCATCACTGCCTTTCCCCACACAGATCAAAGAGCCGTCCCTCATGTTGATCGGTATGAGGAGCTTCTCCCCCTTCCTGGCCGAGACCGCCCCTTTCCTCAAGATCATAGCATCTGTATCAATATAATTATGTGTCGTAGTGAACTGCTCCGCCACATGCAGCTTCATCCCCCTGATGATCTCGTCCACCATGGCCTGCCGGTTCAGCCTGGCATAGTCCTGGATGATCTTCATATCATGGATATAATCCCGGAACAGATCCCCGGATACATAGGCTAAGGTTTTCGGGATGTCCTCTCTCTCCTCCTGCCCCAGTGCCTTGTACCCCTCCTCCTGATAATACTCTGCCACTTCCAGCCCCAGATGTCTGCTGCCTGAGTGGACCACCAGATAGAGACTGCCCTCCTCATCTTTATCCACTTCGATAAAATGATTCCCGCCGCCTAAAGTCCCAAGGCTCTTCTCTGCCCGGAGCGCATCGATCTTTTTATAACAACACAGTCCCTCCAGATCTATATCCTGAAAATATCTGTGTGTCTTTTCCCGGATCTGGGGTCCAGAAGGGATCTTCGCATAGATGAGCTTGTCCAGTTTCTGCAGTTCTATATGCCTTTCTTTGATCCGCACAGTCTCCATGCCGCATCCGATATCCACCCCCACCAGGTTGGGTACCACTTTATCCCCGATCGTCATCGTCGTCCCGATCGTACACCCGGCCCCGGCATGGATATCCGGCATCATCCGCACCCTGCTCCCCTGCACGAACGCCTGGTCCAGCAGGAGGCGCACCTGCGCGATGGACGCCTCGTCAACAACATCTGTAAATATCTTTGCTCCATTGTATCTTCCTTTTAATATGATCATGATATAGTCTCCTTACGTTCCCCTGGCCTGCAGATCTTACCGCTTTTTTTTAAATATACTTGCAAAAACAAAACTCTTCTGATAGAATATAGACATTGCTGAAAAATGGATCAAGGAGGTGCGACCATGGCAAAATGTTCTATTTGTGGTAAAGGCGCGCATTTTGGTATCAAAGTGAGCCATTCCCATAGAAGGTCAAATAAAATGTGGAAACCCAATGTAAAATCCGTAAGGATAAAAGTAAACAACGGTACAGCCACAAAGAAACAATATGTATGTACTTCTTGCCTGAGATCTGGAAAAGTGGAGAGGGCTTAAGGAGTAAGAGTAAAGAGCGGATCCATCAGGATCCGCCATTTTTTATGGACAACAACAGAACAGATTATAACCAGCCAAAAGACATATGGCGGCAATGAGCGCCATTACCAGACCTTTAGGAGCAATAAGGGCGATTACCATGCCAACACCGGTAAAAAACAAAGCAAGGCCGACGACACGACTCATACCAGCTTCCACTCCTGCTCATCCCTCTTACTCCTATGATATGCAGCATCCGCCCATATCATTCCTCTTTCTCATTTTCAACTTTCTCAGGCTCCTCTGCCACTTCCATGACAGGAGCATCTTTTTCTCCCCCGGAAGTAAATTTATTGACAAAATCCGGGACCATATCCAGGACTTTTGTGAGTCCATCCTGGTTCTTCACATTCACCAGTTTTGTTGTACCATTTTGGATGACCAGCACTGCGCAAGGCGTGACCTTTCCGCCCATACCGCCGCCCCCGTTGTTCTTCTTATCGCCGGAAAATGCCCCGGCGCCTATGCCAAAAGCCACATCCACCAGAGGCAGGATGATCGTATCCCCGATATGGATCGCATCCCCTACCACAGTCCTGGCATCCACATAGCCTTCCATCCCCTTGAACAGCGCACTGACTGTTGACTGAAAATCATTGTTATTTTCCTGTGACATAATTCCCTCCATTCTTCCTGAACCATTGGATCACATATCTTACGTTTTTATCAAAATATATCCTGACCGCCATATATAACACCATGATCCCATAGACTCTGCCTTTCACACATGCCTTCCCCTCCAGGACCTTCCTGTCCCAGACAGGCACCACAGAAAGCTGTCCCCGGTAGATGGGATACGTGGCTCCCAGTATTGCTAAGACCTGCCCAGTAGCCGCCGGATCATCCAAGCCAAAGTACACATCGCCTTCCCATTTCTGCGGCCCCACATGGCGCAGGAGCTTACACCCCTGCTGCCAGGCCAGACCCACAGCCGCCCCCGTATGGGGATCCACAAGAAATCCTTTCCATAAGCTTGTTGTATCACGCATGTTCTGCAGCGCAGCGACAAATTTTCCAAAAGCAGCCCTTATACTCCGGTATTTTTCCAGGATCTTCATCCACAGCCGTCTGCACAGGCCCTCTTTTTCCGTCTCCAGATCCTCTTGGATCTTCTCCCCCTGGATACTATCCTTTTGGGCGCCATCCCCACGGATATCATCCTCAGGCATATCATCTCCACGGATACCATCTTCAGGGATATCATCCTCAAGGACACCATCCCCAGAGTTATCTTTCTCTATGACCGACACATCTGCGGCAGGCAGTGTATCCTGTGTATCCAGTCCCTTTTTCACCGTTTTCTTTTTCCTGGAAAATGATCTTTTCAAAAAAGAGAGCTTTATCCCAAGTATGCGTATGTCCACATCCATCTTGGCGCTGCCTCCCCGGACTGTCACACTGAGCAGCCCGAAAAGCCAGCTGACTCTCCCCTGCGCTCCCCATTCTTCCAGCGTCTTCTGGATCTTTGCCCGATACCTGACCGGACAAAATAAGATCGATACCAATGCCAGCAATATGACCGCCAGCAAAACTGCCAGCAGTATCCCTATACATTTGATCACCAGCCAAAGTATATGTAGCATACTCCCACCTGCCCTATGCTTTCTCGTATATATGGCTATCGGCGCCCACCCCATGGGATACTGCCTGCCGAATAGCCGCCCCTATGCCCCAGATATGCCTCCACCTGAAAATTCCCAGTATCTGCATAAGTATCTTTCAAGATCCTCTGCATCAGGACATAAGCTTCCTCCCGCCCCCGCGCGATCCCGATCACCCGCGGACAGCGCACATGGGCCGTTTCCTGCAAAAGAACTGAAGTGGGAACGATCTCCATGATATTCTTTCTGTTGTGTGGCAGTGTGAGGAGATACACACCTGGTGTAGGTTTCCTCCTATTGATCCGCCCCATGGTCCTTCGTACCTGTTTCTTGACTTTTTCCCCCACGTACAAATGTACATACCATGTCAACATCCCTTATACCTGCTTATTTTTAAGATTGCCCATTTTTAAAGAAACTAAACCCCAAATCCATAAAAGGGGCGACCGCCCCTTTTACATCAAAAATATTTCGGACGGCCCCACATCCGGGCCCGCCTCAGTTCCATATATTCACCATACGCCCTCTCCACGATCTGTTTCTCATTGGCAAACCGCAGCAAATGATATACTTCATGGAACTTATAATAACCGGAATCAACAAAATACTCTTCTCTTTGAGGCTTACTATGATAATTATCTGCCGTCATCAAATACCAATGTACTTCCTTCGCGACCACATCTTCAGGTATGGCAAAATTATAATGGCTCCGACCAATGTATTTCACCACAGCCGCGTTCACATCCGCTTCTTCTTTCACCTCCCTGAGTGCAGTCTCCTTGTATTCTTCCCCGTCCTCTACCGTACCTTTTGGCAGTACCCCTCCTTCATACCGGTTTTTGTAGGATTTGTACAGAGCCAAGATCTTCCCACGATAAATTACCACACCGCCACAGCTCGTTGCTTCGATCATTGCAATGCCTCCTGTTTGCGTGTGTTTTTATTTTAAATGACTAATGTATAGTATACCTCTTTTTCCCATTGCTAGCAACCATAATTTCCATGGGTCGGCTCGTTCATCCATAATAATAAGAATTAAAGACCGCACCGGCGACGGGTACCGCGGATTCACTCCCTGACCCGCCCCCTTCGATGATCACACTGACGACAAGATCTGGATCTTCCACATTGGAATACCCCACGAACCAGGAATGGCTGTCCTTGATCTCGCCCTCCCCGTATTCTGCCGAACCAGTCTTCCCGGCCACAGTATAACCCTGACCGCCCAGGGAAGCCGCCGTCCCGTAGTCCACCACTTCTTTCATGAGCCCTGCCAGCACCGAGGCCTCTGCAGCGGGGATCAGCTCCCGATAAGCAGCCGGCATGTATTTTTTCACCTGGTCGCCGTTGTGGTTTTCCACCCGGTCGATCAGGTATGGTTTCATCAAGATCCCCTGGTTGGCGATGGCGCTGACCATCATCGCCATGTGCATGGGGGATACCAGCGTATTGCCCTGCCCGATGGATGTCTGCATCAGCAGGGGGACGACAGAT
Source organism: uncultured Lachnospiraceae bacterium (assembly GCA_947652925.1). GTDB lineage: Bacteria > Bacillota > Clostridia > Lachnospirales > Lachnospiraceae > MGBC164599. The sequence goes on from CANTEW010000014.1 coordinate 29,415, forward strand.
CTCCCGTCTATAGAGAGTACACTGGATCTGTAATCCATGGTCAAAGGGAGTTTTTTGTTAAATAACAGAGCTTCCCCCGCTTCCCGCAGGGACATGCCCCCCAGCTGGACGCCCATCTCTACAAACGCGCTGTTGCATGAGTATGCAAATGCCGCGTGCAGATCCACCTGTCCATGGGCCGTACGGTCATAATCGGTGATCGTATGCTCCTGTTTCGTGATCTCCCCCTGGCAGTCATGGCTAAATCCTTCCACGGATCCATGCTTGCGCAGATAATCCAGGGCCGTCACGATCTTGAACACCGATCCGGGCGGATACTGGCCCTGGGTAGCCCGATTGAGCAGACTGCTGTTCTCTTCATCAGAGGTCAGATAGTCCCATTCCTCTTCCAGATGATTGGGGTCAAAATCAGACCGGCTCACCATAGCCAGGATCTTTCCTGTGGACGGCTCCATAGCCACGATGGCCCCTTTTCGATCGCCCAGAGCATTAGATGCCGCTGTCTGCAGCTTTACGCTCAGCGTGCTCACCACGTTATCCCCTTGGTTCTTCTCATCCTTAAACTCATTTTTCATCTGCTCCAGGAAAAAAGCATGTGAATTCAGAAGATGGAAATTCGCCTCCGCTTCCAACCCGCTCTTCCCATAGGAATCAAACCCCACCACATGGGCAAACATGCTCCCATAGGGGTAATACCGATATTCAGATCCGTCGTCTGCGATCTGGGTAGCCGCCAGCACTTCTTTTTCTGATGAAAGGATACTCCCGCGGATCACCCGGTCTGCAAAGGTATCCTGCCGGGTATTATAAGGACTGTTGATAAATTCCTCACTCTTTATCAGGTTAAAATACAGCAGCCAGACGATCAGAGATACAAAGATCGCCACAAACATATAAGAAACGATCGCATAAGGCTTATTTCTGGACCGGCTGGGATCTGTCTTCTTATCTCCCCATTTCTTCCTGGGCATTTTGTTCAAGTGCCTTTCTGATCTTCTCAAGTTCTTCATCCTCATCTTCCCGCAATATATATAGTCCCTGAATGATCGCCAACATGATGATCGTCGTCAGGGCTGAACTGCCTCCATAGCTCACCAGAGGGAGCGTGATCCCTGTCATGGGGATAAATTTCGTAGCTCCCCCGATATGCAAGAACACCTGGAACGCATATTCCGTGCCCAGACCCAGGGCGATCAGTTTATAAAATGGATTCTTGATCTGCAAAGAGATGTTCAAGATCATCAGGAAAAAGCTCATACAGATCAAGATCAGGCAGATCGCGAAAACACCGCCCAACTCCTCGCAGATAGCAGAAAACACAAAATCCTCATCCGCCACAGGGATACTCTCCGGTGAACCCTGGAACAGCCCCATCCCGAACCAGCTCCCTGTGCCGATGGCAAACATAGACTGCACGATCTGATACCCTTCCTGCTCATAGACAGAAAAAGGTCTCTTCCATGCCGTCACCCTCTGGCGCACATGGCCGAAGAGGAAATAAGCGATGACAGAGGCCACCGCGCCTCCCGCCATCCCTCCCACAAAATAAAGAGGCTTGCGGGTCACCACATAGATCATCACCAGATAAGTGATAAAAAAGACCACCGCGCTCCCCAGATCCCGGGACATGACCAGGATCAGCACATGCATCCCCGCCACGATCGTAGCCCGCACGACCTGGGGAAAACTGGCATCCTTCCACAACAGAGATGCCATAAAGAACACAAAGATGATCTTGATGAACTCTGAGGGCTGCACGCCAAACAGCGTCAGCTTCGCGCCAAATGTGGTCCTCCCCAGGACAAACACAGCCGCCAGCATCACAACGCCCACCGCCGCATAGATCCAAGTCAGCTTCTTCAAAAACTGCATCTTACGGATCATCACCGGCACCGCCAGCGCCAGCGCGCTCCCCGCAGCCACGATCATGAACTGCCTCTGCGCCTTTTCCATGTTCAGCCTGCATAAGATCACCAGGCCGATGGAGAGCAGCATACACATATTATTCACCAGGAGCATGGACGCCTTCTTATAGAGCATCCGGTATGCAACCTGTACAGCCGCCACATACAAGAGCATCTGACCGTAAAACAAGAGCATCCGGATCGTACCGCTCTTTAAGAACATCACCAAAAAGCTCAGAGAGAGAAACAGCACGATCACTGCCAGTTGTTTTCCTAAAAGTATACCCTGTCTGTGTTCCTCCCTCTTGCGGAACATCTGGAAACACTGCAGGGTATACAAGATCACCAAGATCGCCAACAGATATTTAGACAATTCTACGATTATATTGATCACTTTGCCACCTATTCCACTCCACGTTTCATATGTCCTTTTGTAAAAGAAAACTCTCCCGACACCTGCTGTCCCTGTATATATGCTTTTTGGAAAGCCTCCGCCACCTCTTTCGTACGGCCGGGACTCTCCAGGGTAAAAGACAATAAAAACCGATATAACCCCATCTCCAGCAGGACATCTCTGTATCCCAACAGCCCATAAGGGAGACTATTATAAATGATATTATAACAAAGATCGCAGCAGCATTGTACCGGAAATCCTTTTTTATAACGGTCTTTTAAAAACAGCCGCCCGCTCTGGCCGTCACATTTTCCGGTATTTTTCTGTACACATTGGGCCGAGACCATCAAAGGGATATAACCATACACCATCATAGAACTCATGGAATTATCCCTGTGGGCGATCTCCTTCTGGTTCAGCTCCAAAGGCACCATGTCAGCCGCCACTTTTTGTCTCCGCCAAAAATCCACGGCCTCATCATTGAACGTATAAAGGGATGCATCCAAATGGCACAATCCAGACCAGCCATTCCCGGCCAAAAAACTAAAACTCTCCAGATCACGCACCAGAAAGCCTTTGCATCCATAGGACAGAGCCTGGCTGCAATCCTCAAAGAGCCTGTCCAGATCCTTATGCCGGGTGATATGCGGCATCGCCAGGGACCAATCCCTGCGCTGGGACAGGGATCGGAAATATCTCCCGCCTTCCCGCCTGCAGATCCTCTCAAATAAAGGAATGCCCAAAAATACTTCCTTTACACCATCCATCCCTTCCAAGATCTTCCATTGCCCCAAAGTCTCGCAGGAAGCAGATAGGATGACATCCTTCTTTGCCGTCCCCACTCTCTGGGGCGGCCGGTCATACACATCCGGTCCCCCTTGCCTTCTATACCTTTGCAGGAGCTTCTCTTCCAGGAGGCAGAGACCCTCTCTCCGAAGATCGTTCAATTGGCTGATGGGTATAAAAAGTCCCTCTTCCATCTCCAGGCAGAAGTCCTCAAACTCAAAGGGCGTCTCTCCCGTCTTACACATCTGCTCTAGGATACGCTCCCGGGCTGTGGGCTGTCTCAGCGCTCTCTCCGGCACTTTGCCAGTGACCACCGCTCTACAGTCACCGGAAGATACTTCCAGTATAGCACGTGTATGGGAAGATAACATTAAATAACCCTTAATTTTTTCTTTACTTTTTCTGATCTCTACCTTACACGCCCCGGTCTTCTTTTCATTTTGGAGAGCGATCATGGCCGGCCCCGGGTCCTCCCGGAGATATCCCTGGCAAAAACCGCCCCGGTGGAACAGTCCTTTCAGAAACTCTTTGTCTTCTTTCAGTTCTTTTGGATCCCACTCCTCCAAAGGAAGATCCAGATATTTCCGATAGACAGACACCACCCCGGCCACATATCCCGGCTGTTTCATCCTTCCTTCGATCTTAAGGGAGGACACCCCCGCCTCTATGATCTGCGGGAGCAGCTCTAATGTACAGATATCCTTCGGGCTCAACAGACAGCCTCTGCGGCCGCCCGCCTGATAGGGCAGACGGCAGGGCTGGGCACACCGCCCCCTGTTCCCGCTCCTGCCGCCCAACATACTGCTGAACAGACATCGCCCCGAATAACTATAACACAGGGCTCCGTGGATGAATATCTCGATCTCAAGCGAAGTCCCCTCCCGTATCTGCCGCAGTTCTCCCAGCGACAGCTCCCGGGCGGCCACGATCCGGGAAGCACCTGCCTCCTCTAACATCTTCGCACCGCTCACCCCGGTGACCGCCATCTGGGTACTGGCATGCAGGGGAAGATCCGGGAACCGTTCCCGGATATGGGAAAACACCCCCAGATCCTGGACGATCACACCATCCAACCCCTGCCGGTACATAGGGAGCAGATACTCGTCCAACCGCTCAGAGATCTCTCTGTTCTTCAACAATGTATTGACCGTCAGATACAACTTCCGTTTCCTTATATGCACATGATCGATCGCACGGCACAGCTCGTCCACAGAAAAATTCTCTGCGTAAGCCCGCGCTCCGAAAAGTGCGCCGCCCGCATAGACCGCATCCGCCCCCGCGCCGATCGCGCCTTCCATAGCCTCCCAGGACCCGGCAGGGGCCAGCAGTTCCACCTCCATCTGAAGCCCTCCTTTCTCAAAAATGAAAAGAAGCTGCCTCACACATCTGATCGAGACAGCCCACTTTATGCTCTTTACCGCTCCAGTCTTTTGCGGAGCTTCTCTCTTTCCTGCTCCAACTCTTCTATCTTCATCTTCAAAGAGACCAATTCATGTTTCAAGTCATACATTTCCTGATCCTTCTGGCTCAACTCCTGCTCCAGGATCTCTGCCTGTTTCTTCGCTTTAAAAAAATCATCACTGATATTCAGGCTGAGCAGCATGTGTTTTGTCTCCATGGGCTGTCTGGCATACCCGGGAAGTTCGTTGAATTCCTCCAGTTTCCCATTCATATAATTGGCGACTTTCTGCAGATAATCTGAACTCTCATACCCTCCCAGGGTGATCACTTTCCCCCCAATGACTACCTGCGCCGTATTTTTGCCTGCCATCCCAAGCCTCCTCTTAAGCTGATCGTATCCCTGATCATCCCTCTTCATCCAGTATAAAAAACATCATCTTATATATTATAATCAAAATCTCCAGAAAAACAACCTTTTTTATTCCTGCTGCTGGAGACCCAGATGGCTGTAAGCCAGCCCTCCGGCCACTCTCCCTCGGGGGGTCCGGCTGATAAAACCATTCTGCAGCAGATAGGGCTCATACACATCCTCTAAAGTCCCCGGATCCTCACCGATAGAAGCGGCCAGCGTATCCAGTCCCACCGGCCCTCCCTGGAAATTGATGATCAGGGTCTTCAGGATCTTCCGGTCCACCTGATCCAGCCCATACTGATCCACCTCCAGAAGATCCAGTCCAAAGGAAGCCACATCCTCTGTGATCTTGCCATCATATTTTACCTGGGCAAAGTCCCGGATACGCTTCAGGAGCCGGTTGGCCAGCCTGGGTGTCCCTCTGGAACGGTGCGCGATCTGCATAGCCCCTTCTTCATCGATCTTCACTCCCAGGACCCGGGCAGAGCGCAGGATGATCGTACTGAGTTCCCTGGGATCATAGAACTCCAGATGCTGGGTCACGCCAAAACGGTCGCGCAGAGGCGCAGTCAGCAGTCCCGCCCGCGTCGTGGCACCCACCAGCGTAAAACGCGGCAGATCCAGACGGATAGAATGGGCCGAGGCCCCTCTCCCAACGATGATATCGATAGCAAAATCCTCCATGGCCGGATAGAGGACCTCCTCCACCTGTCTGTTCAGACGATGGATCTCGTCTACAAAAAGGACATCCCCCTCCTGGAGGTTGTTGAGGACCGCCGCCATATCTCCCGGTTTCTCGATCGCCGGCCCGGAAGTCACCTTCATATGGACCTGCATCTCATTTGCGATGATCCCCGCCAGTGTCGTCTTCCCCAGCCCGGGAGGCCCGTAGAACAGCACGTGGTCCAGGGGATCCTTCCTCTGTCTGGCGGCTTCTATGTATATCTTCAGCGAGCGTTTGATCTTTTCCTGCCCAATGTATCCATCCAGGGTCTGCGGCCGCAGGTTCCCTTCCAGACGTATGTCTTCTTCCATCACATCCGTGGTGATCATTCTCTTTCCCATCTGTCAAACTTCTCTCCCAACTCAGACCATCTGCTTCAAAGCGGCCCGCAGGAGCCCTTCCACATCCATGTCCTCTCCCACAGATACCTGGCGCACTGCTCTCAAAGCTTCCGTGCGGCCGTACCCCAATGCGACCAGAGCCTCCACTGCCTCCTGGGACGCCTCTGATACCCCCGTACTCTCCCTGGGGATATCTCCTGACAACTTCTCTTCAAGAGCATCCTGTAACTTGAGCTTATCTTTCAATTCCAATATGACCTTCTGCGCCGTCTTCTTACCGATGCCTGGCGCTCTGGCGATAGCCGCCGCATCATCCGAGAGAACGGCAAAACTCAGATCCTCCCAGGAAAAATGGGACAAGATCCCCATCGCCGCCTTCGGTCCGATCCCGCTCACCCCTAAGAGCAGACGGAACACTGACAGATCGTTTTTTGTAAGGAAACCATAGAGCAGCATGGCATCCTCCCTCACATTCAGATATGTATGGACAGTCAGCTCCTGTCCTGTCCTCCCCATCCGCTCCAACACAGAGACCGGCATGAAGATCCGGTAACCGATACCCCCGCATTCCAATATGATACTGTCCTTCTCTATCTCTGCCACTGTCCCTTTTAAATATGCGATCATACGAATGCTCCTTTACGCTGTTTCCATAAGGAGATTTTATCATACCCTCTGATAGATTTCAACTCTAAGGGATGATCATCCATCTGCAAAAGAAAAAGAGCATCTGCACAGACAGATGCCCTCTAAGAAAGAAAGCCCTTTACCTATAATCCCAGAGCTCTCAATACTGGTTTTTTGATCGCGCAGTTTGCCTTCAGGCCGCAATCCCTCTTAAATCTCCTGATAGCCTTCTTCGTCTTGGCGTTCATCACACCGTTGGCCCTCCCACAGCGGTAACCGATGCGGTTCAGCCTCTTCTGGACCTTCCTTACAGTACTCTTACTCACACTCTGCTTTGCAGGAGCGGGCGTGGGAACGGTCGGAGCGGTATATGCATAAGGACAAACGCCATTATTATGCAGATGCGCTTCATGGCCATTACAATAATAATAGCAGGGAGCAGCACCGCCTCCATAACCATATCCGCCTCCATGATGGCCGCCTCCGCCGCAATGCCCATGGGCATAGACAGTCGTCACAAAAGGCTGGTCCGCTACGCCCGCCACCGGTGCAAGGGATACCACTCCCGCAACGGCAACAGCCAACAGACTACGTGTAACACGTCTCATAAAAATAACTCCTTTCTGTTTAAAAAAACAAGATCGACTTTATCTTTACCATTATAGACTATGTAGGGTCAGAAAACTATCCGAAATATAGACAGATCATGTCAACATTTTTTGTCATATTTTTGATCCGTATGCTCAGACATACACCCGGGGGACCCTTGCCGTCAGGCCACAGGCAAATTCATAATCAAACCTGCCGCTCAGATCCCCCAGCTCTTCCATTGTGATCCGCTCATCCCCATCGCTCCCGATGAGTGTCACTGTATCCCTTGTCTGCGCCTGCGGGATATGGGACACATCCACCATGAACTGGTCCATACAGACTCTCCCGAGTATAGGGGCTTTCTTCCCACGGATCAGCACATACCCCTTATTTGACAGGCTCCTGGGATATCCATCCCCATAGCCCACCGGGATGGTGGCGATCCGCATCTTCTTTGGCGTTACATAGGTACCCCCATAACTGACAGGCACGCCTCTCTCCACATCTTTGACATAGATCACATGGCTCTTCAATCCCAACGCAGGCTTTATCCGGACCTTATCCGTATAGACCTGATCGGAAGGGAGCAGGCCGTATAAGATGATCCCCGCCCGCACCAGATCCAGCGCCGCCTCTGGATAATTCATGATCCCTGCGCTGTTGGAACAATGACGGTACTGCAGATGCACCCCTTCTCTCTCCAGCGCATCTGCAAAGGCCTGATACCTCTCCAATTGCCGGATCGATGGATCCAGATCATATTCATCCGCCCTGGCAAAATGCGTGAACATCCCTGTCACACGCAGACCCGGGAGCGCTGCGATCTCTGCGCATGTCCTGACAGACTCCTCGTCATCTGTGAATCCGATCCGGGTCATGCCCGTATCCAGGGCCAGATGGACTTCCATACAACCTTTTTGGCCGCAGGCGGCCTGCGACATTTTCCGGGCCATCTCCAATGTGAACACTGTGGGTATGACCTTTTCCTGGCACATCCTGGCATGATCCTCCTCAAAAGTATACCCCAATACCAAGATCGGCTTACGGATATCTGCGCTCCGCAGCTCGTATGCTTCTTCTGCCGTAGCCACCGCGAACCCCCACAGATACTCCAGGCTCTCCACTTTCTTTGCGATCGGTATGGCCCCATGGCCGTATCCGTCCGCCTTTATCACCGCCATGATCTGTGTATGTCCCGCAGTCGCCTCATGGATCTGCTGCAGATTCCACATGATGGCCCCCAGATCCACATAGGCACACACTCTTTGGTGTCCTTGTCCCATCTTTTTCTCCTCCCCTCACGGAACGTCTCTCTGTCCATCTGTACTCTATCTTAAATCCCCGAGGAAAAACAGCGCCACTGTCCCCGGGCCGGAATGGGCGCCGATCGTAGCACCCACATAATTGATGACGACCGTCTGTATAGGATAGATCTCTCTGACTTTCCTCTCCACATAACGGGCATCTTCCAGGCAATCCCCATGGCTGATAAAGACCGTATCGCACTGAGGCGCATAAGAACCCACACGCTCTTTCATCCCATCCACCAGAGCCTGCAGGGACTTTTTCCTCCCCCGTACTTTTCCGATCGCCACCAATCTGCCCCCATCATCCACATGGAGTACCGGCTTGATATTTAACATGCCGCCCACCACCGCTGTTGCTTTGGAGACTCGTCCGCCCCTGTGCAGATGATCAAGATCGTCTACAGTGAACAGATGTACAATGTTCCTGCGATGGTCCTCCACCCACTCTGCTACCTCTTCCATGGACTTCCCTTCCGCTTTCATCTTCACAGCATAATGGACCAGGAGTCCCTGTCCCAGAGAAGCACACAGAGAATCCACCACAAGGATCTTCCGCTGGGGATATCTCTCAGACAGCTCCGCCGCTGCTGTGCAGCTGCTGTCATAACTCCCGCTCAGCCCTGAAGAGAAGGCGATATGCAGGATGTCTTTTCCCTCCATCAGATAAGGTTCCATCATCTCTCTGGCCGTCTCAGGATTCACCTGGGCCGTGGTGGGCATGGCTCCCGCCCGCATACGGGCATAAAACTCGTCTGTGGGCAGGAACTCTTCTTTCGTATACGTCCGGCCGTCTATGCTGTAGCTGAGATAGGTACATCCCACCTGATAGTCCCTGTAAAGATCCTCCGGCAGATCAGAATTATTATCTGTTGTGATTATGTACTCACCCATATAAGACCCTCCATCTATATCCATGTACATACTATTGTCCCGTTAATACTTCCACTGCCTTTTTCAATTGGGCATCTTCTTTGCTCTCTCCATCCATCTCCACTTTCTCGTCCGGTTCGATACCCACGCCGTGGATATTGACGCCGTTGGGCGTGTAATAATTGGATATGGTCAGTTTCAGAGCGCTGCCGTCGCCAAGATCTTTGACCGTCTGCACCACACCTTTTCCATAGGTGGTGGTCCCCACGATCGTGCCTACCTGATGGTCTTTGACAGCACCGGCGAAGATCTCCGAGGCGCTGGCGCTGTTCCCGTTGACCAGCACAGCCAATGGTATGTCGATCGGTGTGCGGCCCTCGCAGAGTTCCTCTTCCCTCTTTCCATATTTGTCCTCTGTGTATACGATCAGGCCTTTGGGCAGGATGGTGCGTAGCACATCACAGACTGATGAAAGGAGTCCCCCCGGATTATCCCGAAGATCGATCACCAGCTTCTCCATCCCCTGCTCTTCCAGGTCTTTCCTCGCTTCCTGATACTGTTCCAGCGTCACGTCTGTAAATTCATAGATTGCGAGATAACCCACATGATCGTCCAGCATCTCATGGCCGACCACAGGGACCTTCACTTCTTCTTTCTCGATATCCAGTTCAAGATGATCATCTTCCCCTTCTCTTGCGATCGTCAGATGGACTGGATCGACTTTAGGGTCTTTGATCTTTTTTGCCACAGTGGAAAGATCCATATCCAATACTTCCTGGTCATTTACTTTATAGATCACATCCCCTGCCTTCAAGCCTGCCTTTTCCCCGGGAGCGCCTTCATAACAGCGGACGAGGGTGACCAGCCCGTCTTCCCCCTGCTGCATGACCACGCCGATCCCCTCGTAATGGCCCTGTGTCTCTTCATTGAGCGCCCCATATTCTTCAACGGTATAATATCGGGAATAGGGATCCCCCAGGCCAGCCACCAGCCCTGCATACATCCCTTCCTGCAGATCTGCCACTTTCGTATCATTGAGATAATACATATCGATCAGATCGCTCAGATAGCCGATCTTATCCAGGCTCTCCTTACTGGTGAGCGCTTCTTTTGACCGTGCCTGCCCCATCGTCGTATATACATAAAAACCTCCGGCAGACAGCACCGCCATCAGCAGGATGCCCAGAACAAAACCTTTGAAAAATCTCCCATGACTCTCCATATCCACTCCTTGTCATCCTCTCCAGAGTAAACTGCGCGGGCTGTGATCCTGCCCGCGCCATAAATGACTTATTACTATTCTTATCCGATCTTTCCATCTTTTATACATTCAAATGCTTCCTGGTGGTAAATAAACTGCCAAAAAATCCGATCCCCATGCCGAGCATCAGGCCCACAGGGAGCAGGACTCTGAACACCTGTCCTACTGGTACAAACTGCAAGATCCCGTCCAGCACTTTGAATTTTTCTAAAATATGTAAGATCACCTGGTTATACATCACGAACAATGCTGCCAGAGGGATCGCCGCTCCGATCAGCCCCAATATGATCCCTTCCAGCAAAAAAGGTGTGCGCACAAAGAGGTCTGTGGCTCCGATCAGCTTCATGATCCCGATCTCTTCCCGCCGGATCGTGATCCCCGTGGAGATCGTATTGCTGATCAAAAAGATCGCTACGACCAGCAGGATAGCGATGATAGCGATCGACACAGTGGCCACCAGACGGTTGAAACTCACCAGAGTCTTGACCGCACTCTCTGACTGCCGGACTTCCCGTACACCTTCCAGTCCCTCGATATAGGCGACCAGATCCCCCTGCTGCTCGATCTGTTTTACATAAACCTCATAGTTCGAGGAATTTGCCAGCGGATTGTCATCGTGGAACCCCTCCGCAGCAGCCTTGGATCCCCCGAAATACTGATCCCTGAAAGTCTCCCATGCCTCTTCTGCCGACACATACCGGATCTCCAGCACTTCTGGACGATCCTGTATCCGCCGCCCCACGTCCTTGATCACTTCCTCGCCCACATTTTCCTCAAATAGGACTGTGATCGGCACTTCCTCTTCCACACTCTTCACAATATGATCCACATTCGTGACGATGGAATAGAAGATACCGAATATAAAGATACAGGCCGCCATCGTGACGATCGACGCCAGAGAGAACATCCAGTTCCTGGCGATATTCTTAAATCCCTGTTTCAGCTCATAAGCGATCGTACTAATCCTCATAGTGATACTCTCCTTCTTGCTCATCGCTGATGATCACGCCTTTGCGCATGGCCACCACACGCTTTTTCATAGCGTTCACGATCTCTTTATTATGAGTGACCACTACGACCGTTGTCCCCCTGTTATTGATCTCCTCCAACAGACGCATGATCTCCGTAGCATTCTGCGGATCCAGATTCCCGGTAGGCTCATCCGCCAGCAGGATATCCGGACGGTTGACGAGGGCACGGGCCAGAGCCACCCTCTGCTGCTCGCCTCCGGACAATTCTTTCGGACGGGCTTTGTATTTTTCCGCCAGCCCCACCAGGGTCAGCATCTCCGGGACTCTCTTGCGGATCACCCTGGTCGGCCGTCCGATGACCCGCTGGGCAAAAGCCACATTCTCATACACATTCCGGTCTTTCAACAGACGGAAATCTTGAAAGACCACCCCCAGTTTCCTGCGGTATTTTGCCACCTGGCGGCGTTTCATATTCCTTAAGTCGATCCCGTCTACCATCACTGTCCCTGAAGAGGCATCCAGTTCTTTCAGCAGCAACTTGATCAATGTGGATTTTCCGGAGCCGCTATTCCCTACAATAAATACAAACTCTCCTTTTTCTATATGCAGATCAGCATTCTTGACTGCCGGCTGCCCTTTCGAATATGTTTTGCTCACATCTATCAGATCGATCATCGTACTCTCCTTATGTGACACCCTTTCTTCAATACTCCAGGGTTTCCATGTATTTCATATAGCGCACCACCATCAGGGCGATCTTAAAAGTTATGGCATCTTCAAATACGCGCAGATCCAGACCCGTACTCTTCTGCAGTTTATCCAAACGGTAGACAAGCGTGTTCCTATGGATATAGAGCTGTCTGGACGTCTCCGAGACATTTAAGCTGTTTTCAAAAAACTTATCGATCGTGGTCAGGATCTCCTCGTCAAAATCATCCGGTGACTTTGACTCGAAGATCTCACGGATGAACATCTTGCAGAGCGGTATGGGGAGCTGGTAGATCAGCCTTCCGATACCCAGGGAACTGTACGCGATCACATCCCTCTCACCGAAAAAGATCTTGCCCACATCCAGAGCCATCCGCGCCTCCTTGTAAGACCTGGACACTTCCTTGAGTTCCCGGACGATAGCCCCGTAAGCGATATGGCTGCCGGACTGTTTGTCGATCCCCAGTGAATCCAGGATACTGCGCGCCAGTTTATCCATCTCCTCATAGCCTTCATCTTCCGCCAGCTCTTTTACGATGATGATGCTCTTCTCATCCACTGCGGTGATAAAGTCGCCGCTCTTTCCATGGAACAGAGCCTTCACATTCTCCACTGAATGATGTTCCTTTTCCTGTCTCACTTCCAGGATGAACACCACCCTGCGAACGTCCGCTTCAATATGGAGTTTTTTCGCGCGGTTATAGATATCCACAAGGAGCAGGTTATCCAGCAGGAGATTCTTGATAAAGCTGTCTTTATCAAACCTCTCCTTATATGCCACGATCAGGCTCTGGATCTGGAACGCGGCTAATTTACCGATCATATATGTATCTTCATTATCCCCGTACACCACCAGGATATAATCCAGCTGGTTATCATCGCTGACTTTAAAATACTGATAGCCCTTCACCAACTGACTCTCTGCCTGGGATTCTGCAAAGGCCTTCACTTCCACAAAAACAGGGACATCCTCCGCAAATGTGGAAGCCAAGACCTTCCCTTTCACATCCATGATACATAGATCTGTCCTTGATATTTCTTTTAACCCTTCTATCGTATTTTGGAGCACCTGATTCGATATCATCCTCTCACCCAATCCCTTCTCTCTCTTTCAGGCTCTTGCAATAGTTCCTTTCCCTCTATTTTATTACAAAATAGCCAAAAAAGAAAGTGGAAATATAAGAATATCGCTATTTTTTTGTGTAAAATTACCTATATCAGACCATGCGCCCTGTCTTTTTTAACAATTTTAGATGTCCCTGTCCAATTGACGGGTCAAATATTTACCAACGATCTTTGAAAAATCCTCAATATCATGGATATATGCAAAATCTTTCCCGAAGATCTTCTTCTCCGTGGCCAGATCTTTTTCCTCCCCGGCGAACACGCCCAGAACGCTCACGCCCATATTGCGCAGCCTGCGCACTTCAAACCCTGTGTCCTTGATGGCATATCCTCCTTCATAAGGCTTTGGGTTGCGGGCATTTGGCCTGTTCACGATCACATCATGGGGCCGGCCGTCGCTGAGGACGATCAAGATCTTCTTCTCTTCCTCTCTCTGCAAAAGCCCGTAACCCGCCGCTTTCACCGCCAGTCCATCCCGGTTATTGGAAGATGTGATATAGTCGAAGATCCGGTCATTCTGGCTCCTGTCGTCATCATAGTCCCTGAACCTGTGCAAGATCGTATAGTCCCAGAACGTACAGAAACTCATCACCCGGTGAGGGATCGCCACATTGCTCAGGCTCTCGCTGATCATATACCCCTGGATCGCCACTTCCCCCTGCCGGGAACGCTGGGATCCGCTGGCATCGATCAGCACATCCACGACGAAATCCGAACTGTCGCCCTTGATCTCCCTGGTAAACAGGCGGGTATCGTCTGAACGGCCCACTTTCCACATCTTCGCCGGCACCACCCGCCCCCAGTGGGAATCCACCTCCATCACCTCGTTGCGCATGACCAGGGATTTTTTCAGAGTATCCGTGAGCACGCTGATGTTGCGTTTGACGATCCGATGTTTATCATAATAGAGGAATTTATTTTTTTCCCGGGTCTTTCTCGCGTATTTTAACTGATAATTCTCTTTCACCGGATCTTGCAGGATACCTTCGGTAAAATAAAGGCTGCAGTCGCTGTGGATATCCCGGCACATGTGATGGTTGATCTTCTTATTTTCAAGTTCCGGCAGATACGTCCTGCCGAAATTCAGTTCCACATAGGAATACATCTTCTCCAGAGCCTCCGGCGTCACCACTCTCACGACCTTTTTTTGAGGCGCGCGTTCTTCTTTTTCCTCCGGCTCTTCCTGCTCCAGGCTCTCCATATTGGTGATGTTATCGGTCAGCTGTTCCAGATAAGCCTCCAGAGCATCTTCATACATCTCTTCGGAGAGGAAGTCCTGCCAGGAAAACTCTGTCAGTTCCTCTATGGTCACCGCCAGGACTTTCTCCAGATCCCCATGCGCTTTCTCGAATCCCGGATCCACCACCTGGTTATAGAGCCGGTCGATGATCTGGATCAGCTCCCCGCTGTCCTTTGTATCCCTGCACTGATAGACCTGATCCATCCACGCCCTTATCCTCTTTTCCGCCGGATGACTGCCCTGTACATATTCTTTTAGCAGAGCGAATTTGAGCCTGCCCCAGGGGGTGGACGCCATGTATCCCAATTCCTGCTCCAGGATGGCGGCAAAAGCTTTCTGCCGGATAGACTCCACCCCCGGACGCTCCGCCCGGATCCGCTCTCCCACTGCCTCCTCCATACAGAGCTGCGCCACATAGGTGAGCGGCCCTTCCTCCGCCTTCAGATAGATCTTCTTGACCAGATAGAGTCCCAGTTCTTCTTTATCGTAATATTTTGCAAAAGCTCCCTGTTTTACGCCGTCGTACAATGCGATCTCTTTTGCCCGGAGGAACGCTTCCACGTCCGGCTTCATATCCAGGGTATAATCGCCGCTCACCGTCCACAGGAGGTTTTTGATCCTATTTTCTAATTCCAGCTGATTTTCATCCATAGACATTTTCCCTGGTCCAATCTTCCGGTATCCTGGTCATCACCACATCGTCCACGATCTCCTTTTCAAAGATATCGAAGGTCTTATTGGTGATGCCCATGCGCACAGCCTGCACCGGGCGCAGGCCTGTCCGTATCGTACCCAGCGCCGCCAAGAGCCCCCTCAGATCCAGCGCTTTCGTAGATATCTCGCTGTTATCCGCTTTCAGCTGCAGATCCAAAAACAGACCTACGAACTGCTCCACCGCCTCCGGCTTTGCCTGGGGGTAGGAAGTACGGATGATGAATCCCAGTGTCTCCGCTGTCTGCGCCGGCATATCGATCACCAGGAACCTGGAGACCAGCGCCTCGTTGAGTTCTTTCGTCCCGGCATACCCGTAGTTCATCGTCCCGATGAACCGGGCCGCCGGATGGAGGTCTATCTTATGGTACCCAGGCACATCGATGCTCCTGCGGTGGTCCAATGTGGCGTGCAGCACGGAAACTGCGTCGTTTTTTGCCATGTTGATCTCATCTAAGATGCCAAACCCGCCATATTGGGCGCACTGGTAGATACTCCCCCGGCGCAGCTTGACCTGGCCATCCTCGAAGGTATCCGTCCCGATCAGTTCCGCGCTGCTGGTGTTCACGTGAAAAGATACATTGTAGGCAGGTCTGTGGAACAGATACGCCAGAGTCTCCGCCAGGATATTTTTTCCCGTGGCCTTCGGCCCGGTCAGGAGGATATTCTCTCCATCCAGCAGAGCGGCGATCGCCATCTCCAGGATCTCTCTCCCATAAAACATGAGCATCGGCTTTACGATCCTGTCTGCCGCCTCTTCTGCCACCGTATATTCCTCCCGGTATCTCATAACGCCCTGGATCAGCTCCGGGCTGACATGCTGTTCTTCCAAAAACTTCAGATCGTCCATTTCTTTGTCCCCCTAAGTGAAATGTCTTTTTCCCATATCATCCTCTATATATCCAAGTGATGCTTTTTTCCCGCATCCATATCGCTGCCGGACATGGGGACATTTTACCATAAGGCCTCTTTCGTTGCAAGCCGCATCGCTCCCAGCGCTCTATAGATCTACTTTCTTTTTCTTTTTTGTAGCGTACGTGTATTGATACCAGATCTTTCCCGACTTGTAGACGATCTTCTTCGCCGTTATCTCCTCACACGCCCCTACGGTGATCTTGCCTGTGAGAGTTTTATCTTTACCGGCGGAGAGGTTACAGGAACGCACCTGAGCTGTCCACCCTTTGCCTGCTCTCTTCGAAAGAGCTTCCACGTAGTAGACTCTCGACTTGGTCATGGACGCCGCCAGACATTTCCTGGCGATCTGTGTTGCCCTGCCTGTAGATACATTCAATATAGAATAGGACTGCGGCTTCACTTTCGCTGCATAAGGTTTCACAAGGAACTTCTTCCCGCGGCTGCTCACGATCGTGGTGTCCGTGCGGACCAGCTGCTTTTTGGATGTCCGGATATCCATCGCATAGAGGTCCCTGCGGCTTTTTGTGACGGCTTTTTCAAAATACAATTTTTTTCCGGTCATCAGTCTCAGATAGGCTTTTGCCCCGATCTGGGTGAGCTTCTCTTTGCTCTTGCCCTTTTTCTGCCGGTAGATCACTGTCGTAGAGTCTGACTTGCCGATGATATGATCCGCTGTGTATGTATAGGATCCATTTTTTACAGTCCCGCCCGCTCCCACTCTCGGGATCTGGACCGTGACATTGCAGACTGCCGATCTCTTGCCATCCACTGTCTCCGCCGTGATCACTGCAGTACCATTGGCCACTGCCTTCACGTTCCCGGACTGATCCACAGACGCGACTTTCTTATCACTGCTGCTCCATGTGACAGACCGGTCATTCGCATTGCTGGGTGTGACTGCTGCCGAGAGCTTCTGCGCTGCCCCCTTTTTCTCCAACTTGATCTGCTGCTTATCTAACTTGACCCCTGTGACCTTGATATCTACTGTGACCTTACAGATCACGGAGATACTCCCGTCCTCTGTGGCCGCGCTGATATCCGCTGTGCCGTTCCCTATGGCCGTGACCTTCCCTCTTTTATCCACCGTGGCTACTTTTTCATCACTGGTCGCCCAACGGATCTTCTCATCCGCTGCCCGTTTCGGTTTGATCGTGGCTTTGAGCTTTGCCGTCTGCAGAGCCTCTGTGAAAGTGATCTCACTCTTATTTAATGTGAGGCTCTTCACATTTGTTGATAATTTCTGTATCCTAAAACGCTGCCCTGCTGTCGTGTCGAAAGCCTGCATACATACCAGATCACTGTCGCCTTCTCCACTCTGCCCAAGGACACTGATCTTCTCATCTCTCGGATTGAGATAATATGT
The DNA here is from genome assembly GCA_947652925.1 of uncultured Lachnospiraceae bacterium. Taxonomy (GTDB): domain Bacteria; phylum Bacillota; class Clostridia; order Lachnospirales; family Lachnospiraceae; genus MGBC164599. The sequence continues at coordinate 47,066 of CANTEW010000014.1, forward strand.
ATCCTCTCCTGCCTGGAGTACCTGCCAGATCTGCTCTTGTCCCTGGCCTGCCTGGAGTACTGCGCAGGCATCTCCGCCCGTTGAGGGGGCAGAGACTGACAGATACGCGCTGTTTGACTTCAGCTGGATGGTATACCCATAGTCGTCGTCCCGCACAAATCTCCATATCTGGTCATCCGCGCCTGTATCTGTCCGGCCGACGACAGCCATGCGGTCCGTTAGACCAGTCAGGACTCTGCCGCTGCCCTCATTCTCGATCCGGGCGATAAAATCAGTGCTGATATTCTTTGCCTCGTACTGATCCAGAGCGGTCAGATCTATGGATACCTCTTTTGCTGTCACCGCAGACTGGTTCCCTATCATATCGTACGCATAGATACGCGTCGTATATGTCCCGCTCTGGCCGCCCAGCTCTGCGATCGGGATATAGCATTCCGCCACACCGTCTTCCACTGTACCGTTCAACCGCACCGCCTGCTCCTCGGTCTGGGTATCATGCCAGGACAGGAACTCTACTTTCTTGATCCCCACATTATCTGATACCTCACAGGTGACCATATAGCCCTCCGCTGAGATATCACTGACTTCCACATTGGTGATCACTGGCCTTTCTTTATCTTCTTTTATATTGACCGTACTGGAGCCGAGCATGGGATTGGGATCCTTTTCCCCTATGCTGACAGCATATACATAGATGGGCTGATCCCCTGTCCTGCTGACGGCCACCGTAGCGTCAAAACCATGTTCCTCGCCCACGCCCGGATAGACCATATCCACATCTTCCCGGGTCTTGTCTGCCTTGACCGTATAGCCAGGCGCGCCAGATCCTGCAGGCCCGCCCACATACACATGGATATCCAATGGCTGGGTGAGATCGTTCTCATCAAAAGCCCAGCCCTTCACATGCACACTGTTATCGCCGCCTGTCACAGCATCCAGACAGCCACGGACCTGGGGCGCCGTAGACGTCTGCGGCGTGCCATACCCGATGATCTGGATGTCTGTGAGAGCATACCCGGCTGTACGCCCGCCATCAAGCCTTACGGCATCCCCCGCATTCCCCTCGATCGTATGTACCCGTCCGCCGCTCACATAATGGACGATGCCCACATGGTCATATCCGCCGTTGGCGTCCCAGTCAAAATAAATGATATCTCCCGCTTTGGGGACATAACCGCTGATCCGGTCCTTCCACTGCCCCCGGGCTTTGAACTCCTGTGCGCCGTAAAAACAGCTGGCCGTCCGGGGGATCTGCCCCGCTCCGCCGATCTGGGCGCCGCACCAGGATACAAAGGCATGGCACCACGCATAAGAATAGGTACCGCTTATAGCCCCCAGCCAGTATGTATACTTATTCGGCCGGCCTGAGACTCCTACTTCACGGAGAGCTGCGTCGATGATATTCCCCACCCCGGCGCCCGCCCTCTGATCGTCTCCATGGATCTCCTCCGTATCCGGTACCAGTTCCACAAGCCCGTCGGCCAGCGCTTTGTCAAGTTTCTCCTGATCCTGCAGGTCTTCCAGAGGGACTCTCCCCGTATATCCATCCTGATCCCCGTCTGAGACTCCATCTCCCCGCATCTCTCCCTGGATCATCTCCGCAGGTCCGCCGCTGTCTCCCCCGGCTCCTTCCAGATCCTCCGATCCCTCCAACTCCTCCGACACCCCCTGTCCGTCCGCGTCTGTCCCTCCATCTCCCAAGGGTCCAGTCTGCAAAAAGTCCCCGCTCACTCCCTGCATCAACTGATCCGGAAGATCCGGTATCCCATCTACAGATATCTGCCCCAGAGATACCTGGTCCTCCGATACAGTAGTCTGGGGCAAGCACTCTGGCAGGATCTCCTGCACTGAAGCCGCCACCGGACTGGATATAGTCGTCGCCGCCAAAAAGACTGCTGTCGTAAAAGCTATCGCCCGTTTCCTTGCTGTCATTGATCAATACCCCCTATTTCAAGATTCCTTATCCATATTCTAACCTATTTTTAATCATTTTGCAATAGTTTTGGTATTTATATTACAAAAATATTAAATCAAAAAAAAGGCTTTTCTTTTTCGCCAAAATATATTATAATGCTTTTTGTCCGGGGCATGGCTCAGTTTGGTAGAGCGCACGGTTCGGGACCGTGAGGCCGCAAGTTCGAATCTTGTTGCCCCGATCTATAGATTTAAAAGGAGCGATAGTCGCTGGTCTTTCCAGAGATTGTCGCTCTTTTATCGTATTTTATCATATAGGAGACTCTGCCGTCTATGTGGTAGATCTCTCTGGGGATGCGCATGCGGGATATGTTTTCTGGTGTTTTACTATGTTTAGAGATTTTTTAGAGGTTTTTCTCTTCTATCTGTGATATGATATCAGATCATAGTATAGAAAAAAGGAGTCCCCATGCATATCTTGTTGATCGAAGACGATGAAAACTTATGTGAAACCCTGAAATATCAGTTGGAACAGGAACAATGCCGGACAGAGACCTGCCCGGATGGAGCCGCCGGCCTGGAACTCATCCGCACGCAGACTTATGATCTTGTGATCCTGGACCGTATGCTGCCCTCGATGGACGGACTGACCCTTCTAAAGACCATCCGGAAAGATAATATCCAGACCCCTGTCATCCTCCTCACCGCCCTGGGCGGGCTGCAGGATAAGATCACCGGCCTGGACTGCGGTGCAGACGACTATATCGTCAAACCATTTGCATTTCAAGAGCTGATGGCGCGGATACGCTGTATCATCCGGCGTCCCTCCTCTATGGTGGACCATCAAGGGCTCACTTTCAGCGACCTCAGATACGATACCCAGCAAAATATCCTGTCCTGTCAGACCAGATCCTGCACCCTTTCCAAACGGGAGGGGGATCTGATGGAGCTTTTCCTGCGCAACCCCCGGCAGACGCTCCCCCGCAGTACGATCCTGACCAGCGTATGGGGTATGGATGCCGAAGTGGAGGACGGCAATCTGGATAATTATATCCATTTCATCCGCCGCAGGCTGAAGGCCGTTGAAAGCCATACCCAGCTGAAGACCATCCGGGGGATCGGTTACCGATTGGAGGCGGGCCATGTTTAAAAAACTCCATCTGCAGCTCACGATCTTCTGTACACTGGTCACAGGCTCGATCCTCATCGCCATGACCTGCATCTGTCTCTTTATCCTGCACGCCGACGCTTCCCGTGAGAGTTTCCTCTCTTTTGAGAAAAACGCGGCCTCCGCGGTCTCCTATCTGGAAGATCAGTCTGTGATCTCCCACCAGTGGTTACTGCAGTTAGAGGATAACCATCATTTCCTGATCCATATCTCGGATGGGGACACGCCCCTTTTTTTTAACTCTTTAAGTCATACGGACGAAACATCCGGGCTTTTTAAAGAAGCCCAGAAAAAAGCCGGCCTCAAAGAACAAAACAACAAGGTGACGGAGACTAAAACATTCACTCTTGATAAAGGACACGGATACTATGCCTCCGTATCCATCATCCCCAGAAACAAAAACGCCCTCCATGTGACCACCTTATACTCTCTGGAGAGGGAAAAAAATGCCCGCATGCGGCAGAACTCACTCTTTCTCACCGCCGCCCTCACAGCACTCCTCTCCCTGGCTGTCTTCTCCTGGTCTTTCACCCGGCGCGTGCTGCTGCCTATAGAAGAAAACCGCAAACGCCAGACAGCGTTCATAGCCGCCGCCTCCCATGAACTGCGCACTCCCCTGACGGTCATCTTATCCAGTCTGACAGCTATGCAGGGAGCCCCTGAAAAGAAACAGCAGCAATTTGCCGCCAACATCCAGGAAGAAGGCCATCGGATGGAACGTCTGATCAACGATATGCTGGCCCTGGCCAATGCTGACAGCGGTAATTGGAGCTTCCATCCTTCAAGGACAGAACCGGACACCTTTTTATTGGAGATCTATGAACGGTATCTGCCGCGGGCCAGGGGAAAAAACATCCGCCTGGATATCCATCTTCCCGAGGATGCCGTCCCACCCCAAGAATGGGATCCAGACCGTATGACCCAGGTACTGGAGATCTTGCTGGATAACGCACTGTCCTATACACCCGCCGGCGGCCACATCCAACTAGATCTTTCCCAAAAACACAGAAAGCTCATGATCCAGGTGGCCGACAACGGCCCTGGTATACCGGACGATCAAAAAGAAGCCATATTCAGGAGGTTCTATCGGTCGGACTGCGCCCACCACGATAGAGACCATTTCGGCCTGGGGCTCTGTATCGCCAAGGAGATGATACATCTGCACAAAGGACAGATCTACGTGGAAGACACTCCCGGAGGAGGCGCCTGCTTCGTCATCACACTGACTGCCTGAGGCATATCTCTTATCCCCCCGCCCAGACCGTCAACTTAAAGTATATTTACGCGCATATACCTTAAATCTCTCCTGAAATATCTCATTATCATCCCGGAACTCACGCAGCGACCCATGAAGATCCATCTTATGCTCAGCCATCTCTATGATACATCCGGCGATGTTCGAACAATGGTCTGAGGTCCGCTCCAGATCGGTGAGAAGATCGGACCATATAAAGCCGGCGTCAATGGAACACACACCTTTTTGCAGACGGAGGATATGGCGTGTGCGCATCTGCTCTTTCATCTGATCTATGACCTGCTCCAGCGGCTCTACCATAGACGCCGCTCCCAGGTCATCTTCCAGAAAGGCCGTCAGCGACAGATCCAGGACCTCGCTGATCGCCGAAGAGAGCGTCTCGAACTCAGATACCGCCGTAGGCGTGAAAAGCAGCCCCCTGCCCTGCATCTCTTCCGCCGAACCCAGCAGATTCACGGCGTGATCGGAGATCCTCTCAAAATCCCCGATGAGTTTCAATAATTTTGCCGCTTCCGCATTATCGTCTCCGCTGATCTGTTTTGCACTCAATCTGACCAGATATGTCCCCAGGATATCCTCATAGTGATCTGTCTTCTCTTCTTTTTCCCGGATAGACGCGGCAAGTTTCGGGGAATGGTCTTTGAAGGAAGCCATCCCCTCCTTTAAAGCGCTGACCGCCAGCTGCGCCATATCCACAGCCACCTCACGACACCGCTCCAGCGCGATCGCAGGCGTGGCGAGAAGGCGTTCATCCAATTCTTCCTGGGTCTCCAACTGTTTTGTATCAGGCACAAGGCGGATCACCAGTTTTTCCAAGGCCCCGGATAAGGGGAGCATAAAGACTGTACATAATAGATTGAAGATGGAATGTGCCACAGCGATCCCTATCAGCGCCGCAGGCTCATCTAAAAACGCCGGGGCAAAGATGATCTTGATGATGCCAAATAACGTAAGGCAGATCACTGTCCCGATCACATTGAATGACAAATGTACCATCGCCGCACGTTTTGCATTCTTATTCGCTCCCACAGAGGAGAGCATGGCCGTCACACAGGTGCCGATATTCTGTCCCATGATGATAGGGATCGCCGCACCATAGGAGATCTGTCCTGTGACAGCCAGCGCCTGCAGGATACCCACCGACGCGGAACTCGACTGGATGATCGCCGTCAGGATCGTTCCCGCCAGGACGCCGAGGACCGGATTTTTGAACGTGACGAAGAGTTCCTGGAACGCCGGAACGCTGCGGAGTCCGGAGACAGCGCCTGACATAGTCTCCATACCGAACATCAATGTGGCAAATCCCAGCAGGATCATACCCGTATCTTTTTTCTTATCATTATGGCAGAACATGTAAAAGATGATCCCTATCAGCGCAAGGATCGGTGTGAATGAAGATGGCTTCAGCAGGCTGACAAAAACATTGCCGCTGTCTATCCCGGCAAGACTCAGCACCCATGCCGTGACTGTCGTACCGATATTCGCGCCCAGGATAACGTTGACTGCCTGTTTCAATGTCATCAGACCGGAATTTACGAAACCTACCACCATGACTGTTGTGGCTGAAGAACTCTGGATGACCGCCGTGATCCCCAGCCCTGCCAAAAGGCCTGCTGCTTTGTTTGTGGTCAGTTTGCCAAGGAGCGGCCGCAGCTTTCCTCCTGCCCGGCGTTCCAGGGCCTGTCCCATGATACTCATGCCAAACAGAAATAAACTCAAGCCTCCGATCAGTGTCAGCATATCGAATACATCCATAATGATCCCCTCCATATCATCATCCTATCATCCATGTTATTCTGCCAAACACATGCCAGATCTATTACCTGAGTTTTATAAAATTTTTAGGTACTGGTCAGATCTCTTAAAAAAAGGTGTTCCATATCCACAAGGCTACTGAAACGCCCGTAACGGTAAATACAAGTACACAAAATATATTTTTCTTTTTCATTGAGATCTCCTTCATGTCCAAAAGAGATGGGGACTGAAAAAATGTTCCCACCCACTCATTGATGATGATATTGAAAGACACAAAAAGATCCTTACATATTTTTTGAAAATAACATGATCCAACGAACTAAAAAAAGGAAAGCTTTATGATATATCCTTTAAATCAAATGATCAAACAAGAGCTGGAGAATATGGTGAAGAGTTTCAGTCAAACATAAAATCATCAAACTTTATTGATCTAGATACTGAAGGTTTGGCTCTGACACCTCTCTTTGTCTACAGTCTGCCCGGAGGTCCCTATACTGGGACCTCCGGGGATCATTTTTATCTCGCGCTGTTAATTGATGCTCAGACCTGCGCTCGCGTATCCTGCAACCGTATTGACCAGTGTCAATCCACTTGCTGTTGCTGAAAATACGAGCATCAGCCGTGTCTGGGCCGTTACCGGGATATTGAGCCCTGTGAGCGCACCGTTCAACAATGTCCCAACAGATAGGATCCCAGTAAGTGACGGCGTCAGGCTGATCAGCGTCCCCGCGATCGGAGTAAATACGTTGTTTGGCGTCGCAGACTGATAGATCTGCGCCCTTACCGTGACAGTGGAACCCACTAAGGAAAGCGCCGCTGTTGTACTAAAGAATGCGCTGAACGAAGTGATGGTACCTGCACGCGGGACCTGGAATGCAAAGTTGGAAAGCGTCCCGCTGGCATTCGTGATGTCGATCGTAGATCCCAACAGTGTAAGACCCTGCGCACTGTTCCCAAACCCGATAAAGGCGGGGAGTCCCGCAAGGCCTCCGGCGATCGTGGTCAGAGAGACTGGTACCCCTGATGCAAACGGGATGATCGCCCCCGTACCTGCAACACCAGTAGGTCCTGTCGGCCCGGTCGCTCCAGTTGCCCCGGTAGCTCCATCGGCTCCTGTTGCTCCCGTCGCCCCGTCGGCTCCTGTCGCTCCCGTTGCTCCTGTCGCCCCGTCAGCTCCCGTTGCTCCATCGGCTCCTGTTGCTCCCGTTGCTCCTGTCGCCCCGTCAGCTCCCGTTGCTCCGGTTGCTCCATCGGCTCCGGTTGCTCCTGTCGCCCCGTCGGCTCCTGTTGCCCCTGTCGCTCCATCGGCTCCTGTCGCTCCCGTTGCCCCTGTCGCTCCTGTTGCCCCGTCAGCTCCCGTTGCTCCGGTTGCTCCTGTCGCTCCATCGGCTCCTGTTGCTCCTGTCGCCCCGTCAGCTCCCGTTGCTCCTGTCGCTCCATCGGCTCCTGTTGCTCCTGTCGCTCCTGTCGCTCCATCGGCTCCGGTTGCTCCTGTCGCCCCGGTAGCCCCATCAGCTCCCGTTGCTCCTGTCGCTCCGGTTGCCCCGTCAGCTCCCGTTGCCCCTGTCGCCCCGTCGGCTCCGGTTGCTCCTGTCGCCCCGGTAGCCCCG
>CANTEW010000015.1 GCA_947652925.1 uncultured Lachnospiraceae bacterium
ACCAGAATGTCAGGATAAGGAATGATATCGTATATGCAGTTTTGAAGGTACGCAAGAAAAGAGATATTCCTCGATAGCTCAGTTGGTAGAGCGCGCGGCTGTTAACCGCGTTGTCGTAGGTTCGAGTCCTACTCGGGGAGCTGAAAGAGCTATTTACTTATATTAAGAGTAAATAGCTCTTTTTATTTAGATATAGAAAACCCTATATTTATAAAGTGTTCACAGGAATTTTACTTTACAATGCGGAAAAAAAGCGTATAATCATGAGTAAGATCAAAGATATAATATAGGTAAGTTGGCACTTTGCCCACAGTGTGAGGGTTTGGTTGCCAGAAAGGGGCAGATTATGGATTTAAAAAGCTTTTATAGCAATGTTGGTGGAGATTATGATGTGATGATGGGCAGAATGGGAAATAAAGAGGAACGGATCATAAAATTTTTAAATAAATTTATGAATGACCCCAGTTTTGAAAATCTAAAAGAAGCTTTATCCACCGGCAATGCGGAAGAAGCTTTTCGGGCGGCCCATACCATCAAAGGTGTAGCGCTGAATCTGGAACTCATGGATCTGCAGGCATCTAGTGGACGTTTAACAGATATATTGCGGGATGGGGAGATCCCCGCGGAAGCACAGGAGATCCTTACGCAGGTAGAGACAGATTATCAGAAAGCGACAGAATGTATCTCCCAGCTGTGATCTTTCAAACACGCTCTGCCCCTTCTGTTTCATGTTTTATGTATAAATGTTTACAGGGCATCAAATAATAGGGGCAGGTACTATAAAAATCTAACATAGAGATTGGATGGCCGATCTATGGATATAAGGAAGAAGATAAATGATCTTAAGGCGGATCTTCAGGAATATAGAGAGATCAAGGAAGAACGCAGATCAGCAAAAAATAAAAACGATCACCAGGTCCTCCTTACCCAGTATGCAGATGTCTATCAAAAACGCGTCTCAGAAAAAACAGTGTTGTATGAAAGTTTCTGGGGCAGAGGGCTGGTAGACAACCCTTACGCTATTTTTTTGGGATTATTAGGTCGGAAGGAGTTCAGGGATCTTAAACATATCTGGGTGATCGATGATCTTGAAGAAAATCAACCGATCATGGACATGTACCAGGATAGGAAAAATGTTGTATTTGTGAAATATCAGAGTAAAGAATACGTGGAGGCTCTGGCCACAGCTAAATATCTGATCAACAATACTACATTTCAGAGCTTTTTTTCAAAAAAGCCTGAGCAGATCTATGTGAACACCTGGCATGGCACACCGATCAAGACCATGGGATATCAGATACCGGATGGGAGTTTCGGAGTTGCGAATATCGTACGGAATTTTTTGAGTGCTGATCATCTCCTCTCTGCGAATCCACATATGACCCAGATGTATCTGCACAGCTATAAGATGGAAGGGATCTATCCAGGTGAGATCATCCAGGAGGGCTATCCAAGAAATGATCTGCTGGTCAAGGCATCCTCTGCATCTGTTAGAGACAGATTGGCGGCGTATGGGATCAAGATCCAAGATCATCGGAAGATCATCTTATATGCTCCAACATGGAGGGAAAGTGGGTCTGGAAAAGCGATCATAAATCCCACAGAATTACTGGAGGTAAAAGAGCGGCTGGAGGATGCTGTAGATCCGGGAGAATATCAGATCCTCATCAAACCGCATCAATTGGTATATCGGCAGTTAAAAGATCTGGAAGAATATCGTGGTCTGTTAGTGCCTTCTGTCATTGATGCCAATGAGCTCATGCATATCACAGATATCCTCATATCGGATTACTCCAGCATTTTTTTGGATTATATGGTATTGGACAGGCCTATCTTATTTTATATCCCGGATCTGGAAGAATATCGGAAGAACAGAGGACTGGATCTTATGCCAGAGGAGCTGCCGGGGCCGGCGTCCGCTGATCTGGGAGAGATCATAAGTGAGATCAGGGACATCGGCAGCATCTGGGAGAGATATGGAGAGCGTTACCAGTCTATAAAAAAACGTATGTGTCCATATGAAGACGGCGCGGTCAGCGACCGGGTGGTGGATGCTGTTTTTGGAGTGACTGGTGACTACAGGCGTATACGCACGGAAAAAACAAAGGAGAGGTTGCTCTTGCATGGGGGAAAGATCATGGAAAATGGCATCTCCCATTCGTTTTTAAATCTATTGGAACAGGTGGATCATGAACGGTTTGATGTGACCGTCTATATAGCGGAGGATCCCGGGAACCCGGCCATGCGGCAGAATATCAATGATATCCCGGAACAGGTCCGTGTACTGGTGCGTACGGGGGCTTGTGTGTCCACAGTGGATGAAGATGCCAGAAGGGAATTTGTCACGCGCAGAGGGATGTATGACAGCATGATGCGCAGGATATATCCGATCCAGATGGCAAAGAGAGAATTCCGCAGGTGTTTTGGGGATGCGCGATTCGATTACATTGTAAATTTTGAAGGATATAACTCCATGTATTCGATCGTCCTACTCCAGGGACAGGCGAAGATAAAGTCCATATGGATGCATTCAGATATAGGGGCTGATATGGAGCGTACAGTGAAAGGAAAGAAAACGCTCCGCAAGGCGTTGAATTTTAATGTCTCTTTATATCCGCAGTATGACAGACTGGTCTCCTGTGGAAGATCGGTCATGGAAGTGAACCGGAAGAGACTGGGGACGGACAGGACGTTCCAGAATTTTGTCTATGCTAAAAATACTGTGAATGAGAAAAGGATCAGAGCGAATCTGGAGGATCATGAAAACGTATCGTTAAAAGGGATGCAGTATGGGATACAAAATGTGGAAGAAGACCATGCGAATAAAATGTCTGCCCAATTGATCCCTCTCCCCGATACAAGAACGATAAACTTTGTGACGATGGGACGGTTGTCCACGGAAAAGAATCATATGGCATTGCTCCGGGCCTTTGCGCGGCTGCACGGAGAGTACCCGGAGACCAGATTATACATCCTTGGGGATGGGCCTCTGCGTGAACAGGAGGAGAGGAAGATATTTAGTCTTGGACTGGAAGACAAAGTGTTCCTCCCGGGAAATGTCAAAAACCCTTTTTCCGTCATGCGCAGGTGTCATTGTTTTATCCTGCCGTCTATCCATGAAGGGCAGCCAATGGTACTCTTGGAAGCCAGGGCTATCCATATGCCTATCATCGTATCGGATTTTTCAACTGTGGTCGACAGTATCCTGCCTGAAGGACAGCTTTTGATCCAGCCGACGGAAGAAGCCATATTGGAGGGCATGGGAGCTTTTATGCGCGGGAAGGTACCTGCAGATTATGCGTTTGATGTGCAGGCATATAATAGGGAGGCATATCAGGAGTTTTTACAGGCTGTTACTTAGGAGGAGGTGTGGATGATGGCAGATACAGAAACTTTACAGAGTCTAACAACCACATATGCGGATCTTCTGCAGTATCCTGTTGAGCAAAAGGATCTCTTTTTTTTGGTCTCCAGAGAGGGTGGAGAGCAAAATATCTTAATGCGGCTCTATGATTCAATGAGAAAACATCCTTCTTTCCAGGGATATTCCATTTATTTTTCTATCTTCAAAATGAATAAAGAGATAAGAGGATGGTGTCGGCAGAGAAAGGTCAAACGGGTCTCCTGGGAAGGGGAGGCGTATCTGCGGCTACTGGCCACATCCGCATGTATCATATCGGATGTAAAGCTGCCCATCTATTTCTGCCGCAGAAAAGGGCAGATGTATTGGAATCTGGCAAACATACAGGATAGGGAGACAAGACAGCAGAAATGCAGGACGGAGTATGAGCAGAAGGTGGCCCTGTGGCGGCTCAGCCAGGATCTTCTGCAGAGTTCACATATACTGGCCACAGATGCACGGGATGTGCAGCTGTTGAGGGACGAGTATCTTCTGGAAAATGTGTATGAGGGGCTGGTCTACAGGATAGACGGGATCCATCAACAGGAGGGCCAGGTTGGACAGCTCAGGGATCTGCTCATGCAGGAGGACCCGAAAGGGGTCAGGACAGAGGTCTTGCGCTCCACCGAAAAAAAACATAAAGTACTGATCCAGATGGATTGGAATCAAAAAGATCAGTTGAGGGAATGGGTGTCTGTATGGCTGCGCTATGTGGATCATGACAGATACGATGTGACTCTCGTGACTGGGAGAGCGAGAGATACGGTCGATCTGTATAAGTTGTCCAGGCTGCCGGAGAAGATCAGAGTGATGGTGCGCAGGGGCTATACGCTCTGCCAAGAGCAGAAGAAAGAGCGACTCAGGGAATATGACAGGGATTTCTGGCTGATGTCAGAAGAGGAACGCAGGGATGGCCATCTGGATATGCAGGAGATCTATGAAAATGAATGGAGAAAGATATTTGGATGTGCCTGCTTTGACACTATCGTATCCACTTCCATGCATCCTCTGTGGTATCTAGGGACTCAAAAGCATTGTGTCCGCAGGGTCTTTATCGCTACCAGGGAGATCAACAGCCGATCGGGGGCGACGGGGGAGGACCTGTGCAGATGGGAAAATAAATGGGCGGCAATGAGAAAGATGGACGCAGTCTTCTGGTTTGGCACAGAGACGCTGACATTTGATTGGGATCTGGACGGGCTACGCAAACTCCCCACGCCAGTGCCGGTGGGATGGCTGGAAAACGATACAGGGCATCTGACCACATTGCAGTATCAGGAACGTGGATATGCCCTGCTGTTACAGGGAAAAGACTGGAAAGAACTGCGGGGACAGGTGGAATTTATCCCGATCCCGCCGCTGGATCAGAAAGCTTATGTGGCCTGTGGGCCGCTCAGTAAGGTCCTTCCTGGGTTTCGGCTGATACGCGAAAGAGAACCAGATAGTTTTCTGTATATCTTTGTCGAGGACCTGCCGGACCGAACGGATATCCTGGAAGAAGAGCTGAAAGGATATGTGGTGCCGATCGGCGGGGTGGTATGTGGGGACATACCAGGAGCGTTTGAGTATTTTCAACGGTTTCAGGGCGGCCTGGTCCATCATACAGAAGTTTCCGGGCGGCTGGCATCTATGATGGGATTGTTGGGGAGACCCGTGTACAAAGTGGATGACGACCACATAGAGGAGATCTCTATCCAGATAGACAGGGACAGGCTTTATACCCAGGGCAAGGAAGCTGTAGAACATATCTGGGAAAGTTAGGATGAGATTAAATTGAGAAGACGAGAGTACTTTAGAAGGATCGTGATGTTTGTCTTGGCATCCCTGGTGGTCTTCGCACAATCGGCTTTATTCGCTGTGGTGTGGTATTCTTATTACCGGGGATTGATCTTCGAACCTTTCTGGAATAAGGGGAACTGGGTGCTGATCGCTATGTATGCGCTGCTCCTGATCTTATTTTCCAGATTATTTGGCGGCCTGCGGGTGGGGTATCTGAAACGGATGGATGATATCTATTCCCTCACATTGGCAGGCATCTGTACAGATATCGTGATCTATCTGCAGATCACACTAATCAATCGATGGTTCTTATCTCCGGTACCTCTTTTGATCATGACGCTGGTACAGTTTTTGGTGATCGTGGTGTGGACGTTCGGGTCCCGCTATCTATTCAATCATCTGTACGGCGCCAGGAGGATGCTGGTGGTCTACGGAGACCGTAAGCCAGATCAGCTGATCCGGAAGATGGAGGCCAGGAAAGACAAATATAACATCAGTGGACAGATACACATCAGTGCGGGAGAAAAAGAGATCTATCGGATGATGAGAGAATACGAAGCGGTCATCATCTGGGACCTTCCGTCACAGATACGGAACAGATATCTGAAATATTGTTTTGCCCATTCCATCCGTTGTTATATCACACCGAAGATATCGGATGTGATATTGACTGGGACTGACCGGATACATTTATTTGACACACCGCTCTTAGTGGCCAGGAATATAGGCCTGAATGCAGAACAACTGGCCTTCAAACGGGTGATGGACATTGTGATCTCGATCATCAGCATCATCATATCTTCACCGATCATGCTGGTGTGTGCCGCTGCAGTGAAGGCATATGATAAAGGTCCTGTTTTTTACCGGCAGGAGCGTCTGACGCAGAATGGCAAGACTTTCCGTATCTTTAAGTTCCGGAGTATGCGTGTAGATTCAGAATCCAGCGGCGCACGCCTGGCATCGAAGCATGACAGCAGGATCACGCCGGTGGGGAAAGTATTGCGCAACCTGCATTTTGATGAACTCCCACAGCTTTTTAATGTGCTGGCGGGAGATATGTCTCTTGTAGGGCCGCGGCCGGAGAGAAAAGAGTTGATGAGAGAATACCAGCGGGAGATACCGGAGTTCTATTATCGGCTGAAGGTAAAAGCGGGGTTGACAGGGTATGCACAGGTGTACGGAAAATATAACACGACCCCGTATGACAAATTAAAGCTGGATCTCTTTTATATCGAAAATTATTCGGTCATGCTGGACATCAAGCTCATGTTCATGACATTCCGGATATTGTTCCAAAAAGAAACATCAGAGGGGGTAGACGACCGGCAGGCCAATGCCCTGTTGGATTCGGTGCGTGAGGAGAAAGACCGATGAGCGATCCTTTAGTTTCTGTGATCATGCCTGCACATGATAACGGGGAATATATCTGCCAGGCGGTGGATTCCGTTTACAGACAGCAGGTGCCTTTAGAATTGATCGTGGTGGATGATGCCTCCACGGATGATACGCAAAAAAGATTGGGAGCTTACCGGCAGAGGCCGGATTTTTATTATGTGAGGAATGCATCCAATCAGGGTGTGGCTGCCTCCAGGAACCGGGGGGTCTCTATGGCCAGAGGGGACTATGTGGCTTTCTTGGACTCTGATGACTGGTGGGCAGATGGAAAATTAAAAGAACAGCTGCATGTGATGGAAAAGAGCGGCGCGGTGCTGTGTTCCACAGGGCGGGAACTGATGTGTCCGGATGGGAGCAGCACAGGAAAGTATATAGGGGTCAAAGAGAGGGTCACATACCGGGAACTCTTAAAACATAACAGTATCAATTGTTCGTCAGTCCTCTTGTCGGTCCAGGTGGCCAGAGAGTTCCCCATGTGCCATGACCAGAGTCATGAGGATTATATCACCTGGCTGAGGATCCTGAAAAAATATGGATGGGCCAGGGGGATCGACAAGCCCTATCTAAAGTGCCGGCTCAGTGCAAAAGGAAAATCAAGGGATAAATTAAGGTCAGCGAAGATGACTTTTCAGGTGTACCGTTATATGGGATACAGCATAGTGAAAAGTTGTTTGTTTTTCATATCTTATGCTGTCCATGGCGTATGTAAATACAGATAGGATGGTGGATGATGGATAACAGGTTAAAAAATCTCCCATATGTGCAATGGCAGGACCGGTCACCTGCCCTGGGCATCAGGCAGGATCAGTGGGTCTTCTCTTCTACAGAGAACAGGCATTTTGATTCCAATTCCCGCTATCTGTTCCTATATGTGTATGAGAACCTGCCGGATATCACCCCCGTGTATGTGATGAACGACCCGAAGAGGAGGAAAGAACTCCAGAGGGCATATCCCAGGGCCAAGATCATAGATACGGATACCCGCGCCGGGATACGCACGGCTCTGGAGTCAGGCGTGTGGTTTACTTCCGCGGGGCTTCCTGTCTACGGCGTGGGACTGGCCAAACGGCGCCTGGTCATAAATCTGTGGCATGGGGTACCGTTGAAAAAGATCAATCTGGCGGAAGAGAAGAAGCGTTTGTTGTACCGGATCTATTTTCCCCTCCTTTTTTCAAAAAATTATACTTGGGTCGTGACAACATCTCCCCATCTGATACCTGTCATGCGGGCCAGTTTTGGGATCAGGAGGGAGCAGGTAAAGGTGTGGGGGCAGCCGCGCAATGATAACTTGTTCCGGAGCCGGGATGCGGGAGAGGTCCTGCGCAGTATCTACCCGGATCTGCCGGAGTTTGAGAAAGCTGTGCTGTATGCGCCTACCCATCGGGAGGGAAAAAAGGTACGGCTCTTTCCATTTGGGGATCTCAATAAGGAGGAGTTGGCTGGTTTTCTGGAGCGGGAGAAGATCATGATCTGTATCCGTATGCATTCGTATACAGATCCTTTGGAGGGAGTGTCCTGGGGGCAGGAGGATCTGATGGATCTGGCGGATCTTTCCAGGATCGTCTGGCTGGATGAGGAGCGGGCGGAAGATGTTATGGAAGTGTTGGATATCTTTGACCTGCTGATCACGGACTATTCCAGCATCTATATTGATTTTTTGCTGACGGGCAGGCCCATGCTGTTCCTCCCTTATGATGAGAGGGGGTACCTGGAGGGGAGAGGTCTGAATTTTCCTTATGACAAAGTCACTCCAGGACCAAAACCGAAGACATTCCAGGATTTCTGTGTACAGATGAAAAAGCTGCTGGCAGGAGAAGACAGGTATGTAAAGAGACGAGAGAGGGCGGGACAGTATTTTAACGAGATCGATGGGCCGTGTTGTGGGAAGATCTGCGCGTGGGTGCAGGACTATCTGCGGGACATGGTCTTATGACAGGGGTCAAGAGGTCGGTGGAGTGTTGAATTTCGCTCTGTTTTGTGCTATGATCTTACAAGCGCGGATCGTTCATTTACACCGGAGGGAAAAAACAGGATGAAGTTTTTTAGAGATTTTAAGAAGTATTGGGATTATACAGGATGCGCGGCGAGAGCAGAATTGAAATCCGAGGTGGCCAGTTCATATCTAAATTGGCTGTGGTGGATATTGGATCCACTGCTTTTTATGATGGTCTATACATTTATAGCAGAGATCATCTTTAACAGGAGTCAACCGTACTTTCCTGTTTTTGTTTTTATTGGCCTGACTATGTGGAATTTCTTTAATAAGACTGTACTGGGCAGTGTGAAGATCATAAAAAATAACAATGCGATCGTGTCGAAAGTGTATGTGCCGAAGTTTATCCTGGTCGTACAGAAGATGCTGGTCAATGGATTTAAGATGTGTATATCGTTTGTACTGATCTTATTTATGATGGTCCTTTTCAAGGTCCCGTTCACGTATAAGATCCTCTACATCATCCCGATCCTGATCGTACTGGTATGTATCTCTTTTGGCATTGCAAACCTGATGCTCCATTTTGGCGTATTTGTGGAAGATCTGCATAATGTGATGGCAGTAGTGCTGCGGCTGACTTTTTATATGTCAGGGATCTTTTTCTCTATCATGGACAGGGTGCCGGAACCCTACAATGCTCTTTTGCTCAAGGCAAATCCGGTAGCGTTCTTACTCAATGCAGGCAGAGGATGTATGCTCTATGGAGAGACGCCGTCCCTGAAACTGCTCTTTTTGTGGGCCGTGCTGGGTATCTTGATATCTGTCATAGCGCTGAAGACTGTCTATAAATATGAAAATAGTTATGTAAAGGTGGTTTAAGATGACAAACCAGGAGATTGCCATAGATGTTGAAGATCTGCGGATCAGTTACCGTTGCCTGAAAGCTTATTCGATCAAAAAAAGTCTATTTCAATTAAAAAAATCCAAAGTAGAGATCTATGAGGCTGTCCGGGGTGTGAGCTTCCAGGTCCAAAAGGGAGAGATCCTGGGGATGGTGGGGAAGAATGGGAGCGGGAAATCTACCATGCTCCGTGCCATTGCAGGTATCTTCTCTCCGGACAGCGGGAGGATCGATCTTCATGGGAACAGCGTATCTCTGCTGGCGATCGGAGTGGGGTTCCAGAAGAGGCTGTCGGGGAGGGAGAATATCCTCCTGTCAGGCATGCTGCTGGGATTTACGGAAGAACAGGTCCGGGAGAGGATGGATGAGATCATTGAATTTGCCGGACTGGGGAAATTTATCGATATGCCGGTCAAGACCTATTCAAGCGGGATGCATTCAAAGCTGGCGTTTTCCATCACAGCGATCCTGGAATCAGATATCATGCTGATCGATGAGGTCTTGAGTGTGGGTGATACGCGGTTTAAGAGGAAGAGTTATCGTAAGATGAAACAACTGATCTCTGATAAAGACAGGACAGTGGTCGTGGTATCCCACAATTCAGAGACTCTGCGCAAGCTCTGTACAAGATTGCTGTGGCTCCATGACGGCGAGATCAAGATGCTGGGTGAGACAGATGAGGTATTGGAAGCTTATGAAGAGTTCATGAGCTGATACGAAGGAGGGCAAGATGAAAAAAGTGATCACATATGGGACCTATGACCTGCTCCATTATGGGCATGTGAACCTGCTCCAACGGGCGAAGGAATTGGGAGATTATCTGATCGTGGCTCTGTCTACAGATGAGTTCAACTGGGCTGAAAAGCAGAAAAAATGTTATTTTCCATATGAGGAGAGGAAGAGGCTTTTGGAGGCGATCCGTTATGTGGATCTTGTCATCCCGGAAAATGCCTGGGCGCAGAAGATCTCAGATGTGAAGGAGTTCAAAGTAGACACGTTCGTGATCGGGGACGACTGGGAAGGGAAATTTGATTTCCTGAAAGAATACTGTGAAGTGGTCTATCTGCCCAGGACTCCGGAGATATCGACCACGCAGATCAAAGAAGATCTGAAGAAATAGATCCATTTGGGGAGATGGAGGGTAAATAAGGGATCATAGGAGACATGCATGTTGTACTTGAAGGGGAAAAAGATGCACATGCTGGCGGCCGGACTGTTGTTGGTCTTAGGGCTGCTGCTGGCAGGTTCTGTGGATACCGGCGCTAAGATCAAGGAGGTGAGCGCTCTGGAAGATCCACAGTGGAACATGGTCGGACAGGTGGGCGTGACGCATGAGGCAGGATGGCTCCAGTCTATGTGCGTGACAGATAACTACATTGTCTGCTTTGAGAATACATCGAATAAAGACGACGAGCCGGACACGCTGCTGGCTTTTTATAAAAATGATTACGACGAGAACGGTGATCCGGTGGAACGCTACAGTCTGGCAAAGATGGTCACGGAGAGGGATTATGAGCATGGCAACGGTATGGCGTATAACCGCAATACCAACGAGATCATCATCGCACCCCATAAGCCGCGGGATCCAAAAAATATGGGCGTCATATACAAAGTGGATGGGAGTACACTGATGTATAAGGAGACGGTCACTGTCGCGGAGGATGGCAGCAGGATCGATGCGGTCGAATACGATGCAGAGAATAGACAGTATATCCTGTTAGAAAAAGATGCGGACCGGGATCATAATTTCGTTTTTACAGATGAAGACTTCAATGAGCTTTATTCTTTCCAGGCGATCGGGGCGGACAGAAAGATCGTCTGCCAGGATTTTACCATATCAGGTGATTATATGCTGCTGATCACCGCAGCACAGGACGCGTTGGGAGATGTTCCGGGCCTGATGGTATTTTCAAGGAGCCAGGAGATACAGCTTGCCAATTATCCGCTCTACATGGAGGGGATAGGTTGGCATGAAGCAGAATCCATCGCGGAGATATCACCGGGACATATCCTGGTGGGAGTGGGGATCCAGAACCCCAGGAGCATCGGCTTTTTTGAGACAAAGCTGCAGGCAGTGTTCAAGGTGACCACGTCGGTGGAAAATGGGGATGTGACAGGGGGGCATGACGCGCTGGATGAGGGGAGCGATTATACAGTGTCGTATACCCCGGATGAAGACTATGAATTGTCAATGCTGTCGATCGACGGGGTGCAGCAGGATATCGCGGCTTTCCCGGAAGCGTATACATTCAAGGATCTGTCCAGTGACCATACCCTGGATGTGGTATTCACAGAGATCCCCAAATTTGATATCACGACCACGGTGAAAAATGGGTCGATCGACGATACGATCACTGTCCGCCGGGATAAAGATGCGACGGTCACGTATCGGCCGAAGGAGCATTACGAGATGGATCAGGTCCTGATCGACGGCGAACCTGTCCAGGATTCCCAGAGTTGTCTGGAGTCTTATGACTTTATCAATGTACAGGGACCGCACCATATCGAGGTACGGTATAAAGAGATCCCGTCCTATCAGATAACCACCCAGGTCGTGAATGGTACGATCACAAAGACCCAGCCCAAAGTCTACAGGGACGAGAGATTTAAAGTCAGATATGAGCCGCTGGAAGGTTATGAGCTTTCTTATATAAAAGTGGATGGAGAATGGATGCAGCAGATACCGGAAAAGAAGTTAGAGGCGTATGCCTTTAAGAATGTCCAGGGTCCGCACAGCATCGTTGTCGTATACCAGTGGAAGTATATGCCCTACATAATATTTGGCGCATTCTGTGTCTTGGCTCTGATCTGCGGGATCATTTATGGATCCTATGTTCTGTATACAGAACGCCGCAGGAAGAGGGAAGAGATGATCCGCAGGAGGATCGAAGACAGGCTGCGCATGCAGAGAGCGGCACAGAGAGTCGCTGCGACAAAGCAGGCTGGCCCGTTGAACGGTGGGAGAAAAGAGAATGGAAAAGGTTAGAGGGTATTTGCTGAGAGTGCGGTCATGGTTCTTGATGTCCTGGTATATGAGGTTTTACAAAAGGCCAGGGCTTAAAGATACATGGATCTTGATCGATTCGCGTAACGGCAAAGATCTGGCAGGCAATATGCTCCGTATCGCAGAGGAGCTTTCACACGATCCGGCGTACAGGCGCTATAAGATCTTCATCTCTTATGTGGCGGGCAGACGGAGTCCCATACGAAAAACGGCCCTGCAGTATGGTCTTGGAAAGTCTGTAATGGTCCTGGAAGGAGGCTTTCGCTATGCAAAAGTGGCGGCCCAGGCCAGATACATCTTCATGGATACATCGATCCCCCACTGGTATATCAAGAAGAAGGGACAGATCATCACAAATACCTGGCATGGGACACCTCTGAAAAAAATGGGAAAAGATGTGGCAGACCAAGCCTACGACATGGGGAATGTACAGAAATGCCAGCTGATCGCCGACTATCTGATCTATCCCAGCGATTATATGAAAGGCATCATGGCGTCCGCCTATTGTCTGGAGGATCTGTATCAGGGCAAGATCCTCTATTCCGGTTATCCCAGGAATTCCATTTTTTTCAGACCGGCAGAGGGCAGACGACTGGCGGAGAGACTGGGTCTGGAGGGGAAAAGGCTTTATGGCTATATGCCCACGTGGAGAGGGACGCTGCAGCATATTGACCAGAAGGAAAATGTCAGCCGGATAGAGGGTTTCCTGGATATCCTGGACAGGGAGCTAAAGGAGGATGAGATCTTCTTTGTACGGCTGCATCCCTTTGTCAGACGCGGCATGGATCATCTGAGATATGAGCATATACGCTTGTTTCCCGAAGGATATGATCCATATGATATCCTGAATATGTGCAGCTGTTTGGTGACAGACTATTCCAGTGTGATGTTCGATCATGCAGATTCCCGGAAGAAAGTGATCTTGTTTGTGTATGATAAGGCGTCTTATATGGATGTCCGCGGAGTCTATATGCCTATGGATACATTCCCATTTCCCCAGGTGGATACTGTGGAAGGGCTTCTTCGGGAGCTGCGCACGCCAAAGGGATATGATGACAGTGCTTTTGTGGAGACATTCTGTCAGTACGACTGTGTGGACGCCGCGCAGAAGTTGTGCCGCCATATCGTCGGAGGTGAGAAGGTCTTTGAAGAACATCGGATGGATGGGGATGGGAAAGAGAAAGTCCTTGTCTATGCCGGTGATCTTTCAAAAAACGGTCTGACCACTGCCCTGCTGAATCTTTTTTCCAATATCGACAAAAGTAAAAGGGATTATTATATCACATTCCGCGGCGCACTGCTCCGGGAGGATCCTAAGAGAGTCACACTGCTCCCGCAGGGAGTGGGACTGCGTCCGATCGCATTCACAGGCGGCGAGACGTTGGGGGAGATCGGGGCGGTGTTTTTATATTTTTATCTGGGTGTAGAGAACCCTTTCGTCACAAAGAAGCTGGAGCGATATTTTAGACGCCTGTATCAGATAAACTTTGAAGGATGCAGTTTTAGCTCGGTGATCCAATATTCCGGGTATGAGCGGCTCATGATCCATATGTTCCTGCAGGCGCCTGTAAAAAAGATGATCTTTGTGCATAATGATATGGTAAAAGAGACTGCATCGAAATATAAAGGGTATACGTCTACGTTCAAAAAGGCATACCATGACTATGACCGGGTCGTACCGGTCACACAAGATATCTATGCGCCTACGCTGCAGTTGGGGGGACGTAAGGAAAATATCCAGGTGGTCAATAATTGCCATGATCACAAGGCTGTCCTCGAGAGATCCAAACGTGCGCTGGCATTTGAGGAGGATACACAGTGTACGCTGTCCCTGCAGGGACTGGAAGGGATCCTGGAGGGGGATCACAGAAAGATCATCACGATCGGGCGTTTCTCACCGGAAAAGGGCCATGAGATGCTCCTGAAGGCATTTGACAGATATCACAGGGACAGACCGGACAGCTACCTGATCATCATAGGCGGGTACGGTCCATTATATGAACAGACACTTTCCCTGGCAGGATCCCTTCCCTGCGGCAGCCATGTGGTCATCATCCGTTCCATAGCCAATCCCATGCCTATCCTGAAGAGGTGCGATCTATTTGTATTGTCTTCGCTGTATGAAGGGCTGGGGCTGACCCTTCTGGAAGCAGATACGCTGGGGATCCCGGTCATATCCACAGATATCCCAGGGCCTCATGGTTTTCTGGAACGGCACGGAGGGTATCTGGTACCGCCGGACGAAGAAGGTATCTACAGAGGGTTCCAGGCTTTCGATGAGGGAAAAGTAAAAGTGATGGGTGTGGATTATGAGCAGTATGATCGTAAATGCGTGCAGGAATTTGAAGATCTGTTCTCAGAGAGGTGATATGGATGGAATTGGTAAAAAAGAAAGAAGACTGTTGTGGATGCAGGACTTGTGAAAAGGTGTGTCCCAAAGGCGCGATCCATATGGAGGAAGATGCCTGCGGATTCCTATATCCGAAGATCGATCCGGGCAAATGCGTAGATTGCGGGCTATGCCTGAAGAAATGCGCCTTCCAGAGTGGCTATGAAAAACGCAAAGAGTATGATCCCTTTTATGCTTACGGTGTGCGCCACAGAGAGGAACAGGTCTATATGGAGAGCCGTTCCGGAGGCGCTTTCACAGCATTTTCCGACCATATCCTGGAAAGATCCGGAGCGGTCTATGGCGCTGGGTTTGATGATGAGAAAGGTCCGTTTTATGTAAGGCATAGTGGGACAGAGACAAAGGAAGGGAGGGATGAGTATCGGGGTTCAAAATATGTACAGAGCGATCTGAGTGATGTTTTTCCAGAAGTAAAAGAGCGATTGGAAAATGGTCAGGCTGTACTTTTCACGGGAACGGGATGCCAGATAGGGGCGTTGTATGCATACTTGGATAAAAAATACGACAACCTGTATACATTGGATCTGATCTGTTATGGAGTCCCTTCGCCAAGATTATGGCAGGATTTTTTGCATATGCGGGAGGAGGAGATAGGCGGCAAGATAGAGAGTGCCGAATTCCGAAATAAAAAGGAGTGTGGATGGAAAGCATGCAGAGAGTCTGTGGTGGTCAATGGGAGATCCTATCGATCGAGGATCTATGCAAAGTTATTCTATGGCAGTGATATCAGGCCATCCTGCACACAATGTCCGTACACGAACCAAGAACGTGTGGGAGATATCACACTTGGGGATTTTTGGGGCCATGAAAAAGCGATCCCCGGGATATGGGATGATGACAAGGGGATATCGCTTGTCTTGGTAAATACTTCCCAGGGAAAGAAACTGTGGGAAATGTCAAAAGATATGGTGGATCATGTAGATGTCACAGGTTATCCATTTCGTCACAGCAGGATGCGTAAAGCGGTAAAAAAACCAGATGATTACGATATGTTCTGGGAAGATTATGAGAAAAAAGGTTTTGTCTACTGTGCAGAAAAGTATGCGGGCCACAAAAAGAAGAAAAAAGGTGTCAGCCAGTCAGGGGCAGAGCAGGGACATCTGATCAGAAGGGTCGTCAGGCGTCTGTTCACAAAAAGATGAGCTTAGGGGAAGGGCTATGAAAAAGATAAAGAAGATATTGAGGACATTAAAGTCGTGGCTGCGCATGTCATGGTATGTGATGTTCTATGGAAAAGACGTGTTAAAAGAATATTGGATCTTGATCGATCCGAAAAATGGAAAAGACCTGGGCGGCAATCTGCTCCGCATCGCAGAAGAGCTGACCCATGCGCCGGAGTATAGCAGATATCGCATTTTTATGTCCTGCAACAAAGAGAAGCGTGCCGATCTCTATAAGATGATAGAGCGGTATGGCTTAAAAGGAGTGACCCTCATAACAGAGTCAGGCTTTCGGTATGCAAGGATAGCAGCGCTGGCAAAATATCTATTTACGGATACATCTTTTCCACTCTGGTTCATCAAGAAAGAGGGACAGATCATCACAAATACCTGGCATGGGACACCCTTGAAGATGATGGGAAAAGATGTGCAGAACCGGGCCTATGATATGGGGAATGTACAGAAAAACCATCTGATCGCGGATTATCTGGTCTATCCAAGCGATTATATGAAAGATCATATGGTGTCCGCGTATTTTCTCCGCGATCTGTATAGGGGGAAGATCCTGTGTTCTGGATATCCGCGCAATTCCGTGTTCTTTGAACAGGAGAGAGGGGAACGGCTCCGCCGTGATCTGGGATTTGAAGGAAAAAGACTGTACGGCTACATGCCCACCTGGAGGGGTGTGTTAAAGCATATCGACTCTGAGAAAAATACGTATCAGGTGGAGTATTTTCTTGTGGAGCTGGATAAAAAACTCACAGATGAGGAGATCTTCTTCGTGCGCCTCCATCCGTTCATAGACAATACGATCCGCTATTGCCGGTATAAACATATATGTCCCTTCCCGGAGGGATATGAACCGTACGATATCTTAAATATGTGCGACTGTATGGTGACGGATTATTCCAGCGTTATGTTTGACTATGCGAATGCACGTAAAAAGATCATATTATTTGTGTATGACAGGGAACTCTATATGGACGAGCGGGGGGTCTATGTATCCATTGACAGTTTTCCGTTCCCACAGGTGCGCAGGGTGGAGGATCTCCTCAGAGAACTGCGTTCGCCTAAACAGTATGACGACAGCGCCTTTGTGGAGGAGTTCTGCCAATATGATAAGAAAGATGTGGCACAGGGATTGTGCCGCCATATCATACGGGGCGAAAAGGTCTTTGAGGAGCATACGACAGCTAAAAATGGAAAAGAAAATGTCCTGGTGTACAGTGGGAATCTTGCCAAGAACGGTCTGACCACTGCCCTGCTGAACCTTTTTTCAAATATAGATATGGAGAAAAGGAATTATTATGTGACCTTTCGTTCTTCGTCGCTGCAAAAGGATCCGGAAAGGGTCGCCATGCTCCCTGCGCAGGTGGGATTTTATCCGATCGCTTCCGTGAAGAACCAGACTTTTGGCGAGGGTGTGGCAGCTTTTTTGTATTTTAACAAAAATGTGACCAGACCCTTTGTGGTAAAAAAAGTGGACCGCTATTTTAAACGTCTCTACCAGGGGACTTTTGGTCTTTGCGGATTCAGTTCCGTGATCCATTATGCCGGTTATGAGAAAGACATCATCAATCTGTTCCTGCAGGCGCATGCACAGAGGATGATCTTCGTACACAACGATATGGTGGGGGAATTAAAGTCAAAAGGGAACCAGCATGGGCCTACCCTGCGCAGGGCTTACCATGATTATGAGAAGGTGGTCCCGGTCACCAAGGATATCTATACCCCCACATTGGAATTGGGGCGGCGCAGGGAGAATATCCAGGTCGTCAACAATTGCCATGACCATAAGACTGTCATTGAGAAGGCGGAGAAGGAACTCCAGTTTGATGAGACGACCGTCTGCAATATATCGGAGGGGGCACTGAAGGAGATCCTGGACAGCAGTGCTGAGAAATTCATCAATATCGGGCGCTTTTCCCCTGAGAAAGGGCATCATCTGCTCCTCAAGGCTTTTGAGAGATACCATAAGGAGAACCCGGACAGCTATCTGATCATCATAGGGGGATACGGGGCACTGTATGAGCAGACGCTGGCCTGGGCAGAAGCCATGCCCTGCAGCAGCCATGTAGTGATCATCCGCTCCATATCCAATCCCATGCCGATCTTGAAGAAATGTGACCTCCTGGTCTTGTCTTCCCTGTATGAAGGTCTGGGTCTGGTACTCCTGGAGGCAGATACGCTGGGGATCCCGGTCATATCCACAGATATCCCGGGACCGCGCTGCTTCATGGAACGCTATGGCGGCTATATGGTACCGGCCGATGTGAAAGGGATCTACAGAGGCCTGAAGGCTTTTGACCAGGGGAAGGTAAAAGCCATGGGTGTGGATTATGAGGGATACAACCGTGATTCTGTACAGCAGTTTGAGAGCCTGTTTGTGGGAACAGGAGCAGTAGATGGGAGAGAGCGATGAAGATTGGGATCATAACTTTTCATAGTGCTCATAATTATGGGGCTGTCCTCCAGGCATGGTCCTTGCAGGAATATCTCAGACAGCAAGGCCATCAGGTAGAGATCGTGAACCTGCGCCTTCCGGCGATCGATAAGATCTACCGCCTTGTCAGGAAGACGGATATAAAGGTCTGCGGGAATAGTCTGATCGACCGTATGGTCAACGGGGCCTATTACCAGCTGTGTTTTCTATATCATTGTCTGCAGCCGAAGACCGGGAAGGTGGAAAAATATCGCAAGTTTGAGCGTTTTATCACGCGGGTCCTCCCGGTGACGGAAGAATTTGGCTCTTATGAAGAGCTGTGTCAGGCCGATCTTTCGTATGACGCGCTCATAGCCGGGAGCGATCAGATCTGGAATACCGTGATACTGAAAAATATAAGCCCTGCGTATTTTCTGCAGTTTGCCAATAAAGACGCCCTCCGTATCTCTTATGCGGCCAGCATAGGCACAGAGGAGATAGAGGATTCTTATAAGATGGTGTTCAGACGCTATCTGAGAGAGTTTGACTTTATCTCAGTGCGGGAGAAAAAGGCACAGGAGGAAGTGGCGGCGCTGACAGATAAAGAGGTGGAGCTGGTGGCGGATCCTACTTTCTTATTGGAGAGGGGAGACTTTGACAGGCTGATGAAAAAGCCCAGGTCATCCAGAAGGTATATCTATGTGCATAATGTCCATCTGAACAGGGTGGACGAGGCGTTGAACAGCGTGGTGGAAGAAATGTCCGAGCGTCTGGGGCTTCCGGTGATCCATAACTGGGCTTCTAAGGTATTTTCTAACGAAGCGGGGCATTTCACCGGAGGGGCGGAGGAATTCCTGGGGTTGGTGGCCTCGGCAGACTATGTGATCACCAATTCCTTTCATTGTACAGTCTTTGCGATCATCTTCCAGAAAGGCTTTATCACGGTCCCCCACTACAAGCATCCAGACCGCATGAGGAACCTGCTGGAGAGCCTGGGGATCCCGGAGCATCTGATCAGCAGGGGAAAAGATATCCCGGAGGATCTGGAGCAGCTGGCCATCGACTATCAGGCGGTGGAAGAGAAACGGTCCGCCATGGGGGCGCATGCCAGAGGATTCTTGGAAAAAGCGCTGGCAGGGAAAAAGGAAGTGGGCAGAGGACCGGAGGATGGCAGGACTTATCTGGAAGACGGGGATATCTTCCGCTGTTATGGCTGCGGTACCTGTAAAGACGTATGCCCCGCACATGCGATCTCCATGGAAGAGGATCAGGAGGGCTTCCGCTATCCTGTGATCGATGAGACTGCCTGTACCCAGTGCGGCAGATGCAAAGAGGTCTGTATCGTGCATCAGCAGGAGGGCGGACGTGTCAAGGCAGAGGGGATCCCCGCAGCTTATGCGGCGTATCATAAAGAGAAGAAAGTGGTGCGCAGGAGTACAAACGGCGGGGTATACACAGCTCTGTACAGAGCTATATTGAAAAAAGGAGGCGTTGTGGCAGGCGTCCGTTTCGATGAGGATCTGCGGGTGGTCTATGGTCTGGCTTCCGATGAGGAGGGATGCAGGCAGTTCTGCGGCCTCAAGCCTGTCTTTGCCGACAGCGGGGATATCAAGCCTCAGGTGATAGAAGTGTTGGAAAGGGATGGGACGGTCCTTTTTACAGGTACGCCCTGCCAGGTGGCCGGTCTGAAAAGCTTTCTGGGAAAAGACTATCCGGGACTGTACACGGTAGAGTTTGTCTGTGACGGCGGCGGCTCGCCAAAAGTATTCCAGAAATATCGTGACTATCTGGAAGGGCTTTACAGATCCAAGATCGTGGATATCCAGTTCAACAATAAATTCAAAGGCGCCGCTACGCCTTTCGTGGTCACAGGATTTGCATCGGGCAGCGTGGATGTGGAAGACGCGGCAAAACATGACTATAACAACGCATATCGAGAGCATAAGATCCAGCGTCCTGCCTGCTATACCTGTGCGTTTGTGGGGAAGGAAAAAGGCGTCGCCGATCTTGTACTGGGCTTTTATCCTGGGGATGAGGAGCTGAATGACCCAGGCGGGATCTCTATGGTCAAAGTGATCACAGAGAAAGGAAAGGCTCTCTTTGATGAGGCGAAAGGGGATCTGGAATGGCGGGAGATCCCATGGGAGAAGGCGTGTGAGATGGATCGGAGCGGCCCCATACAGATGGAGTCGGGCAGATCCAGACTGATGTCCCACATCGATGAGAGTCCGATCGAGGACCTGCTCCTGACTTTTAACCGGTCAAAAAAAGGCGGCGTAAAAAATCTATAAAAAAGAAAAGAGTGCAGGACTTAGATGTCTGCACCCTTTTCTTTTTTTAGATACGTTTCAGAGCAGTATAGATCTTTTTGAGCCTTTTTTTGATCCGGAAGAGGAAGGAGCGGCGCTTTTGTGCCTGGAGCTTTGCTTCCAGATGTTCGATCTTATGTTGTTGTGCACAGAACATCTCCATCATGAATATGAGAAGATCCTCGTAGATCATGTTGTGATCCACATTGTAGACAGGCAGCTCTTCGATGGGCTCACGGAACAGGATACCGTCTTCCCGGCCCAGAAATTCCTTTGCGACTTTACAGTTGCTCTCTGCATACTGTCCTAAAAACTTGATCTGTTCTTCATAAGTGAACAGGCTTTCTTTTATATTTTCTGATCGGCCCTGCTGATAGACACATGCGGTCACCATAGGTCTTTCAACAAAATTAGATATATGCCGGTATTCGGGGAGCCCATTCATGATGCGTTTCATCTCGATGAAATTTCCGTTCAGGCTTGGGTTTTTTACGGCATCTTTTTGTACGAAGCCCTCCGTCATCTGGAGACCGATAATGTGCATAAAATCTGATATGAGCGTGTGGGCGCTGCCTTCGTACTGGCCGTTCTCGTATACACGCACGAACATGTTTTCTTTTCCAACGGAACTCTCTATTTTCTGCAGCTGGCTATAGTAGTCCAGAGGAAAATAGGCGTAGCGTTTGGTGCGGATATAGTCCTCGAAGCTGCAGGTGAGCTTTGCACCGCTTTTTACGCCCTGTTTCCAGAGGGATTGGATCAGTTGGTCCTGTCTGCGCAGATAAACGATCACCTTCAGCTGACAGCCGATCTTGTCCAACTCCCCAATGACATTCTTCCAGAAGTCTTTATGCTTATGAAAATGATGCCAGATCAGCTCTTCGGATAAGATGATGTTGGGATATTCCTTTGCCAGTGCCTGGAGTTTATGATATCCTATCTCACGCACATGTCGATATTCTGCTTCTTTTTTCTGGGGATCTTCTTCCTCTGACTGGAAGATCAGAAAGTGTCCGTTCCTGTTATTGACGGCAGCGTCCATAGAAGGATAACAGAATCCTTGCTCTTTTAATGGGAGGGGGTTATTGCGCAGGAAACTCTGGATCGCGGTAGTCCCCGTTTTCATGGTCCCGATACATAGATATATAGTCGTCATATGGTCAAATCTCCATGTTCCTAGATACTCATGGTACAAACATTAACATAAACGGTATCTTTTGTCAAACATACTTTGGACTTTAGGGCCGGAGCATCTTTACAAGGGATGGGAATGAAGATATAATTGTTTGTACATTATCTATGATAAAGGATGATCTGGACAGGAGGTATGGATGTATCGAAAACCTTTGACAAAATTGTTCATCGTGATAGGGTCTCTGTGTACTGCATTTGCGCTCGTGTGCTGTACGATCGCTTTTGTGCGCATGTTCCTGGCCAGCAGTGAGACGAGAAAAGGCCAGGAGACTTTAGAGGCGCAGATAGAAGAGATGGAAGAGATGAAAAAAGAAATAAAAAAAGCTGAAAAGAGAGAAAAGAAAAGGCTGGAGGAAGAAGAGGAGAAGATCAAACAGGAACCGGAGGAGACACCGTATGTCCATCCCAGTAAAACGCCCACGCCCACTGCCAGCCCCACGCCCACACCTCTGTCTTCCAATGAGGAGGGGACAGTGAGCGGCCCTTCTGAAAATAAAAGGGAAGAGAGGGAGCAGGCGGCGACAGGCACAGGCCACGTGGTGGGGATCGACCCCGGGCATCAGGGTCCCCATGTGGATATGAGCGACACGGAGCCCAATGGACCTGGCTCGACAGAGATGAAGGCGAAGGCTACCGCAGGTACTTCCGGGGCGTATTCAGGGCTGGGTGAATACCAGCTGAACCTGGATGTGTCTTTGAGAGTGCAGCAGATCCTGCAGGACCGGGGGTATCGTGTAGTGATGACAAGGACCGACAATGACACAGCGATCAGCAATGCGGAGCGGGCGTTGCTGGCGGCGGACGAGGGGGCGGAGATCTACGTGAGGATCCATGCGAATGGCTCTGACGACCATGGCGTCCAGGGGGCGCTCAGCATGTGCCCGTCGCAGGACAACCCCTATGTATCGGAATTGTACGGGGAGAGCCTGCGTCTTTCCCAGGGGCTTTTGGATGCTTATTGTGCTGCCACTGGTTTTGAGAATAGGGGCGTGCAGTTTTACGATAATATGACAGGGATCAATTGGAGCCGGGTCCCGGTCACGATCCTGGAGATGGGATTTATGACAAATGAACATGATGACCTGGCGATGGCCGATGCCGGATTCCAGCAGACGATGGCTGAGGGGATCGCAGACGGGATCGATGCGTATTTTGCAGGGTCTGGCCAATGATGGGGAGGTTGTGAGCGATGGATAAGGAAAAGATCTATAAGATGATAGCCCTGGCCATGTCCGGGGTGGCAGTGCTGTTCGGTGTATTGTTCCTTGTTTTTTCTGTGGGATTGAGCAGCCTGAACAAGAATGTCCGTTCCCTGGAGGCGATGCTGACAGATGCGGTAAAAGAGAATGCCCAGCTGAAAACAGAGATCAAAGCATTTGAAGATAAACCGGGAGATGATACAAAGAGCGATGGGGATGGAGGAGAGTCAGACGGCGGGGACGGGCAGGCGGAGAACGCAAAAGATAAAAAGGGGGAAAAAGATAAGGAGACAGATGCAGACATCCTGGAGGAAGAGGAAGGTCTCAGCCCCAGTGAGGAAAAAGAAGGTGTGGCGGATCTGACCATCTTGGAGGAACAATTGGATGATATGCTCGCCCAGGCCAGGGAAGCGGCGGGCGGCAGATGGTCGGTGCATATCAAGAACCTGAACTCTACCATCTTTACAGAAAGGGACGACAGTCCCATGCGGGCGGCCAGCCTGATCAAGTTATTTATCATGGGAGCTGTGTACGAGCAGTATGAGAATTTATGCCAGGCAAACGGCAAGGAAACGGTGGACCAGTGCTTGAATATCATGATCACAGTCAGCGACAACAATGCGGCCAACCAACTGGTCACCATGCTGGGGAACGGAGATTCGGCTGCAGGCCGGCAGGTGGTCTCCGCGTACTGTGAAGAACATGGCTATCTGAACACCAGCATGGGCAGGATGCTCCTGGAGGAGAGTACCACGGGGGAAAACTATACGTCTGTGGGCGATTGCGCAAAGTTCCTGGAGACGGTGTATCTGAAAGAATTTGAGCACTGGGAGGAGATGCTGGGACTCCTTAAGGGCCAGCAGCGGCGAAATAAGATCCCGGCTCTGATCCCCGAGGGTGTGGAGATCGCCAATAAGACCGGGGAGCTGACGGGCGTGGAGGATGATGTGGCGATCGTCTTTGGGGATAAGAATCCTTATATCATATGTTTTATGACAGACGGGCTGACGGACAGCAGCGTGGCGGTGGAGTGTATCGCGGAGATGTCTGGGAATATATATGGTTTTTTTAATCAGTGAATCTGATCGGCTGAAAAATATGTCTACCCATTGATTTAATATCTGGTCAGCGTTATAATCATCCTATAACGAGGAGGAGGTCATTTACGGTGAAGTCAAAACTATATGTATATGATTACGATGCGTACGAAGAGGACGGCAAAGGACCGGATACGATGGTCGCGGATATCCTGGCGGATCCAGAGTTCCCAGGGCTTGAGGAGGTGCGGATCGGGAGCTGGGGGAGTGCGTATGAGGAGTGCTGCCAGCCTATCATAGACAACATGGTGGCAAATGCAGGGCGTTTCTCCCATATCCAGAGATTATTTATCGGGGATATGGATTATGAGGAGTGTGAGGTCTCCTGGATCAAGCAGGGGGATTACAGTGCTCTCTGGGGAGCTATGCCGCAGCTTAAAGAGCTGACGATCAAGGGTTCTGAAGAGTTGGTATTGGGGGATGTCTGCCATGAAGGGCTGGAATCTCTGACGATCATCTGCGGAGGGCTCCCGGTGTCTGTCATGGAGGCAGTGCAGAGAGCCCGGCTCCCCCATCTGAAAAAACTGCTCCTTTACATCGGCAGTGATTATTATGGGTTTGATGGAGATAGAGACACAGTGAGGAAGATGCTGGCAGAGGCGGACTTTCCCAGCTTAGAGTATCTGGGGATCACGGACAGTGAGATCCAGGACGAATTGGTGGAAGTTGTCCTGGAGAGCAAGTATATGGGACAGATACGCACATTGGACCTGTCTGCCGGGACTCTGACGGATAAGGGAGGGGCGCTGCTCCTGGAGAAGATCCCCGCGTATCCCAATATAAGATCCCTGGATCTCCATTATCATTATCTCACAGATGAGATGATGGAGAGATTGTCGGAGCTTCCTGTGGAAGTGGATGTGTCGGAGCAAAATGAACCGGATGAGTATCATGGCGATATCTGGATGAACGCCATGTTGACAGAATGAGACAGATCATCCTTTTGGGGGACCCTGGGACAAAACGGGCGGACTATTTTCAAAGAGCGGCGGCCCAGGCCGGGGTCCCTTTTTGTCTTTGGGAGTGGGACAGCCGGCGGAGGACCGGCTTTTCCTGTTTTTCGGAGCTTTTGGGAGAGAGTTTTGTCAAGATCGATCCGCCTTTGTGGGGATCCAGTGATCTGGACGAGCTGCCGGTATATGTGAACGGTTATCGGCGGGATCTGACGAGATTGGCCAGGCTGTCTGAGACGTGCAGTCTTTCCTTTCTGAACCATCCCAGTGCGATCATGGATGTGCTGGATAAAAAGGGATGCAAAGAACGTCTGCTGCAGGCGGGCATCCCAGTCACGGAGTCATTGGGGGCCGTGTCCGGCGATACAGAGCGACTGATCGGGCAGATGAGGGAGGAGAGAGCTTTCCAGGTGTTCATCAAGCCCAGATATGGTTCCGGTGCGGCCGGGACAGCGGCTTTCAGGTACTGTCCGGGAAACGGCCAGGCGGTCCTTTACACGTGTGCTGCCCTGGAGCCGCAGACGGGGCATCTGGTGAATACGAAACGGCTGCGGCGGTATGTACACAGGGAGGAGATCCTTCCCCTGCTGGATCGGATCTTGGGAGCGGATCATGTGGTGGAGCGGTGGTATCCAAAAGATGGCCGCGAAGGATATTCTTATGATCTGCGGGCTGTGGTCCAGGATGGACGTATAGACTTCCTTTTGGCCAGGCTCTCGAAAGGACCGATCACCAATCTGCACCTGGGCGCCCGCCCCCTGCCTGTTGAGGCGCTGGGTCTCTCTGCGGATGTTTTGGAGAATATCGCAGATCTGTGTGAAAAGGCGATGGACTGTTATCCTGGATTGAGGAGTGCGGGGATCGATCTTCTGTTGGAAAAGGGGAGCCGGCGTCCCAGGGTGATCGAGATGAACGGACAGGGTGATCTGATCTATCAGGATATCTATCAGGAGAACCGCATCTATCGCCATCAGGTGGAGATGATGGGAGGGTACCAATGAGGACATCGGTGGATATGTCGCAGATCGTGGGGAGCCATGATATCTTATTGATCTGTCTGGATACTCTGCGGTATGATGCGGCGGTCCAGGAGGAACAGGCAGAGGGGACGCCGGTCCTGAACAGGTACGGGCGGTGGAAAAAGTGCCAGGCCCCGGGGAATTTTACTTATCCTTCCCATCACGCCATGTTTGCAGGATTCCTGCCCTGTCCCTATGGGATCAAACGTATGGAAGACCGGGAACTCTTGTTTTTCCCTTCCCATATAGGACTGGGGCGCAAAGTCCCGGAAGGGGCCTATGGGTTTTCCGGCAGTACGGTCATGGAAGGGCTGGAGAGAGTGGGTTACGATACCTGGTGTGTGGGCGGCGTCTCTTTTTTTGATAAACGCTCGGATATGGGAAAAGTGTTCCCAAGTTATTTTCAGAAAAGTTACTGGAACCCGTCTTTTGGCTGTAAGGTGAAAGAGAGTACGGCAAATCAGGTGGATCTTATCCTGAAAAAAATATCTGCCGCAGAAGGAGAGCGTCCTATATTTCTCTATCTCAATGTGGATGCCATCCATGAGCCTGATCATTTTTATCTGGATGGCTGCGTGCGGGACTGCCTGGAGAGCCATAGAGCGGCGCTCAGATATGTAGACGGGCAGCTGGGACGTCTGTTCCATGGATGGAAAGAGAAACGGGGCAGTACGTTCGTGATCTGCTGTTCTGACCACGGGACCTGCTATGGGGAAGACGGCTTCTGGTCCCATGGGGTGGACCATCCGGCGGTACTGACGGTCCCCTACAAACATTTTTTCTTATGATCATGGTGGAAGGACAGATGATGGATCCTTATCTTCAATATATGTACAGTTATCCGCATAAAACGGCATATGGGCCTTTGGAGGGTGTCTCTCTCTGGGACCACACCGAGAGATTGTCAGGCTCTGGGTTGAGCCTATATCTCCATGTGCCTTTTTGCCAGACAAAATGCGGATATTGTGATCTTTTTTCCGTTACAGGACAGGGGTCTGAGGAAGTGGATCGTTATCTGGATGCGGTGGAGCGGCAGGTCTTGCAGTATGGACAGGTGCTGGACTCTTGCGGGGCGGAGTTTTCGGATCTTACCATAGGGGGCGGTACGCCGCTCCTTCTGGATGAAAGGCAGATAGATCGGGTATTTTCCATGCTGGATCGGAACATCCGTTTTCAGCGTGCCCCGGGGATCGTGGTGGAGACGGCTCCCAATCAGACGACGAAAGGGAAGCTGGGGCTTTTGAGACAAGCCCATGTGACCAGGGTCAGTATGGGTGTGCAGAGTTTCTCAGACCGGGAGCTTGCGGCTCTCTGGCGGCACCACAGTGCGGATAGGGCAAGGCAGGCGCTGGACCTGTTGAAAGGATATGGTCTTCCCTGTATAAACGTAGACCTCATCTATGGCATCCCCGGGCAGACGGTGGATTCTTTTCTGCGCACATTGAAGGAAGCGCTGGCCTATGAGCCGGATGAGCTGTTCATATATCCGCTCTATGTGAAACATGGGGCCGGACTGGAGCGGCAGATGCGGGAGGGGATGGTGCTGGATCCGGGAGCGGCGTTCTGTCAGTATCAGGAGGGCAGCCGCTTCTTACGGGCGGAGGGCTTCAGGCAGGTGTCCATGCGGCGGTTTGTGCGCCAGGGCGGACGACAGGTGCCGGAGTGCGGTTTTTCTACTTCCCTTGCCCTGGGGTGTGGAGGGAGGAGTTATGTGGGGACTCTGCATTTCTGCACACCCTATGCGATCACCCAGGAGACGTGTCTGGAGCAGATCCAGAGATTTGAGGAGAGGGCGGATCATACGGTCATCGATCATGGGATCTTTCTCTCGGCGGGAGAGGAAAAGCGCAGGTATGTCATCCAGCACCTGTTCATCTATCCGGGACTGGATCTGGAACAGTATGCAGAGAGGTTTGGGAGTTCTCCGATGGAAGATCTTCCGGTGCTGGAGAGATGGCGCAGGGAGGGTTTCCTTTCGGTCAGAGAGGAGACATCCCGGGCCTTCCTGGCATTGACGGAGTCGGGGCTGGGACTTTCGGATCATCTGGGTCCCCAGCTGATCTCTCCGGAGATATACGAGAAGATGGAGAGATGGGAGGTGTGCCATAAAAATGATCCTTTACAGGGGCAGTCTGAAGAGCTGTGATCAAAGCTGTATATACTGTCCTTTTTCTAAACAGAAGAGTTCTGTGAGAGAGTTGGAGCGGGATCGGGCGCAGTGGCTGCGTTTTGTAGAGAGCCTGCCGGAGAGAACGAAAGCCCTGGATGTCCACGCTCTGATGGTCGTCCCCTACGGTGAGGCCCTGCTCCATCCCTGGTATTGGGAAGGGCTTGCCAGGCTCAGCGGGATGGAGTGGATGGAGGCGGTGGGAGCGCAGACCAATCTGAGCTTTTCTGTGGAGGGAGCTTTGGGGACCTATCTTGGAGCGGGAGGCCAGGTGGGAAAACTGCGTCTCTGGGCCACATTCCACCCGGAAATGGTCTCTGTGGAGGCCTTTGCCGGAAAATGTGCGCAGATACAGGAGGCGGGTGCGGCGCTCTGTGTGGGTGCGGTGGGTGTGCCGGAGGGACTGGGAGCGATCCGTCGGCTGAAGGAGGCACTGCCGGAAGGGATCTATCTCTGGATCAATAAGATGGACGGCCTGAAACGTTCTTATACGATGGAGGAGAAAGAGGCATTTTTAGATATAGACCCTTATTTTGGCCGGGAGCTGGCATGCCCGCCCAGTGACGCCTCCAGATGCCGGGGACGTTTGTTTGTGGAGGGGGATGGGAAGGTGCGTGCCTGTAACTTGAGCCTTCCATACGGAGTCGGTCAGTACACATGGCAGGAGCCGCCGCCCATGCCAAAATGCAAGAGACGCGTATGTTCCTGTTATCTGGCGTATGGAGGGCGGGATGACCCGATGAATACCATTTTATTTGGGAGATATCCGTTGTTTCGGATCCCCCGCCGTCTGCGGGCTGTTTTTTTTGATATAGACGGTACGCTGATCCCGAGAGGTGGATCCAGTATCCCAGCTCATACGGCGGCAGGCCTGGCCGGGCTGGCGAGGGAAGGCGTATATCTGTTCTTTGCCACCACGCTGCCCTATGGTGAAGCCATGGAGCGCTGCAGAGGATACAGACATCTGTTTGCAGGCGGGGTCTTTGCGGGCGGAGCACATATCCGGCTGGAAAAAAAGGAT
Organism: uncultured Lachnospiraceae bacterium; assembly: GCA_947652925.1. GTDB lineage: Bacteria > Bacillota > Clostridia > Lachnospirales > Lachnospiraceae > MGBC164599. The sequence continues at coordinate 29,364 of CANTEW010000015.1, forward strand.
GGGGTACGGGAAAAGTTTTACTGTTTTGACGGTGGGATCCGTCACCATCTGGAAGGGGCTGCCCGGACACTTGTCTATCGGAGCGGGGAAGGGGTCTATAAGATGACCTTGCTGCGTCCCCGCCGCCGGCCGTGGGAAGAGCGGGAGGCGGCGGGGATATGGGAGGCGGTGCCCGCGTCCTGCCGGGGATCTCTGCGGTATTTTCTGGAGGGATCTTGTATGCAGATCGTCTCGGCAGAGGCAGACAAGGCGACGGGTGCGTCTATTCTCTGCCAGTGGCTTGGGATCCCCCTCTCTGAAGCGGCGGCAGCCGGGGATTCCAAGGAGGATGAGGGGCTGCTGCGCTTTTTCGGAGCATGATGTCAGAGCGTGTTTGAAAACCTCAAATATCGTTAAATCACAACGGATTTACAGATAATAGATGAGTACATTCCAAAAACAGCGTTTTAAGGGGTCCGGGGGAAATCCGCAATCCCCCGGCGCTTTTGGTACTTTTCTCGCAGAAAAGTACATAGAAAAAAATTGAGTAGCCGCGGATTGTATCAAATTCTTGTAAAATTCAAGATATTTACAGAATTTTTAAGGTTTTAAAATATACTTTAGACAAAATTCTGACAGCGATATAGTGGCATCGGATAGAAGTTTTAATGACGCAATGGTGTGGGTCAGGCAAAGCAGGACTCTAATTTCTGGCCGGATGGAGTACTAGAGATAAAAAAAAGAGGAGATCAGCTCTCCTCTCTTTTCTATGCAACAAGATCATGCTCTGGATAGATATTCCCCTGTCCTGGTGTCGATCTTGATCTTATCGCCCCGGTCCACGAACAGAGGGACATTGACAGTGGCTCCAGTCTCCACGGTGGCAGGTTTTGTGGCGCCCTGGGCGGTATCTCCCTTGAAGCCCGGCTCTGTCTCTGTGATCTCCAACTCTACGAACAGGGGCGGTTCTACAGCGAATACATTGCCGTTGTAGGAACACACTTTTAACATGTCGTTTTCTTTTACAAATTTCAGAGCGTCCCCGATCGTCTCCTGGTTTAATCCGATCTGTTCATAGGATGTGTTATCCATGAAGTAATATAATTCTCCGTCGTTGTACAGATACTGCATATCCACACGCTCGATCCGCGCAGCCGGGAATTTTTCTGTAGGGCGGAAGGATTTTTCCAGAACTGCCCCTGTGATGATATTTTTATACTTTGTACGCACGAAAGCGGCGCCCTTTCCTGGCTTTACATGCTGGAATTCGACGATCTGGACCACATTTCCATCGATCTCCAGAGTCACACCATTTTTAAAATCTCCTGCTGAAATCATTTGTATCTCCTCCTTATTATAGATATTTATTATATATGACTGTTGCTCTTCATTAAATATTGGCTCTCAAACATCTCGCATTTAATGTGGATCTCCCGGATCAGCTTTTTCATGGGCTGTTGGGCGGTGACCACAGTGACATCAGCCAGCTTTTCATAGACGGGTTCCCGTGTCTGCAGCATCTTGCGGATCTTTTCTTCCATGTTGCTGCCTGCGAGCAGAGGACGGCTGTGATCCCCTTCCAGCCGTTTTTGCAGAGTTTCTGCAGATCCTTTCAGATAGACGATGGTCCCTAATTCTTTTAGGTATTTATGGTTCTGTTCCTGCATGGGCAGACCACCCCCGACAGAGATGACTGCCCTCTTTTCCATCTGACGCAGTTCTTTGATCGTCTTGGTCTCTAATGCACGGAAAAAGACTTCTCCAAATCGGTTGAAGATATCGGTGACACTCATCTTCATCTCGCTGGTGATCTTCTTATCTACATCGATGAATGCATATCCCGCTTCTTCGGCCAGACGTTTGCCTGTCTTGGTCTTCCCGGATCCCATGAACCCGATCAGCACAATGTGTCTCATCTTATGTTTTCCCCCTCTTGTTCCTTGTAAAAATGCAACACGATCTTCTCCAGGTATCTTTTTAAAATGATCTGTATCTCTTCTTTTGGATGGATGGGCTTTACCAGGATGCTGCGGATACCGGCTCTCTTAGCGCCGTAGATATCTGTAAAGATCTGATCCCCGATAAACAGGGTGGTGTCCCGGTCCGTGTCCATGAGTTCCATGGCTCTGATGTAATTAGCGGTGGAGGGCTTGTGGGCATCCTCGATAAAATGGCCGCCGATGGATCCATGGAAAGACTGCACCCGCTCCAGATGGTTGTTGGAGAGCAGACAGCTCTCAAATCCGATCTTGCGGAGCCGCTCAAAGAGCTGGACCGACCTGGCGTCGGCTGGTTTCCCGTGGGGGACCAATGTATTGTCGATATCAAAAAGGAGCCCCCGGTATCCTTCCTGGTAAAAACGCTCATAGTCGATGTCGTAAGCAGAATCCATGTAACTGTCTGGAAAAAAGCATGCAAATACCTTTGAGAGAAAGGAGAGCTTTGTCTCAGACAGCAGCACGGCAAAGAATAAAAGCCCGCATCCGATCATCATCCGCGGTGTCATCCGTTCACCCAGTAAAAGGGCTGAGAACAATACGCCGAAGACAGATTCTGTGGACAGAAGCAGAGATGCCGTGTTAGGGGATGTGTATTTCTGGCACACATTTTGCAGCAGAAAAGCCAGCATTGTGCTGAAGATCCCCAGATAGAGCATGGAACCGATCACGTCCGGACGAAAGATATCCGTTGGGAGACCCCCGTCCACGAGCGGCGACAAAAGCCAGGAAAACAGTGCGGCAAAGGCCAGCTGGAGTACGGTCAGGACGACTGGGTCGTCCTGTTCGGTATAGCGGTCGATGTAGATCATGTGTAAGGCAAATCCTACTGCACAGATCAGAGTCAGGATATCCCCCCTGTTCACAGACATATCTCCCTGCAGGGATAACAGTCCGATCCCCGCGATGGCAAAAAACGCTGCCGCGATACAGAAAGAGTCGGGTCTTTTCTTGGACAGCAGCCAATAGAGGAAGGGGACGAGTACAACATAGGCAGATGTGAGGAATGCATTTTTTCCTGCCGTTGTGTACTGGCAGCCGATGGTCTGGAGCAGGTAGCTGAAAAACAGCCAGCATCCTAAAACGGCTCCTTCTTTAACGGTATGTTTTTTTAGTCCCTGCAGTCTTTTGGCGCATATCAGAGCCAGCAGGACTGCGGCGATCGTAAAGCGGAAAGCCAGCATGTATGTGGGCGGGACAGTGTCCAGAGAGTTTTTGACCACAACGAAGGCGATCCCCCAGATGGCGGCTGTCCCGAGCATTCCTGCCCCTGCAAGGGATTTTATCTTATTTTCACTCATTTTTCCAGATATCCCAACAGTTTTCCATAATTTTCCTCCATCAAGTCATATCCATGTTGGTAAAAGTCTGTCATAGCCTGCCGGTCCTGTTCTGTCCGGGAGACAGTCTTTTGTATAGGGCGGATGACGAACACCTTGCCCTGGGCCTCCCATTTTTCTATATAGGACAGAGTCTTGTTATAGATATGGGCTCTGCGGAAGATCGCTCTGAGCAGGTTTGGATATTTTTTGTACATGGTCAGGTAGAGCGGCCTGCTCTTGCGGATGGGTGTCTTGCGGTAGCCGTAGTTCCTTGTGAGGATGATCAGGTTTTTGCGGTATCCCAGCTTCAGGGAGCGGATGATGGGGATGGAGTCGGCGATCCCGCCATCCAGGTAAGGTGTCCCGTCTATTTCCACCATGGGGCTTGCCAGAGGCACGCTGCTGGATGCCCTGCAGATATCCATCAGCCTTTTCTTACTGGTGCGCTCGTCTAGGTACTCGGCTCTCCCTGTCAGGCAGTCTGTCACCACCATCTCGCAGCGCAGGGAAGAGTGGAAGTACGTTTCATAGTCGAATGGAAAGAGTTCATTGGGGTATCTGTCAAAGACCAGATCCATATCAAATAAGCGGCGGGTCTTCAGTGTATGCCGCAGGCTCATATAGCTGTGTCCTTTTTCTTTCGGTATCATACAGTCCCGGGTGCGCCCAATCTGCCGGGATACATAATCCGCCGCATTGCAGGCGCCTGCGGACACGCCTACCACATAGGGCAGGTACAGTCCCTGTTCCATCAGGTAGTCAAGGACGCCGGAGGTAAATACCCCCCGGGTCGCTCCGCCTTCCAGCACCAATCCGGTGCCATGTGTATCTATATCTGCCATTTTGATCCACTCCCTGTTCTTATCCGCGTATGGGCAGCGGCCGGATGGATATCTGCTCCATGTCCATCCGGGGATGCCTGCGGTGTATCTGCTTTCATGTCTTTGTCGCTCTTATCGTTCGGACAGGACCTGGTATCTGAGTGCGTCCTGTACATTCTTGTATGCGGGGCGGATGATCTTATCTGTATTGATCAGCTCTTCCATGCGGTGGGCGCTCCACCCTACGATACGGGCGATGGCGAACATAGGTGTATACAGTTCGATGGGAAGATCCAGCATACTGTATACGAAGCCGCTGTAGAAATCCACGTTGGCGCTGACGCCTTTATAGATATGCCGCTCTTCTCCGATGATCTTGGGGGCCAGGCGCTCTACCATGCTGTACAGCTCATATTCCTCGTGCCGCCCTTTTTCCTGGGCCAGCTTCTCCACAAATCCTTTGAAGATCTGGGCACGGGGGTCAGAGATAGAGTAGATCGCGTGGCCGATACCGTAGATCAGTCCGCGTTTGTCGAAGGCTTCTTTGTGCAGCAGTTTTTTCAGATAATCGGATACCTGTTCTTCATCTCTGAAGTCAGTCACATGCTTTTCCATATCCTGGAACATCTTGACCACTTTGATATTCGCACCGCCGTGTTTTGGGCCTTTTAGGGAACCAAGGGCGGCGGCGATCGCTGAATAAGTGTCTGTGCCCGAAGAAGACACCACGTGGATGGTAAAGGTCGAGTTATTACCTCCGCCGTGTTCCATATGCAAGATCAAAGCCAGATCCAGGATGGTCGCTTCCAATGCCGTGTATTTTTTATCGGGGCGCAGCAAACGCAATATATTTTCTGCCGTAGACAATTCACGGGAAGGTTGATGGATGTACAGGCTCTTTCCACGCATATAATGGTTATATGCCTGATAACCATATACAGACAGCATGGGAAAGACGCTGATCAGATTCAGGCATTGGCGCAAGACATTCGGAAGAGAGATATCTTCCGGATTATTGTCGTAAGAATATAGAGTCAAAACACTCCGGGACAGGGTATTCATCATATCTCTGCTGGGGGCCTTCATGATCACGTCGCGGACAAAGTTGCGGGGCAGGGAACGCTGGGCAGCCAAAAGATGCTTGAAGCTCTCCAGCTCATCTGGATCTGGCAGCCGTCCGAATAACAGCAGGTAGGTGACTTCTTCAAAACCCAGCCGTCCGTCCTGGATAAAGCCCTGGGTCAGATCCTCCACATTGATCCCGCGGTAAGAGAGTTCACCTTCACAGGGGATCTTCTTCCCATCTTCCATACGGTATGCCTGCACATTTGAGATCTTTGTGAGCCCTGCCAGAACGCCCTGGCCGTTCAGATCCCTCAAGCCCCGTTTTACGTCATATCTTCCATACAGCTCCACGGGGATCTGACTGTTTTCATAGCAGATATCTGTTAATCGCGTGATCTCTGGTGTTACCTTCATATTGAATCCTGACATTCAAACACTCCTTTCCGTGTTGTCCACTCTCTAGATGCCGGGTGACACGGATGACATGGCGGCACTCAGTGCAGCACCGAACACGACATACATGAGCACCATCAGAACGACACATACGATCCACCAGATCAGGTAGGCCCTGCAATAATTGGCACGCGTCTGGTTCTCACTCCCGAAGCCCCACACAAAGAGCATGACGATATTGACACATGGGATCGACATGACCAACAAGGTGATCAGCCACTGGCCGATGCCCATGACTGGTTCCATTTCCGGACCGTAGTTCTGTGGTTGTTGTGGTTGTTGTTCTTGAGATCCATTCTCGTTCATTTTGTTTATCCTCCTCAAAAAAGATCCAGGGGAGTATGCAAGATGATGATCCGGGATGTGCAGGCGGTGAGGATCATCATCCGGATACGCCCTGGTAAAACAGTACAAGTTTATCATATCCACGCTGAATGTGCAACTATTGTGCGCAGGGCGGCTGCTATATTGTGGGGAAAATAAACGACGGGCTGCCGGTCCGGGAAGTACCGTATCATCCGGTATACATAAAAAAGGATGCTCAAGGCCAGAGCGATCGAGACGATCCATCGCATCTTTGGGATGGCGCGGTCTAATATATAGCGTGAGATAAAGACCGATATGGCCAGTGCCAGGAACACGTAGAAAAAAGGATGCATCTCAAAAGCCTGCAGCCAGTGTCCTTTAAGGAAGAGCAGCGCCGCCCGGGTCATGCCGCAGCCGGGGCAGGGCAGGCCCGTGAAGAGGACCAGGGGGCAGATGGGGATACCCAGCAGGCTCATCACGCCCAGATATGCTGCGGCCAGCAGGACGCCCCTGTAGTATGTCTGGATATCTGTGAGGATCCGTCCTTTGATCTGGTTCATTTCTGGCGGTATGTGGACAGGAAATCCCGCAGTTTGCGCACAGCCTTTTCCAGATCTTCCAGGCAGGGCAGGTAGACGATGCGGAAATGATCCGGACTTTTCCAGTTAAAGCCGCTGCCGCTCACCACGAGTACGCGTTTTTTACGCAGGAGATCCAGGGCGAACTGTTCATCGTTGGTGATATTGAATCTCTCCACATCTATCTTGGGGAAGATATAGAAGGCGGCCTGGGGTTTTACCACTGTGATGCCCGGGATATCCTTTAAGGCCCGGTAGATCAGTTCACGCTGTTCATAGATCCGCCCGCCGGGTCTCACATATTCCCGCACGCTCTGGTATCCCCCCAGACAGGTCTGGATGATGGACTGGGCGGGTACATTGGAACAGAGACGCATATTGGAGAGCATCCGGATGCCTTCCATATATCCTTTCACATGTTCTTTGGGACCGCTCAGGACCATCCATCCTGCGCGGAACCCGGCCACCATGTGGGATTTTGACAGCCCATTGAAAGTGATGCAGAACCGGTCCGGAGCCAGGGAAGCGATGGATATGTGTTCCTGTCCGTCAAAGACCAGCCGGTCATAGATCTCGTCTGAAAATAAGATCAGGTCGTATTCTCTGGCAAGATCTGCGATCTGTTCCAGGATCTCCCGAGGATATAGGGCACCTGTGGGATTATTGGGATTGATGATCACGATGGCTTTCGTCCGGTCGGTGATCTTCGCCCGCATGTCCTCGATATCCGGATACCAGGCGGACTGTTCGTCGCAGATATAATGGACGGCCTTCCCTCCGGCCAGTGTAGCGGTGCCTGTCCACAGAGGATAATCCGGGGTGGGTATCAAGATCTCGTCCCCGTCGTTTAAGAGCGCCTGCATACACAGGTTGATCAGTTCGCTGACCCCGTTGCCTGTGTAGATATCGTTCATGGCCACATTGGGGATCTCCTTGAGCTGGCAGTACTGCATGATCGCTTTCCGGGCGGAGAAGATCCCTCTGGAATCGGAGTATCCCTGGCTGGAGCGGACGGAACTCATCATGTCCAAGATCACTTCCTCAGGGGCGGAGAAACCAAATGGAGCGGGATTCCCGATGTTCAGTTTCATGATCTCCATGCCGTTCTCTTCCATACGGTCAGCTTCCTCCACGACAGGGCCGCGCACATCGTAGAGTACGTGATCCAGCTTGGAGGATTTTTCAAAATTCCTCATACTTTAAGTCCCTCATCATCTAAAAAATATTCGCCTGTTGGATCGAGTAGTTAATAGCATACAGCAAAAATATCCGGTTTTCAAGTTTTTTTCTTATCTGTGTAAAATATTTGAAAAAAAGCCATATCTATGGTAAAATGGGGAAGATCTTTTGAGTAAAGGAGTAAGGAGCTGTAGGAAAGCGTATGGAGAGTTATAAACAAGGATTTATCGAATTTATGATCGACTGTGATGTCTTGAGATTTGGGGATTTTGTGACGAAGAGCGGGCGGAAGACCCCGTTTTTTGTGAATACAGGGTTTTACCGGACGGGGGCGCAGCTGCGCAGGCTGGGACAGTATTATGCCCGGGCTGTCAAGGAGGCGTTCGGGCTGGAGTTTGATGTATTGTTCGGGCCTGCTTATAAGGGGATCCCCCTGTCCGTGGCGGCTTCTATGGCCATCAGTGAACTCTATGATAAGGAGATCCGCTATTGTTCCAACAGAAAAGAGGTCAAAGACCATGGCGACAAAGGGATCCTGCTGGGGAGCCCCCTGTCTGACGGCGACCGGGTGGTGATCATCGAGGATGTGACCACGGCGGGGACATCCATCGCGGAGACCATGCCCATCCTGGGAGCGCAGGGGGCTGTACAGCCTGTGGGCCTGGTGGTGTCTGTGGACAGGATGGAGAGAGGCCAGGGCAGTCAGAGCGCCCTCAAAGAGATCGAGGAGCGGTACGGATTTAAGACGACGGCGATCGTGACAATGGAAGAAGTGGTGGAACATCTGTATGGACGGCCGTATCGGGGGCGTGTGATCATAGATGATGCCATGAAAGCGGCGATCGATGCATATTATAGAGAATATGGGGTCTGATCGGATCTTAAGGAGGAAAAGACTATGAATGAGAAGATATATAAGACTATATCACAGACGGGGATCTTGAACCTCACGCTGGGGATCGCGGTGTCGATCATCGGTCTGACCAGCGGGGTGCTGATGATCGTCAGCGGCGCCCGTTTGTTAAAGAGAAAATATGAGATCACTATATAAGTACAGGGGTCCAGGAGTTTATTGTTGAGGATGGAGTCGTGAGGAAAAGAACAAAAAAGCTGATCCGTTATGCGGGGATGTGCCTATTTGTACTGTATATGGCGATGTTGGTGTATTTTTTGTTTTTTGCGGAATCCTATGGGAGGGCGGCGGAGCTGACGAGGGAATACAGGTATAATCTGATCCCCTTCGTGGAGATACACAGGTTCTGGGTCTACCGGGAGCAGGTGGGGACGCTTGCCATGGTATTGAACATATTCGGGAATGTGGCGGGATTTGTTCCCTTTGGCTATATCATCCCTGTCATCTATGACAGGTTCCGGAACTGGCTGCTGATCGTGGTCAGCGGTTTTTCCCTGAGCCTTTGTGTGGAGACTGCACAGCTGATCTTCCGGGTGGGGAGCTTTGATGTGGATGACCTGATGTTGAATACATTGGGGGCTTACCTGGGGTATGTCTTATTCTGGGTCTGCAATGAGATCAGGAGGCGTTTCTAGTATGGCAAAACGGTTTAGATATGCATTTGCACAGCAAAAACAGGCGGAGGGCGGGGTGTATTCCGTGGTCCTGGCGGTGGTGTCTTTCGTGCTGTTTTTGGCAGCGGTGGCGGTCTCCTTTTTTTTGCAGGAGTATGTGATCATCCAGGCGCTGATCGGCGGGATCAGTATCTGCGCCATGCTGCTGGCGGTGTATGGCTTTTTCATGGGGATGTTCAGTTTCTCTGCAGAGAACAGGATACACTCCATGTGTACGGCGGGCGCTATCGCCAACGGCCTGCTCATGGTAGGCTGGCTGGGTCTGTACCTGATCGGGGTCTCCTGACCTGATACCTGATACGAAGGAGGATATATGGAGTCACGGATAGAAAAACAGATGGATTTTCTGCGGGAGATCGATAAATTGAAGCAGATCGGGAGGCAGAGTTATCTGACGGACGGGGGACGTAAGGAGAATGACGCGGAGCATTCCTGGCATCTGGCCATGTGTGCCCTGGTGCTGAGAGAATATATGCCGGAGCCGGTGGATGTGGCCAGGACAGTGGAGATGGTCCTGGCCCATGACCTTGTGGAGATACGGGCGGGGGATGCCTATGCGTATGACGCCCAGGCCCAGGCAGCCCAGCGCGAGAAAGAGACAAAGGCGGCGGAGGAGCTGTTCGGCATACTGCCGGAAGATCAGAAAAGATATCTGAAAGATCTCTGGGAGGAGTTTGAGGCCTGCGAGAGCAGAGAAGCGAGATTTGCCCGCGTCCTGGATAACTGTCAGCCGCTGCTGTTGGATGATGCTTCAGGGGGAAAGAGCTGGCGGGAACATGGGATCAGGAAAGAGCAGGTCTACGAGCGGAACGGGAGAGTCAGGGAGTGGGCGCCTGAGATCTGGGACTATATGGAAAGACTGATCCAGAAACACGTGGAACTTGGAAACCTATTATGAAAGTCCCGGGAAAGTCCCGGCAAGCGGCTTTCATCTACGATCGATCGGAAGAGGTGTATGACAGAGTTGGAGAGTTTATTGGAAGAGCGGTGGGAGCTGGCCTCCCAGAGGGTGGCACAGATCGCAGGCGAGGCGAAAGATGGTACGGCATGGGAGGGATATTTTTCTGGGATGGCGTCTTTTCTCCAGCTGGCGGTGGAGACAGGGCGAAAATGGCAGCAGTCCACCCCAGAGGAAAAACGGAGGAGGAACGCGCTTTTGTACGGAGATATCCTGCCCGCGGCGTATGGACATTGCTATGGAGATCCTGCCTACGCGGTGGAAAAGCTGGGAGAGTGCGGGAGGTACTTGAGCTTTCTGTATAGTGAACTCCGGGGTATGATCGTCTATGCGATGGAAGGCCGTCTATGGGATATGACGGTGTGCTGTGAGCTTTTTCTGGAAGTTTACGGTGTTTTTGAGAGAGAAGGGGGCAGGGGAGTCGATCCGAAGGGACTGCGCGATATCTTGTATTGGTATGTGAGCGATCACTGTGACGAGATGGTGGAGAGGCGTATCCGGGAGCAGGTGGATCCCTCCTGCTCTTTTGCAGTACGCATCATCATGGGAGCGGATCTGACCTCGCCGGACTATCTGTATGACTTCGGGGAATGGGTGACGGACAGCGAACGGCAGGTGGCTGTGTTCCTGGGCAGCCTCAGCCAGCAGGAGATCGATCAGATGGCGCGCACATACACGGAAGGCTATCGGATGGGATTTATCAATACCAATAAAGACCTGTCCAAGAAAGAGACTGTGAACATCCGATACTGTCTGGGTTTTGAGCGGGTAGTGCGCGCCGCCATCCTGCAGTTTCGGGAGATGGGCCTCTCTCCTGTGATCTACCGGGCGGCGGCCCATGTCATCAATAAGAGGCAGCACCACCGCATCGGTTATCATGGACATGTCCCCAACAAACAGTTTGACTATGACCACCGGGGGGATGCGGCGCTCTTCCTGGACGAGGATCTGGTACAGCGGAAACTACGGGCAACACAGAGGGCTTATGAGAAATACAGAGAGCTGGCGGATGTACATGCAGGCCCCGCGGTGATGGAGATATTCGGGGAGACGCCTTTTACCCCCCAGAGCTGTCCGGAAGCCTTTGTCCTGTCCGACAGACAGCAGAAACTCCAGGTGTCCTGCGATAATCAGCTGGCGCAGATCACAAACCGTTATATCAAAGGCGAGGAGCGCAGCTTTACGATCATCGCCTGGCCGGTGCCGGAGATCGGGGAGGATTTTCAGGAGATCTTCCGGGAAGTGATGAAGATCAACACACTGGATGCCAAGCTGTATGAGCAGATACAGCAGACCATCATCCAGGCGCTGGATCAGGGAGACCGCGTACACATCCAGGGGAGGAACGGCAACCGGACGGATCTGACCGTGGCGCTTTATCCCCTGGAGGATGTGGGCAGCCAGACGGCATTTGAGAACTGTGTGGCGGATGTGAACATCCCTGTGGGGGAAGTGTTCACGTCCCCTCGATTGAAAGGTACGTCTGGGATCCTCCATGTGAGCCGGGTGTACTTAAATGAGCTGCTGTACCGGGATCTGGAACTGAGATTTGAGGACGGCATGATCACAGGATATACATGCGCTAATTTTGGAGATGAAGAGGAGAACAGGGCCTATATCCGGGAAAACCTCCTCTACCACCATGAGACGCTGCCCATGGGTGAGTTTGCCATCGGTACGAACACAACGGCTTATGTGGCTGCAAGGAGATATCAGATAGAAGATAAGCTTCCTATATTAATAGCGGAGAAAATGGGTCCACATTTTGCAGTGGGCGATACCTGCTACAGCTGGTCGGAAGATATCGCCGTATACAACCCGGACGGCCGGGAGGTGATCGCAAGGGATAACGAAGTCTCCATCTTGCGCAGGCAAGATAAAGAGAAGGCGTATATGGGATGCCATACGGATATCACGATCCCCTACGACGAGCTGGGGCATATACGGGTATGCACACCCCAGGGGGCGGTGTCGATCCTGGAGGACGGCCGGTTTGTGCTGCCGGGGACGGAAGCGCTGAATGAGGCGTTTGGATGATCCTTTCCCCATTGACAAAGGGAAACCAGGTGTAATACAATGTCAGCAAGATAGATAAGGAGGCAAGAACGAATGGCGAAAGTTGGGATAGTGATGGGCAGTGATTCGGATATGCCCGTGATGAGCAAAGCGGCGGCGGTCTTAGACCAGTTGGGCGTGGAGTATGAGATGCGTATCATCTCCGCCCACCGGGAACCGGATGTGTTTTTTGACTATGCAAAGTCTGCGGAAGAGAAGGGGTGGAAAGTGATCATAGCGGGCGCTGGGATGGCGGCCCATCTGCCGGGGATGTGTGCGGCGATCTTTCCCATGCCTGTGATCGGGATCCCCATGCATACCACCTCGCTGGGGGGCAGGGATTCCCTGTATTCCATCGTACAGATGCCTACAGGCATCCCGGTGGCGACAGTGGCCATTGGCGGCGGCGCCAACGCGGGGCTTTTGGCGGCGAAGATCCTGGCTACCTCCGACGACGCGCTCCTGGGGCGGCTGAAAGACTATTCAAAACAATTAAAGGAACAGGTGGAGGCAAAAGACGCCAGACTGCAGCAGGTAGGGTACAAGGATTATTAGGAGGATGCTATGGACTATAAGAAAGCGGGCGTAGATATAGAAGCGGGCTACCGCTCTGTGGAGCTGATGAAAGAACATGTGAGCAGGACCATGCGCCCAGAAGTACTGACAGATATCGGCGGGTTTTCCGGCGCATTTACCCTGGCGGGTTTTTCACATATGGAGAGGCCCACTCTGGTCTCCGGGACAGACGGCGTGGGGACGAAGCTGAAACTGGCGTTTCTCCTGGACAAGCACGATACGGTGGGGATCGACTGTGTGGCTATGTGTGTGAATGATATCGCTTGCGGCGGGGCGCAGCCGCTCTTCTTCCTGGATTACATCGCCTGCGGCAAGAATTTTCCGGAGAAGATCGCCCAGATCGTGAGCGGCGTGTCAGAAGGCTGCCTCCAGGCGGGAGCGGCCCTTGTGGGCGGGGAGACTGCGGAGATGCCGGGCTTTTATCCGGAGGACGAGTACGACCTGGCCGGGTTTGCCGTGGGGATCGTGGATGAGAAGGACCTGATCACCGGAAAAGATATCAAGGCCGGGGATGTGCTGATCGGGATGGCCTCCTCCGGCGTACACAGCAATGGGTTCTCCCTGGTGCGCAAGATCTTCGATATGACGCGCAGCTCTCTGGAGACCCATCACGACGAGCTGGGCGGCACACTGGGAGAGGCTCTCCTGGCTCCCACCAAGATCTACGTGAAGGCCTTGTCCTCTATCCGGGAGGCGGGTGTGCGCGTCCATGGATGCTGCCATATCACAGGGGGCGGTTTTTATGAAAATATCCCCCGTATGCTGCCGGAAGGCATCCATGCCCAGATAAAAAAAGAAAGCTATCCCATCCCCCCGATCTTCCCACTGCTGGCAAAGACGGGCGGCGTAGAGGCGCAGATGATGTACAATACTTATAATATGGGATTGGGCATGATCCTGGCGGTAGATGAAAGTGATGTGGAGAAGACCATGGAGGCAGTGAAAAAAGCCGGGGAGACCCCTTATGTGGTGGGTCAGGCCATATCCGGCGATAAAGGGGTGACCTTATGTTAAAGATGGCAGTCCTGGTCTCCGGCGGGGGGACCAACCTGCAGGCGATCCTGGATGCCATCGAGGAGGGCAGGATCGCCAACGCTTCCGTGGGAGTGGTGATCAGCAACAACCCGGGCGCCTATGCCCTGGAGCGGGCCAGGAGCCATGGCATCGAAGCTGTCTGTGTCTCTCCGGCGTCTTATGCAGACAGGGAATGCTATCATGGAGCTCTCGTACAGACGGTACAGTCTTACCAGGTGGATCTGGTGGTGCTGGCCGGATGTATGGTGGTGATGCCGAAAGCGATGATCGAGGCTTATCCGGATCGGATCATCAATATACATCCGGCGCTGATCCCCTCTTTTTGCGGCACAGGTTTCCATGGGCTCTCCGTACATGAGAAAGTGCTGGAGCGGGGCGTGAAGGTGACTGGGGCGACGGTGCATTTTGTGGATGAGGGCACGGACACAGGGCCGATCATCCTGCAGAAGGCGGTGGATGTTTTACAAGGGGATACGCCTGAGACGCTCCAGCGCAGGGTGATGGAACAGGCAGAGTGGCAGATCCTCCCCCGGGCGATCCACCTGATCGCCAATGGAAAAGTTTCTGTGGAACAGGGTAAAGTGGTGATAAAGGAGTAGAGAGATGAAAGTACTGATCGTAGGCGGCGGCGGACGGGAACATGTGATCGCGTGGAGCGTGGCAAAGAGCCCAAAAGTAGACAAGATATACTGCGCCCCGGGCAACGCGGGGATCGCAGAGTATGCGGAGTGCGTGGATATAGGCGCCATGGAGTTTGGGAGGCTGGTCGCTTTTGCCAAAGAAAAGGCGGTGGACCTGACCATCATCGGTATGGACGATCCCCTGGCCGGCGGTATCGTAGATGAATTTGAAAAAGAGGGGCTCAGAGTGTTCGGACCCAGGAAAAATGCTGCTGTCATAGAGGGATCCAAAGCGTTCTCAAAAGATCTGATGAAAAAATATAACATACCCACAGCGGCCTATGAGAATTTTGACGACCCGGAAAAAGCGCTGGCCTATCTGGAAAAAGCCCGGTTCCCGATCGTGTTAAAAGCGGACGGTCTGGCTCTGGGCAAAGGCGTGCTGATCTGCCAGACCCTGGAAGAGGCGAAAGACGGCGTGAAGACGATCATGCAGGATAAGAAGTTCGGCGACGCGGGAAATACCATGGTCATCGAAGAATTTATGACGGGCCGGGAAG
Source organism: uncultured Lachnospiraceae bacterium (assembly GCA_947652925.1). Lineage (GTDB taxonomy): Bacteria > Bacillota > Clostridia > Lachnospirales > Lachnospiraceae > MGBC164599. The sequence goes on from CANTEW010000015.1 coordinate 44,455, forward strand.
TGTCCGTGCTGGCGTATGTGGACGGCAAGACTGTGAAGACCATGACCTCCGCCCAGGATCACAAGCGCGCCAAGGACGGGGACCAGGGACTCAATACCGGGGGCATGGGAACATTCTCCCCAAGCCCGTTCTATACACAAAAGATCGACGCATTCTGCCAGGAACATATCTTTAAGCCCACAGTGGACGCCATGGCGAAAGAGGGACGGCCGTTCATCGGGATCTTGTTCTTCGGGCTGATGCTCACGGAAAACGGACCGAAAGTCCTGGAATACAATGCCCGTTTTGGCGATCCGGAGGCGCAGGTGGTACTCCCCAGGATGGAGAACGATCTTATAGAAGTCATCGAGGCCTGCCTGGAAGGGAGACTGGCAGATGTGGACCTGACCTTTGAGGACAATGCAGCCGTATGTGTGGTCCTGGCCTCCCAGGGATATCCCCAGGCTTATGAAAAAGGTATCCCCATGCATGGATTTGAGCGGTTCAGAGACAAAGACGGCTATTACTGCTTCCACGCAGGGACAAAGTTCTCAGGAGACACCATCGTCACCAACGGCGGCCGGGTGCTGGGTATCACCGCAAAGGGCAGAGACTTGAAAGAAGCACGCAAAAACGCTTATGATGCCACCGGGTGGATCGAGTTTTCAAATAAATACATGCGCAATGATATTGGAAAAGCTATAGATGAGGCATAAAAGGTTTATCAGTCTATGAGTCAGATCGAATGGGGGAGGCTTTTGCGGAAGCTTTCCCCTTATACAATAAAAAAAGGACTCCTCTATCTCAAGCATTACGGGCCGAAAGAATTCTTGGTGCGGCTGGGTGAACGGTTTGAACCGGAAGAAGTCCCCTATGGTCCCTGGTATGGAAGATACCGGCCCACAGAGCAGGAGCTTGCGCGGCAGAGGAAAAAAAGATGGAAAGCCAGGCCGAAGATCTCCATAGCGGTGCCGGCCTATAAAACTCCGGAGAGATTCCTGCGGGAGATGATAGAGTCGGTGCTGGCCCAGACTTATGACAACTGGGAACTGTGCATCGTCAATGCCGGCTGCGGCGACGGAGATGTAAAGGGGATCCAGTCAGAGATCCTGGCGGAGTATGCGGCCCGGGATGGACGGATCAGATACGAGGACCTTGCGGAAAATCTGGGCATCTCCGAAAATACGAACAGAGCGTTTGCCATGGCCGGGGGCGACTATATAGGGCTTCTGGACCATGACGACCTTCTGGCGACGAACGCCCTGTACGAAGTTGCCTGCAGGCTTGAAAAAGATCCGGATATCGGCTGTATCTACACGGATGAGGACAAGGTGACCACCGATCTGTCTGAACATTTCCAGCCCCATCTGAAACCGGATCTGAACTTGGATCTTTTGCGTTCCAATAATTATATCACCCATTTTTTTCTGGTGCGCAGGGATATCGTGGAGCGGGCGGGCGGTTTTCGCGGGGAGTTTGACGGTGCCCAGGACTACGACTTTATCCTGCGCTGTACGGAATGTGCCGGGAAGGTCGTCCATATCCCCGAGATCCTCTACCATTGGCGGACGCATAAGTCCTCCACGGCAGACAATCCGGCCAGCAAGATGTACGCGTTCGAGGCGGGAAAACGTGCGATCATGGAACATCTGGAACGGACAGGCACACCGGGGGAGGTATCCCATACAAAAGACCTGGGGTTCTACCGGGTCAGGTATCCTGTGCGTGAAGAGTCGCTGATCTCCATCATCATCCCCAATAAAGATGAGAAAGACACCCTGGAAAAATGCCTGCGGTCCATCAGGGAAAGATCCACTTATGAAAACTATGAGATCCTCATCATAGAGAATAACAGCGTCACAGACGAGATCTTCGACTATTACGGAGAGCTGGAAAAAGAAGAACGGATACGGGTGGCCGTCTGGGAGGGGGATTTTAATTATGCCGCGATCAATAACTACGGGGTATCCCTGGCGAAGGGAAGATATCTCTTGTTCCTAAACAATGATATAGAAGTGATCGCGCCGGACTGGATGGAGGAGATGCTGGGGCACTGTCAGCGTCCGGAAGTGGGGGCCGTGGGAGCCAGGCTCTATTATCCGGACGGCACGATCCAGCATGCAGGGTGCATCATCGGGATCGGCGGGATCGCCGGGCATATGTTCGTGGGGATGTCCGGGGAACGCACGGGATATCTGCACAAAGCCGCCATCCAGCAGGACTTGAGCGCGGTGACGGCCGCCTGTATGATGATGAGGGCGGACGCCTTCCAGCAGGCGGGAGGATTTACAGAAAAGCTGGCTGTAGCTTTCAACGACATCGACCTGTGTCTGAAAGTGAGAGGCCTGGGATATCTGGTGGTGTACGATCCTTATGTGGAGATGTACCACTATGAATCCAAGAGCAGAGGAGCGGAAGACGACAAAGGAAAGGTCAGGCGGTTCCAGCAGGAGATCGAATATATGCGCAGCCATTGGCTGGATATCCTGAAACAGGGGGATCCCTATTACAATAAAAACCTTTCCCTGACGAAATGGAATTATTCCCTTCGACCTATGGAGAAGGATGGGAGAGAGTGAAGACAATGGCAGCAGAAGTGACAGTTGTGATACCAAATTATAACGGCATAAGTTATCTCCCGATCTGTCTGGACGCACTGCGCCGCCAGCGATACCGGGACTTTGAGACGATCGTTGTGGATAACGGATCCAAGGACGGGAGCCAGGACTTTATCCGGGAGGACTATCCGGAGGTCAGGCTCATCTGCCTGCCTGAGAACCAGGGATTCTGCGGCGCGGTCAATTTGGGGATACGGGCCTGCCGGACGCCTTTTGTGATCTTGTTGAACAACGATACGCAGGTCCGTCCGGGATTTGTCCGCGGGCTGCTGATGGCGGTGAAAAAAAGCCCCCGCAGATTTTCCTGCAGCGCCAAGATGATCCAATACCATGACCGCAGATATATCGACGACGCGGGGAACTATTATACCGCGTTGGGCTGGGCCTACGCCCGGGGCAAAGGCCGTCCTGTGCAGGACTACTGCCGGGAGAAGGCGGTATTTGCCGCGTGTGCAGGCGCGGCCATCTACAGGAGAGAGGTCATGGAGCGGATCGGATATTTTGACGAGACACATTTTGCCTATCTGGAGGATCTGGATCTGGGGTATCGGGCCAGGATACACGGGTATGTAAATGTGTTTGCACCGAAGGCGCAGGTCTACCATGTGGGAAGCGGCACCACCGGATCCAGATACAATCCGTTTAAAGTGCGCTATTCAGCCCGGAATAATATCTATCTGCTCTATAAAAATATGCCGCTGCCGCAGATACTCCTGAACCTGCCTTTTCTCACGGCAGGCTTTTTGATAAAATTCCTTTTTTTTGTAAAAAAGGGGTTTGGGAGAGAGTATGCGGCGGGATTGAGAGAAGGTCTGGGCCTCTGCAGAAAAGATAAAAAAGTAAGGTTTGTCTCCAAGAATATTCGCAACTATTGTAGGATCCAGCTGGAATTATGGGTCAATATATTAAGGATTCTGGAAAAATAACGGTTTTTTAACAAAAAATTCATGATCATTGAAGAATATTTTATTGCCTTTTAGGGGCAACTACTATATAGTATATTTGATAAAATCAATTGAGGTGAAGGAAAATTGATCAAAGATAACCAAAGGTATTTTAACCGGCTGCATGTGGTGTTTGACGCTCTGGTCATAGCCATGTCCTATGTGACGGCCTGGTTCATCAAATTCCAGGGGCCTTTCTCAGAAACCTCGGTCCGCGTACTTTCTTTTGAGCAGTATATGTCTGCACTGGTATTTATTGTACCCGGATTTTTGATTTTATACTATGCATTCAATATGTATACGCCTAAACGGGTGCAGGGGCGCAGGCTTGAACTGGCCAATATCACCAAGGCCAGCACGCTGGGTGTGTTCCTGATCATGGTGGCGCTGTATGTGCTGCGCATCATTGATTTCTCCCGTTCAGTGATCTTTATCTTCTATGGGATCAACATCGTAGCGGAGACTCTGCTGCGCAATGTGATCCGTTATATCCTGCGGGACATGCGCCGCAGAGGATTTAACCAAAAACATATCCTGCTGGTGGGGTACAGCCGGGCGGCTGAGGAATATATAGACCGGATCAACACCAATCCCCAGTGGGGCTACACGGTCCAGGGGATCCTGGACGACGACGTGGAGACAGGGACGCTCTACAAAGGGATACCGGTGATCGGGAGGATCTCAGGCCTTCTCGATATACTGCTCCAGAACCATCTGGATGAGATCGCCATCACACTGGGACTGGGAGAGTATTACCGTCTGGAAGAGATCGTAGGGCTCTGTGAGAAATCAGGGGTGCATACAAAATTTATCCCTGACTATAATAATATCATACCCACGAAACCATATACAGAAGACATCCTGGGGCTTCCGGTGATCAACATACGGCATGTCCCCCTGACGAATAATTTCTACGCTCTGATCAAGCGTATCATAGATATCGTGGGCGCGCTCTGCGGGATGGTGCTGGCGTCGCCGGTGATGCTGCTGGCCTGTCTGTTGATCAAGCTCACATCGCCCGGACCGCTGATCTACAAGCAGGAGCGGGTGGGGCTGCATAATAAGACCTTTCAGATGTATAAGTTCCGCTCTATGGAGGTGCAGAAAGAGAGCGAAGAGAAAAAAGCATGGACGACAAAGGATGACCCCCGGGTAACGGGTATAGGAAAACTGATGCGACGGACGAGCATTGACGAATTGCCGCAGCTTTTCAATATTCTAAAGGGTGATATGAGCTTGGTGGGGCCAAGGCCGGAGAGGCCGTTTTTTGTAGAGAAGTTCCGGGAAGAGATCCCGCGGTATATGGTCAAACATCAGGTACGGCCGGGGCTGACCGGCTGGGCGCAGGTGAATGGATACCGGGGAGACACATCCATCCGCAAGCGGATAGAATGCGATCTGTATTATATTGAGAACTGGACCCTGGGCTTTGACGTGAAGATCCTTATTTTGACTGTATTTAAAGGATTTGTAAATAAAAACGCTTATTGAGAGTAAGGGGAAAGACATGGCAAGAAAAGGAACCAAGAAAAGGGTACTGTTGTTTATAGGAGAGTTATTGATCCTCCTTCTTCTGATCGGAGGGTTGTTCGTATATGGGCAGATCAATTCCCGTTTGAACCAGATCGAGGGAGAGGATCTGGAAAATGTGGAGATGAACGTAGTGACCAGTGAGAAGATGACTGGGTACCAGAACATCGCTCTTTTCGGTGTGGATTCCAGGGGTGAAGGCTCAGATATGGGGGTGAACAACAGTGATACGATCATCATCGCCAGTATCAATAACGATACCAAGGCTGTGAAACTGGTGTCTGTATATCGGGATACGCTGCTGAATGTGGGGAACGATTCCTATCACAAAGCCAATTCTGCCTATATGGCCGGGGGCGCTACACAGGCAGTGTCTATGCTCAACACGAATCTGGACTTGCAGATCCAGGATTATGTGACTGTGGATATGAACGCATTGGTGAAAGTGATCGATCTGGTGGGCGGCCTGACGATCGAGATGACTGCGGATGAGGTTGTCCATATGAACAATTATTGTGTGGAGACTTCGGAGATCACAGGGCAGGATTATACCAGGATCGAGCCGGAAGTGGCGGGCGTCTATGAGTTAAACGGCGTGCAGGCGACTTCTTACGCCAGGATCCGCTATACAGCCGGGCTGGATTTCGAGAGGACAGAGCGGCAGAGGCTGATCTTACAGAAGTTAGTACAGAAGGCGAAAAAATCCAGTCTGGGTACATTGTCGGATATCATGGATGAGGTGTTCCCCCTTGTGAAGACATCCCTGTCAAAATCACAGATCTTTGACATGGGCGCGGGGATGCTGTCTTATTCCTTTGATGAGACTTGTGGCTTCCCCTATGAACATACAGGCAAGAATATCGACGGAAAAGGGGATGTGGTGATCCCGGACACTCTCGAGACAAATGTAAAGGAACTGCATAAATTCCTTTTTGCCGATAATGACTACATGCCTTCTGATGTGGTCGTCCACAGGAGTGAGAAGATCGCGGAGATGGGTGGGATCGATCCATCCAAGGGCGCGTCCTCTTCTGAGGAGAGTACACCTACAGATACAGAGACAGATACTCCGGACAGTACGGATACCTATCAGGAGACCAGTTATCAGGAGACGGACTACCCGGCAGAGACGCAAGTATACAGTGACAGTACACAGGGGGACAGTACAGGCTATGCGGATACCGGGTATGAGGACACGTATTATCCTGAGCAGCAGCAGGATCAGCAAGCGTACAGTGGAGATACGTACCAGGATAACAGTCAATACCAGGATGATGCGCAGATCCCGGTTGATGATACACAGGGGCAGGATGGCCAGACATGGTAGCCAGGGTGCCTTTGAGGAGAAAGCCGCCAGGAACTTCCTGGCGGCTTTCCGTTCTGTAGTGTATTTGTCTGGGACCGCATTGCCGTACAGTTTTCATCCGAAAAGGAGTGGGAGATGGAAGATATACGCTTGCAGGTAGATGTTTTGATACCGACTTATAGGCCGGGGCGGCAGTTTGGCAAGCTTTTGGAACGCTTGTATAAACAGAGCTGTCCGATCAGCCGTGTGATCATCATGAATACGGAGGAGGAGTTTTGGGATCCGGACTGGGAGACGGGCAGACCGGGTCTGCAGGTGCATCACATCACCCGGTCGGAGTTCGATCACGGTGGGACGAGGAGACAGGGAGCCAGTCATGCCAAAGGGGATGTCCTGGTGTGTATGACGCAGGACGCCATGCCCCGTGATAGACACATGATCCGGGAGCTGATCCGGCCGCTCATGCAGCCCAAGGTGGCCGCCAGTTATGCCCGTCAGCTCCCGGCGGGAAATGCCCATTGTATCGAGGCATTTACCAGGGGATTTAATTATCCTGCGACAAGTATGGTAAAATCGGCAGCTGATCTGGGCAGGTTGGGGATAAAGACATATTTTTGCTCCAATGTATGTGCTGCCTATGACCGGGAGATATACGAGGAACAGGGGGGATTTGTGCCGAGAGCGATCTTCAACGAAGACATGATCTATGGGGCGGGGCTGATCAAGGCGGGCTATAAGATCGCTTATGCGGCAGATGCCCAGGTGATCCACTCCCATGATCAGGGGTGTATGGAGATGTTCCGCAGGAATTTTGACCTGGGAGTGTCCCAGGCAGAACATCCGGAGATATTTGCGGATGTCCCTTCTGAAAAAGAAGGGGCAGCTCTGGTCTTTCAGACGGCACGGTATCTGCTGTGCCTGGGGAAACCCTGGCTCCTGGGGAAGCTCCTCATGCAGAGCGGATCCAAGTATATGGGATATCAGCTGGGAAAACATTACAGGCGGCTGCCGGAGAAATGGATACGGGCATGTACGATGGCCCCTGGATACTGGAAAGAGTGAAAAACACTTTTTTTTAAAGGTTCTATCACAGTTTAAACACATTTGATCGTTAGACTGTACCCATAAGTTAAGGAAACAGCGGATCACAGGGTGTACAAAGTGGTGGAAAGGAGATATAGATATGGGGAACGATTTTATCTTGATCGATGGATCAGAGGGACAGGAAAACAAAGAACAGGAAAACAAAGAACAGGAAAACAGGGAACAGACAGCGCAAGGGCCATATGGCTATTACCAGGCCGGCCAGGGCAGTGGACAGCCATATCAGCAGACGTATCGCCCGGAGCCGCCCAGACCGCCTGTTGATAAAAAGAAAAAGAGCAATGGCCTGGGCAGGAAGATGACGGCTGTGATAGCCGGGGGCTTAGTCTTCGGGCTGGTGGCTGGAGTGGCTTTCCAGGGGGTCAATGTGGTCGGCGACCATTTCTTTGGAACGAAAGGGGCTGGACAGGAAGTGGGGACAGTCAGTATGGTCCCTGCTGCGGATGATACAGAAAAAGACACGGATGTGGTGACAAATAAAGAGAAGACTACAGTGATGCCTGTGGGCACCGCCAGCGTAGCGGACGTGGCAAAAAATACGATGCCGTCGGTAGTGGCGATCACGTCGATCAGCGTACAGGAGATCCCTACATTTGATCTCTTTGGCTGGGGCGGCGGGCAGACCCAGGAATTTGAAGGGGAGTCCAGCGGCTCAGGGATCATTGTAGGGGAAAATGATACAGAACTGCTGATCGCTACAAATAACCATGTGGTAGAGGGAGCGAAGACATTGAGCGTCCTTTTCATGGGAGAAGAAGTGAACGGA
>CANTEW010000016.1 GCA_947652925.1 uncultured Lachnospiraceae bacterium
ACACCTCCCTATCCAAAATATTTTCAACTTAAGTCACAGCCTCCTCTCCCTCGATAATGACAAAAGGAACAACTCCCTCAGTTGTTCCTTTTCCCATTCTCAGATCACATCCACGAACTGACCGGCCGGCTATTTCCTGTTGAGATCAATATCAATCCGAAGATAGTACTATATTGGATCTCATCTTTCCATGCCCTGATCTTCAGGATAAAATTTTGCAGGATATATTGGATGTGATGCGGCCGTGTCCGGGTATCGTTCTCTGGCAGATCGATGACAGAGTGCATGAATGTTTCAAAGTTGTGTTTCATATTTTTGGCTACGCTGTGTTCTTCTGAAAGTATTTTTTGTTCTGCTATTTTCTGTTCCAGCCTTTTCTTCAGATTTTCTGCCTGTATCATGGAGGCGGTTTTTTCTGGTGGGAGAGTAGTGGTATAGTTTGTTCTGTTGCTGTTTTGGCCAAGGTTTAATTTTGAGGCGTAGATCTCGGTCTCTATTTTCTGGCAGGTTTGGCGGTAGCTGGAATCCAGTTCTCTGATCTCTATTTCCAGGAGTTTTAGTTTTTGGTCGATGAGACCGTTGGCGGGTTCTTCCCGGCAGAGGGCGTCGTAGGCATATTGGAAACTGCGGATGATCTCTGCATGTCTGCCGTTTTGTTGGTAGTCTCGTTTGATGAGGTACAGCATTTCCATAAAAGAGTGTTCCATAGAGATCTCAGCTAAAGTGGCGGCCTGGCAGGTGCGCTTTTGTTGGCAAGTACCAGGTTTTCCCGGGGAATTTGGACATTTCCATACGGCATAAGAAGTGATACCTTTCTTTGTGGAGTTATAGCGCATCCGTTTCATGAGGGAGCCGCATCCTTTGCAGATGATCCCGTGGAAGGGAGAGGGGGAAGGGCCGCGTTTTTTGGGGCGTTCCTCGATGCTTATGGAGATCTCTAATTCTCCGGCGTCTGTTTTGATCTTTTTGGTCTGATGGTCCCGGCCTCTCTGTTTTTGGGCCAGCAGTGTCTGCGTCTCGTTCCAGGTCTTTCTGTCGATGATGGCGGGGTGGTGGTCAGACTTAAAGTATTGGGGAAATTCGCCTGTATTCTTTATTGTCTTGTGGGTGAGGAAGCTTTCTGTATAGGTTTTTTGCATGAGCAGGTCGCCTGCGTATTTTTCATTCTGCAGGATATTGAATATTGTATCTGCGCGCCAGTTTTTGCCGTTTACGGTGAGGCGCCCATTTTGGTTCAGGTCTTTTGCGATGGCGTTTGCGCTGGTCCCTTCCAGATAGCGTTTGAAGATATAGCGGACTGTGGAGGCCTGCTCTTCGTTGATCTCCCAGGCGCCATTTGGACCAGGGTCGTATCCCAGCATTCGGCGCAGGTTGATCTGAGGTCTGCCGGCGGCCATTTTTTTGCGGATGGACCATTTGATGTTTTCGGAGATCGAATGGCTTTCTTCTTGGGCCATGGAGCAGTAGAAGGTCAGGAACATCTCGCTGTTTGCATTTAAAGTGTCGATATTCTCACGCTCAAAATATACGCCCACAGGCGGATGGAGACGTTGGAGGTCGTGGACACAGTCCAGCGCGTCGATGGTGTTCCGAGCGAAGCGGGAAATGGATTTGGTGATGATGTAGTCCAGCTTTCCAGATCTGGCGTCGTTGATCATACGGTTAAAATCTTGGCGTTTTTTCCGTGAAGTCCCGGATTTGCCTTCGTCAGCATAGATCCCGGCCATTTTCCAGCCTGGACGGCTGAGGATCAGGGTCGTATAATAACTTTTCTGGGCGGCATAAGAGTTCTGCTGGCTTTCTTCTTCGGTAGAGACCCGGCAGTAAGCGGCTACCCGCAGATCTGCATGTTTGTGGAATTGGTCGTTGTATTCTAGATGGCGTTTGGTGGCAGGGATCACATCTACCTGCATGTTCTTTTCTGGTGTTGACATAAGGTATCTTCCTCCTGGTGATATCTGTGGGGGCAGTCGGATCCGGCGGATGTGTCCATTTCTATGTTTGTCCAGGTGTTGTCGAACCAATGGACGCGGTATCTTGCCGGGGCGTTTACTTCGATGGACAGGATGAAGGCGTTCAGATATGTACTGGACAGGCCCTCTAGGAGAGCTGTGAGGTTGTGTTCTCTATCTTGCAGCGTCTGCATCCATGCGATGGATCTTTTTCGACATTCATAGCTTTTTTCCGATCTTGACCAGTATTCTTCCAGGTCTTTGAGTTGGTCTTCATAGATACGTGCCCTGTTTTTGGATCTTTGGATCTGGGTCTGGAGAAAAGCGCGGTCAAGTTCCATGGTATCGGCGGTCTGTATCTGTCTCATTTTTTCAAGGATCTTTTTGATCATTGTGGATCCTATAGATGCGGGGCTGATATCCGTATATGTGTAATTTCCGCCGGGGAGCCTTGGCCGTGTGAGAGAGGGGAGGAGGAAGCGGTCAATGGCGGCTCTCTGCAGCATTTTGATAATCTGGTCTTCATAGATCTTTTCAGCATGGCACACCATTTTTCCATTGTTTTGTTTTGTGGATGCACAAAACCAGAGGGGTCTGCGGTTTCGGGCCCTTGTGTGGTAATAGCGTCCGCAGTGGGAACAGATGAGTTTTCCTGAAAGGGGATAGGATCTTCTGTGTGCGGTGTGCCTGCCGTATTGGAGGGCATTCTGCACTAAGATCTGCTGTGCTTGTTGGAATGTTTTCCGGTCAATGATAGGCGGATGGTGGTTTTTTATGTAATATTGCTGGAGTTCGCCTTTGTTGGCGATCACTTTGTGGCTTTTGTAGTCTGGTTTGTATGTTTTTTGCAACAGTACGTCCCCGCAATATCGTTCCAGGCGGAGGATCTGTTTGATGTGCCGGGAGGTCCAGCCTTCATCGAGTCCGGGATCTAAGATCCCGGTAGGGGTCTTTTTCATCTTATCACGTTTTGTCTGGATGGCGGATCTTGGCGCGGGGATGCGGTCGGAATTCAAACCGCGGGCGATCTTTATAAAACTGTTGCCCTCTATAGCTTCGCGGAATATCCTGCGGACGATCGCTGCTTCATTTTCCAGGGGCTCGATCTGGCGGAAAGAATAGCCGCTGTCCATGGTCTCGACGGAGTTTTTGCCTTTTTTGTATCGATAGCCGTAGACGGCGATATTTTTTGTCTCACCTTTGATGTATCTGTGCCGGAGCCCTGTTGTGATGTTGGCGGCGATGCTGCGGCTCTCTTCCTGGGCGACTGCGCCGAAGATAGTCAGCAGCAGGTCGTTTTGCGCGACCGCCGTGTTCAGATGTTCTTTTTCAAAGGCGATGGTCACTTTGTTTTCTTTTAATGTATCCAGTACTTTTAAAAAATCTCTTGTATTTCTTGCAAATCTGGATATGGATTTGGTCACGATGTGATCGATACGGCCTTCTGTACAGTGGCGGAGCAGACGGTTGAATCCGATGCGCCGGTCTTTTGAGGTGCCGGAGATCCCATGGTCGCAGTAGATCCCGGCGGAGATCCATAGAGGGTTGCTGGAAAGCAGCTGTGTAAAATAGGCACTTTGGATCTCATAAGAATCTTCCTGGCGGCCGTTATCTGTGGAGACCCGGATGTAGGCGGCCACTCGCAGGGCGCTGCCTGCGGCAGCTTTTTCTTTCCATAAAAAAGGCTCAGATTCTTTTTGATCGTGCGATACAAAAGGGATCTGAGCTTTCGGGGGATGATGATCTGTGTTTGACGGGTAAATTGCGTGATCCATTTACTCACCAACCTTTCTGGATTGTTATTTGTGCGCCAGCAAAGCGGCAGATGGGCCTGTCTGCAGATCCATCTGTCGGATGCTGTCGATGTGTGACGTCTGTCAGTTTATCATTAAATCCCCCTGTTTTCAAGCAAAAAAAAGGACGTGTAAAACATATGTTGTCTTACACATCCTCTTGGTTTATAGCACTTCTGGTGGTGTATCTATCTTTTCTTACAGCCGCGGTATACCAGTATGAAGAATACGGAGCAGGAGAGGATGCTGACCGCCACTCCCTGGGGATATCCGGGAGCCTGGTATCTCAGTTCTACTCTGTGGGTGCCTTTTTTTACAGAGATGCCCTGGAAGGCGATGTTTGCCCGGTGGATCTTCTGTTCCTCCCCGTCCAGATAGATGCTCCAGCCTTTTTCATATGGTATGGCGAACATGACGTAGCCGTCCTGGGGAGCGTCTATGGTCCCCTGCAGGTGGTCGTCCCTGGCGGGGGCGTCTATGGTGACAGCTGTCGGAGAAGCCTTTGCAGTGCTGCGTATGGCGTCTCCCCCTGGCGGCCCGTCAAGGACCAGATGGTCCAGGATGAGGTCCTGGGCCTTCTGTCTGCTGTTCTCTCCCAGATAGCTGTCGAAGGCTGTCCGGGTGATGGCGTCCGGGTAGAAACGGCCCAGGGATGTGGCGTCCTCGTTCTCGTAGACTTCGATCTGGCCGAACCTGCGAAGGAGACGGTAGCCGCTCTTGTCGAAAGGATCGTTCTCCTCACCGCCCCGGGACAGAAGGTAGCGGATGCCGCACAGGTCGGCGAACTCGTGCTCATGTTTGATCATCCGGAAGCGGTAATGGTTCTTGTCCCCGAACCAGAAGTCTGGGTAGAGTACGGAGGTGAACTCCAGGATGTTCCGGTTGACGGTGGAGTTGTAGGTGCTCACGCCCCGGTATCTCTGGGGGAGGGAGTCCATGCAGATGGAACCCACGTCAAAATCTTTCTCTACCCGATAGAACTGTGGATCTTGCTCCTTTAGCCAGGCCAGGGCGTCTTGTACGTCCTGGCTGTATACGTCCCCGAAGTACTGGGTGTTGTCCTTTCTGAGCGTCAGTCTCTCCAGGGTGGAGGTGTACCCTTCAGACACCATGTTGACCACAGTCAGGCAGAGCAGGAGCCCGCACAGGATGTGCTGGAGGTCCTTCCTGCGGCATCTCGCCAGGCAGAGGAGGACACACAGCATGAGGAGCCCGGTCAGGCTCAGGATCAGCAGGTCCCTCTTATGGGACAGGAAGGTGATCGTGCCATATTTCCGTATAAAGACAGAGCCGATCAGCAGGAAGGATATACCGGCCCCCAGGTGACTGAAGATCTGCCTTGACAGGAGCGTGTCCAGCATCTGTGCCATGATCAGGCAGAAGAAGGGCATCATGAGGAACGTATGCCGGTTGATCGTGGTGGAGAACCCGTTCATCACCAGGCCGCAGAAAGGCAGGGCCAGACAGAAGGCCAGGACAGCCAGGAGCCCGTAGCGGAGTCTCTTCTGTTCCCTGGAGATGGGCATCTTGTGCAGGCAGAAGATGTACTGGCATCCTAATATGATAAATAAAGTGGAGCAGAATACATTCGGGTCCTCGTAATAATTGATCGCTCCAGTATACAGGACGTTGGTCTCTGTCACCTGTGTCAGTCCCTCCAGGTAGCTGGAGAAGAACTTATAGAATAAGGTCTTGTAATGGATGCCTTTATAAGGGAGCAGGGAATTGCCGATCCGCGCAAGGAAGCTGGCCTGTCCTTCCAGCCGGCCTGAGATCCCGAAGATCGTGAAGGCGGAGGGGAACAGGGTGAAGGCGCCCATCCCCATCCCTAAGAGCATGGAGCCGTAGAGGATCCCCAGCATGCGGGACTTTTTGCCCAGGGGCTGGGTCTGCATGCCGAAGAGCCGTACCAGTATGTAAAAGCCCAGGCAGACGAACATCATATAGCTCAAGTAGGTGTTGTAGATGGTGGCCAGCCAGCAGGCCAGGACCATGGGAGCGTGGAAACGCTGCCTGCGCATGCAGCGCTCTGTGGCCCAGAGGAGCAGGGGCAGGCAGACGGCCGCCATGCCGAACTGATAATGCTGTCCCCAGACCATCAGGAAGCCGTTCAGGCCATAGATGTAAGCGACGATGCATTTGGTCTTCCTCGAGAAGGAAAAACAGGACAGATAATAGTAGAAAAAAAGTCCGGACAGCAGGATCTGGGCTACCTGTACATAGACCAGGTACCAGGCGATATGCTCCGGCCCGAAGGCCACACCCAGGGCGTAGACCACCAGAAGGGCGGGGTTGCACAGGCTCAGGTTGAACATGTTCGTCCCGAACCCGTTGTTGAAGTCCCAGAATGTGAAGGTGCCTTCCCGGATGTGGCCCACAATGGTGTGGTAATGCTGTAGGTACTGCTGGACGGTGTCGGAACCGATATCCAGGCCTACGAACACCCAGAGTTCATCCCCGAAGAGATAACGCCGGTAGATGAAGAGCGTGCTGGCCAGGAGCAGCAGGACGACCAGGAAAGGCGCCTGTTTTTGTTTCGATATAAATTTATCCATAAGATCACCTCTTTCGTTTGTTTTCGGAGACACGGTGCAGGTCCATCTCGAAATCCTGGCGGTTTTTCTGGACCATCGTCTGTAGTGTCAGGCCGGTAAAGAGTGATTGGATGGATGCGATCATGGTAAAGCCGCATACGATCAGTGTAGGGAAGTTTGGCACGGACCCGGTCCTGAGATATGTATGTACGATGGGGATGAAGAAGACCGCGGCGATCAGGGCCATCAATAGGGCGATCATCCCGAAAAAACCGATGGGACGGTAGGTGCGGTAGAGCCTGACGATCGTGCGCAGGACTTTCAGGCCATCGGAATATGTATTTAATTTGGACTCGCTCCCTTCCGGACGGTCACGGTAGTCGATCACGATATTTTCTATGGCCATATTCTTGTCGATCGCATGGATGCTCATCTCTGTCTCGATCTCAAATCCCTTGGATAATACAGGGAATGTTTTTACAAATCCATAACTGAATGCTCTGTAACCAGTCATGATGTCTTTGATATTGTTCTTAAATAGAAAGTTGATGCTCTTGCGGACCAAGATGTTCCCAAAATTGTGGAACAACCGTTTGTTTTCTGTAAAATACGAGGAAGATAGCCTGTCCCCTATGACCATATCTGCATTTCTATGTAAGACGGCATCGGCCATCGCACGGGAAGCTTCCGCCGGATAAGTATCGTCTCCATCTGTGATGATATAACATTCTGCGTCGATCTCCCGGAACATCCGGCGGATCACATTCCCCTTTCCCTGTTGATATTCATGACGGACAATGG
Source organism: uncultured Lachnospiraceae bacterium (assembly GCA_947652925.1). Taxonomy (GTDB): domain Bacteria; phylum Bacillota; class Clostridia; order Lachnospirales; family Lachnospiraceae; genus MGBC164599. The sequence continues at coordinate 7,081 of CANTEW010000016.1, forward strand.
CGCCCGCGCTCTCGGCGATCAGGGCGGTATTGTCTGTGCTGTTGTTGTCGTACACATAGATGGAGCTTTCCGGCAGGGATCTTCTTAGATCTGCAATGACTTTTCCGATCGTCCTGCTCTCGTTATAACAGGGGATCAGGATCGCTATTTTATCCATGGGTCTGTCTCCTTTCGATTCTATCATAGAATATTTTAAAAATCCATATGATCTTTGTATCTTGATCATTGAGCCTTAATTATTGAGATCATATCGGATCATATCTAAGATCGTGATCCCGTTCAGGGTCAGGAGGATCATGTAATAATATTTTCCTGTCTCTTTATAGGTGATGATATATCTTACATATTTCTTGGTCTTGTCATTGGAATACATGACAAAGAGAGCGGGAAAGATGATCAATGGTATGAAATATCGTCCCTGTATGCCGTTGATGAGTTCGCTTTTCCACGGTGTCCATTGGACATATAGACTTGCACAGATCAGCGCGGCGCCTCCCAGGAAGATCAAGGCCATGACCGTCTGGTCCCATCTGTGGGGGTTTATCTTAAGTCTCTTGCAGTTACAGGTCTCATACAGGAAGAGGATCAAAAAGCATATCCAGACGATCGATGATATGGTTATGTCCAGCGCTCCCATAGAGGAGCCGAACATGGACTGTATCCAGGAGTTTCCGTATTCTATGATGCTCCGGACAGTGATGATGTAGAAATCCCCGATGTTTGAAAGTACATACTGGATCTGTTTGTCAGAGGACACGCCGGGCTGGAACTCGATCAGATATCCGGATGAGATCTTGAGCCAGATCATATTTGCTGTGACTGCCACAGCAGGGATCCCAAGTTTGAAAAGGATCCATTTCTTTCCTTCGCCGATCTTCTTGTTGGGGATGATGACGATGAGGAGTACCAGGACAACATACACGATCTTACATAACGAGATGGCCAGGCTGAGCAGGGCGGCGATGCAGATATCCCGTTTCCGTATGCGGTCGCTGTTGTTATAGCTCAGGTAAAGGATATATGCGGTGAAAGCGAGGCATAGGGAGGTGGTAAAACCATCTGTTGACATGGAGACCATCTCCTGCAGGGTCATTGGGAATGTCATCACCATGAAGAGGATCTTTTTACCAAACGGCATGCGGAAGATGGCCCAGATGCATAAGAGGACGCTGGCCAGAAAATTCCCTGCTTTTCCGGCATAGAAGATCTTTGACACATTGTCTGTAAAAGTGCGTGCCACCTTTATCCCCACCGCCTGGGGGAGATAGCTCACAGGCGCATACAGAGCTGTATTGCTGAAGGTGATCTCCCCTGTCTTGTCCCAGTCCAGTTCCACATCGGGATCCTCATACTCTTCCAACGCGAGGGGGAGATGATCACCGCCCACGCCGTCCTGACGCATGACACGGGATAAGAGATTGCCGCAGGATATCTCAAAAGCCCTGTAAAAATGATTGCTCTCATCAGGGGCCATCCCCGGTGTACACAGCCACATGTAGATGCAGCCCAGGGTGACAAAGATCCCGCACATGATGATCTTCTCGTCGATCTTCAGTAAGATGAGGATGGCGGATACAAGGGCGATCACAAAGGCGATGATCGATACTTTATTTTTGAGAGCGATGTCTGTCTGATCCACTTGGTAACAGATGCTCCTCCTATTTAAAAGGATGCCGTTGCGGTAGCAGGGCTTGTTTTTCTCAGAGGATGTCCAGACGGCGATCCCATTGTCCCCCTGGTGTTCCTCAAAGAGGCATATGCGATAGGGGGATGCAGGGTCTATCTTGAGCGGCTCGTCTAACTCAAATCCATGATAGTCGTTGTCGGCCAGCTGGGAGGTGCTGACCTCCCAGTCCTCAACGATCTTTTTGTCTTCGTAAAGCTGGACATGCAGAGTCCCTTTGTTTTCTCTGGCGTATGTGCCGAATTGGATAGAGATCTTTGTCAAGAGCATGTTTTTTCTTACATTGAGCTCTTGCGTGATCTTATCAGTGGAGCGGAACATCAGCGCTCCTGAAGCTTCCATGGGTCCGCTGGTGCTGTCAAAAGCATATTCTGTGTGTACGAAGAAGAATGAAGCGATGACGGCAAAAAGGACCACAGACAGCAGAGTATCTTTATATCTTAGGATTTTTTGTATCATATCTTGCATTTGTTTGTCTCCTTGTCTAGAGTGTGTCTTAAAACCTAAAATACTCTATGATCATCGCAAATGTACAGATGATAAGCCGCCTGACTTTCAAACAGCGTTTTAAGGGATCCAGGTGAGATCCGTGATCCCTCGGCGCTTTTGGTGTTTTTCCCGCAGAAAAGTACACATCCAAAAACCTGAGCGGCCGTGGATCGTACCAAATGTTCGTATTATTTATTATTTAGAGAATTTAAAAGGTTTTTAAAACACGCACGGGATGGATGTGTGGATCATGTCAATATGTCTACTTTTTGGAATGTGGAGAGGATCGTCTGGGGTGTGTTGGATTTTTTAAAATCATGTAGATTTTTGGCAGATTTTGTGGTATACTTCATTCTCAAGTGGTGATGATCTGGACTATATGTCAAAACAGGGCAGAGGACGATGCAGATATGGCGACGGTACGGGGCATATCGTCGAGCGATCCAAAAAGTAGACATTTTGAGATGGTCTTACATGTTTTTTCTGAGTTTTCTGTAAAATGTGGATCTGCTCATATGACTTTTATTGAGGGCTTCGGCCAGGCTGATCCTCTTCATCTGCCAGTCATCTACGATCTCTGAGAAATCTTTGGGGACGATCGTCTCGGGTCTGCCGAATCTGACGCCGCGTTTTTTGGCGGCGGCGATCCCTTGTTTTTGGCGGTCTTTGATGTTCCTCCGCTCTGATTCTGCAACAAATGATAGGATCTGGAGGACCAGGTCTGCGATAAATGTCCCCATCAGGTCTTTTCCGTTCCTCGTGTCCAGCAGGGGCATGTCGATCACACAGATATCGATGCCGATCTCTTTTGTGAGGATCCTCCATTGATCCTGTATCTCCTCATAATCCCGTCCCAATCTGTCAATGCTCAGGATATACAGGAGGTCTCCTTTTTTGATGATCTGTATGAGCTTTGCGTATTGGGGCCTGTTGAAATTTTTGCCGGATCGTTTGTCTATGTAGATGTTGCGGTTGGGGATGCCTTTCTCATGCAGCGCCAGTACCTGCCGGATCTCATTTTGGTCTGTAGCTGATACGCGCGCATATCCATATACTTTTTTCATGTTCTCTTCCTCCTAAAGATGTTTTATTTTTTATATTAGATTTATCGTACGGTCGATGTTTATCTTTGAGATATCATTGTCAGTGCAGTCTATTTCTGGTATAGTTACCGTGTGCTGAAAGATCGTTATAAAGAGGAGGAGACAATATGGGTCATCTATTAGGGATAGATATCGGTACTTCCAGTGTGAAGTCCCTGCTCATGGATGAGGAGGGGAATGTGGCGGCGATCGCCCAGAAAGAGTATGATATGATCAAACCAGCGCAGTCCTGGGCGGAACAGAAGATGGAGCAGCTCTGGGAGGCGACGGCCTGGACGATCCGTTCTCTGATGGGGCAGTGCCCCCAGCTCAAAGGGGAGATATCCGGTATCGGTTATTCCGGGCAGATGCACGGTCTGGTCATGCTGGATACGGCGGGCCGGGAAGTCAGGAATGCGATCATATGGGCAGATCAGCGTTCGGCGCAGTCCATCGAGCGCATCTATCAGGCAGTGCCCAGGCAGGAGTATCAGGCGGTCACACGCAATGCCCTGAGTACAGGTTTTCTGGTGAGTTCCCTGGTGTGGGTACGTGATCATGAGCCGGATGTTTATGAGAAGATCTATAAGGTGATGCTGCCAAAAGATCATATACGTTTCCGGATGTGCGGGGAGATGGGTACAGATGTGTCGGATGCGTCCAGCACCGCCATCTTCGATACGGCGGGCCGGCAGTGGGCGTGGGATCTTATACGGCGGATCGGGCTGGAGGAGAGTTTCTTTGTGCCCTGTCATGGTCCCACAGAGATCGCAGGGACGGTATCGGGGGAATGTGCCCGGGAGACTGGGCTGCCGGAGGGGATCCCGGTCGTCTACGGCGGAGGGGATACGCTGGTGCAGGCGCTGGGGAATGGAGTCGTCCGTCCAGGGATGGTGATCTCGAATATAGGTACGGCCAGCCAGCTAGTGACGGTCGCCGAGAAGCCGGTCTATGACAGAGAGTTCAGGACCAATACGTTCTGTCATGTGGGGGAAGGCCAGTGGCTGCTCATGGGAGCGAATTTAAGCGGCGGGGTCACTCTGAAATGGCTGAGAGATAATATCCTTGAGATGGACAGTTATGACGCGATGACAGATCTGGCGGAGCAATCCGTACCAGGCAGCAATGGGCTGTTCTTCCTGCCGTATCTCAGCGGGGAGAGGACGCCGTGGAACGATCCGGATGCCCGGGGCATCTATTTTGGGTTGAGTTTAAAACATGACAGGGCGGATATGATCCGCGCAGCCATGGAAGGGATCATCTATGCGCAGAAAAGTTCCCTTAAGATCTTCCAGGGGATGGGGCTGTCCTTTGAACAGGTGGTGGCCTCCGGCGGCGGGGCCAACAGCAGAGTGTTCCGGCAGATCCTTGCGGATCAGTTTGGCTGCAGTGTGGTCACGAGCCTTGTGAGAGAGCAGGGATGCGTGGGGGCTGCGATCCTGGCAGGCGTGGGGACGGGTGTGTTCTCAGATCAGCGGGAGGCATGCGAGCGGATCGTGCGTTTCAGTCCGGAGGTCACGGAGCCGGAGGAAACGGGGCGCAAGCTGTATGAGGAGAGGTTTTCAGTGTTTGAAAAGCTGTATCCGGCCAACAGAGAGTTGTTTACTTTTTGTACAAAATAGAGACAGAAAAGACCGAGTTGTGGTATACTAAGGACAGTAATGAGTATTTTCATATAAGATTGGAGGATATGGGAATGAAACTGACATTGGAAGGATTAAAAGACCGTCAGGGCTGGGAAAAGGCGGGCATCGCGCTCCCCTCTTATGATGTGGCAGCAGTTGCAGAAAAGACCAGAGAGCATCCGGTCTGGGTCCACCTGGGTGTGGGAAATATCTTCAGGATCTTTATCGGCGGGATCGGGGACCAGCTGCTCACAGAGGGGCTGATGGACAGGGGCATCACCTGTGTGGAGCTTTTTGACTATGATGTGGTGGACAAGATCTACAGGCCTTATGATAATCTTGTCCTTGCGGTCACACTCCACGGGGATGGGACTACGGAACAGAAGGTCCTGGGGTCTCTGGCGGAGGCGGTGAAAGGGCAGTCCTTTGACGCAGCCCAGTGGATGCGCCTCAAAGAGATCTTCCGGGAACCGGGCCTGCAGATGGTATCCCTGACGATCACGGAAAAGGGCTATGCGCTGACAAAAGCGGACGGGACGTATTTTGAGTTTGTGAGAGCGGATATTGAGAACGGACCGGAGAAGGCGACCAGCGCCATGGCTGTGGTCACCGCTATGCTCCTGGAACGTTATCAGAACGGCAAAGCGCCCCTGGCTCTCGTATCCATGGATAACTGTTCCCAGAACGGGGCAAAATTCAGGAGCGCAGTCCTGGAACTGGCGGGAGAATGGAAAAAGCGCGGTTTTGTGGAGGAAGGTTTTATTTCCTATGTCAGTGATGAGAGCAAGGTATCTTTCCCATGGACGATGATCGATAAGATCACCCCCCGGCCCAGTGAAAAGGTGGCGGCCGATCTGGGAGCAGCGGGGGTGGAAGGCATGCAGCCGGTGGTCACCTCCAAGGACACATATATCGCCCCCTTTGTCAATGCGGAAGGCCCTCAGTACCTGGTAGTGGAAGACAGTTTTCCCAATGGACGGCCTGCGATGGAGAGAGCGGGCGTGTATATGACAGACAGGGATACGGTCAATAAGTCTGAGAAAATGAAAGTCACAGTCTGCCTGAATCCGATCCATACTGCATTGGGACCCTATGGCTGTGTCCTGGGATACGAGCTCTTTGCGGATGAGATGAAAGATCCGGATATGCTCACATTGGCCCGTCAGGTAGGGTATGTGGAAGGTATGGAAGTGGTGCCGGATCCAGGCATCCTGTCACCGAGAGCGTTCCTGGACGAGCTGATCGATGAGAGATTCCCCAACGCTTATCTGGGGGATACGACGCAGAGGTTGTGCGTGGATGTCTCTCAGGGTATCGGGATCCGTTTTGGGGAGACCATAAGATCTTATGTGGAGAAGTATGGAGATGCGAAGAGATTGACCGCCATCCCCATCGCGATCGCGGGATGGCTCAGGTACCTCCTGGGAGTGGATGATAACGGGGAGCCTTATGGACTGGCGCCGGATCCCATGGTCCCGGAACTGAAAGAGCAGATGGCGGGTATCCAGGTGGGGGATCCAGCCAGTCTGAAAGGGCAGCTGCGCGGGATCTTATCTAATGAAAATATCTTTACGGTGGATCTGTACAGAGCCGGGATCGGTGAGAAGATCGAGGATATCTTCCGGGAAGAGATCGCAGGTCCGGGGGCTGTGAGAAAAACTGTGAAAAAATATCTGGATAGCAGCAGATCTTAAGATATAAGGCCATAAATGGACATGTCTGTGCAGAACGGACATGTCCATCGTTTATGGCCGATCGTTTAGATGGAGAGAGGGGATCGGATGACAGAGGATGAGAGATTTATGGGAGAGGCGATCAGGCAGGCAAAGAAAGCCTATGCTCTGGAAGAGGTGCCCATCGGGTGCGTGATCGTCTGTGAGGGCAAGATCATAGCCAGGGGCTATAACCGACGGAATACGGATAAGAACACACTATCCCATGCAGAATTGAACGCGATCCGAAAGGCCAGCCGCAGGCTGGGAGACTGGCGGCTGGATGGATGTACCATGTATGTGACCCTGGAACCCTGCCAGATGTGCGCGGGGGCCATCGTCCAGTCCCGGATCCGGCGGGTGGTCATGGGATGCAGAAATCCCAAGGCGGGCTGTGCCGGATCCATCCTGAACCTTCTCCAGGTGCCGGCATTCAATCACCAGGTGGAGATAGAAGAGGGCGTCCGCGGCCAGGAATGCTCCGAGATGATCAAAGGTTTTTTCAGGGATCTGCGGGAGAGTCGGAGATAGAAGATACGGAAGAATTTTTTTTCAGCATCTCCAGGATGACGTCCTGGGTATACTGCTCCAGATCTTTTTTCTCTTCTTTTGTCAGTGTATCCGGATAAATGGGTCTTCCATATTCCAGAGTCACATGGGCGGGCCTGATCATGGGCAGGTGGTCTTCGAAGATCTGGGACGTGCCGCATAATGCGATGGGGACGATAGGGCAGCCTGTCTTCGTGGCGATCTTAAAGCTCCCTTTGTGAAAGGGGAGCATGTCCAGTTCTGATGTATCTTTGGGGCGTGTCCCTTCGGGGAAGATGCAGATGGATACGCCGTTTCTGATATCCTCTATGGCGGCCAGGATGGTCTCCATCCCCTGCCGGAGATCCTCCCGGTCCAGGAACAGACAGTGGAGCAGGCTCATCCAGGCGTGGAGCAGGGGGATATGCTTCATCTCGTATTTGGCGATATAGCCGGTACACCGGGGGACGCGTACATAGGTCAGCAGCACATCAAAGAAGCTGCGGTGGTTGGCTATGTACAGGACCGCCGTATCCTTCGGGACATTTTCTTCTCCGATCACTGTGACTGTGGAGCCGGTGATGCGGATGCACAGCCGGAAGACCGCCAGGACTATCTTGAGAGAGCTGGTGTCCCTGGTCTTTGGGGAAGATCTCCCGATGATCCATTCTACCAGGAGGATCGGGATCGAGAGTATCAAGAATCCTATGACGACCACGCAGGTCAGTAAAAATCGTATCATATGTGTCACCTTCTTACCGTTTTTTAGTCCCATTATACGAAAAAAAATACCATGATGCAATCATTTGAGATAAAAAGCGTGACAACTGGCACAAAAAGCCCCCAGGGATCCACCCTCCCTGGGGGCTTTTTGTGTTGACATGACAGATCTTTTGACTCTTTATGGATCCAGTATAGCATATGCAGATTTATCCAGCAATATATTTTTAATAAATCTTTTCTGTCTTTCATACAATACATAATGAGAACAAGATACAAGGTATAGCCATGAAAAGAACGATCCTTACCCTGTTCCTGCCGGGTTTTCTCATGTGTTTCCTCTTATTCGGATGCAAGGTGACGAATATGGGATCTGAAGAAAAAAAGCCTTTGGAATACACTGTGGTGAAGCAGGAAGATATCCCGCCCGCCATCGGCAGCCTGATCGAGAGCAAGAAGCAGGAGGAATTCCAGATCACATATCAGGATGGGGAGTATCTCTATCTGTTGAGGGGGTATGGCCGCCAGAAGACGGGGGGATACAGCATCCAGGTGGAGGAGTTGTCCATGTATGCGGAATCTATTTTTTTCAGGACTTCATTGGTGGGGCCTTCAAAGGAGGATGAACCTTCTCTGGAACCTTCTTATCCGTACATTGTCGTAAAACTAGGATATCGGGAAGCGCCTGTGCAGTTTGATGGGTGATCGATCCAGTATGAAAAGGAGTAGACGAGTGGAGATTGTTAAAGAAAATGTGCAGATGTTACGCGTGAAGAGCAATGCGACCAACCAGATCACATTCGATGAAGATTACAATGTACCGGATGCCAAGCCGGATATCGGGCGGATGATCCAGCACAAGGGCACGGTGCAGGTGGATGAGGTGAACTTAAATGATAACCAGGCTTTCGTCAAGGCAAAGCTGGTGGTGGAACTCCTCTATGTGGAGGAGCAGGAGGAGGGGAGGATCTGCAGCCTGACAGCCGCGCTGCCCATTGAGGAGACTCTGAACCTGGAGGGGATCGAGAGCGGGGATAAGATGTGCCTGAAGTGGGACATCGAAGACTTGAGCCTCCATGTGATCAATTCCAGGAAATTAAACATAAAATCGATCCTGTCGTTTTTTGCCGTTGTGGATGAATTGGTGGAACTGGCGCTGCCGGTGGGACTGCGCCCGGAAGAGATCTCCATGAAAAAGAAGACGGTGAAAGTCCTGGGGCTGTGCATACATAAAAAGGATACAGTACGGATGAAAGAGGAGGTGGCTCTCGCTTCCAATAAACCCAATATCGCCCAGGTACTCTGGAGTACGGTGGAAGTCAGGGGGATGGATATCCGCCCGGAGGAAGACAGGATCTTAGTAAAAGGGGAATTGTTCGTATTCCTGCTCTACCGGGGGGACGAAGAGGGGGATCCCCTGCAGTGGCTGGAACATTCTCTCCCCTTTTACCAGGAGGTGGAGTGCCAGGGATGCCGGATGGAGATGATCCCCAACGTGGAGGTGAGTATGATCCACCAGCGTCTGGATGTGCAGCCGGATTCGGACGGAGAAGAGCGGGTGATCCAGGTGGACGCCGTGCTGGAGCTGGATATACAGATCTACTGTGAGGAGGAACATTCTCTCCTTATGGATGTGTATACGCCGCTCAAAGAATGTGTGACGAAAGGCGGACTGGAACCTCTTGACAGTCTGTTGGTCAAGAATTTTTCCAAGTGCCGGATCGGAGAGAGGCTCCAGGTGCGGGAGGTACAGGGGAAGATCCTGCAGATCTGCCACAGCCAGGGCTCGGTGAAGGTGGATAAGACCCAGATCGTGGAGAACGGCGTGCTGGCGGAAGGCGTGGTGTCTGTGAAAGTCCTGTATATCGTCAGTGATGATTCTATGCCTTTCTATTCTATGGAGACGCTGATCCCGTTCTCACATGTGATCGAGGCCGTGGGGATCGATGAAAACTGTATCTATCACCTGCATACAGATCTGGAGCAGTTATCCACCACCATGGTGGACAGCAATGAGATCGAAGTGAAGATCGTACTCGACTTGAATGCCCTGGTATTGAACAGGCAGCAGGAATTTATCATCCGGGAGATAGAGGAACATCCGCTGGACATGGAGAAGATCCAGAATATGCCGGGGATCACCGTCTATATGGTGCAGCCGGAAGATACCCTGTGGGATATCGCCAAAGCCTTTTATACCACGGTGGAGGATATCTGCCAGCTCAATGGGCTTGAAGAGCAGGAAGTGCCTCCCTATTGCCCCCTTTTGTTGGTGAAAAAGGTGGAAGAAGAGTAAAAATGACTTGCGGTTTTCTGACATTTGCCTTAAAATGAGAGTTGGGAAACGATCAGAGACTTTCAAAGGAAAAAGAGGTAGATCACTATGGATACAAGAGTTGAGAAAACATTGGAAAAACGTAAAAAAGGCTATAATTGTGCACAGGCAGTGGCCTGCACATATTGTGATATGGTAGGCGTAGATGAAAAGACCATGTTCCAGATGACAGAGGCCCTGGGCGCGGGCATGGCAGGGACGATGGAAGGGCCTTGCGGGGCTGTGTCGGCCGCCTGTGTCCTGGCCAGCATGAAGGGCAGCACAGGGAATCTGGAAGCGCCGGACAGTGTGAAGACCACATATAAGCTCTCCAGTAAGATCTTGGAAAAGTTCAGTGAAAAGAACCAGTCTGTAGTCTGCAAGGAACTCAAAGGGGCGAAGACCGGGAAAGTGCTGCGCTCCTGTCCCGGATGCATCCAGGATGCGGCGGCGTTGGTGGAAGAACTCTTATTTGACGCTTGAGGAGGAACGTACAGTGGGAAAATGGTTTGAGGGAGCAGTCTTTTATCATATGTATCCGATCGGGATGTCCGGCGCGCCCCGGCGAAATGAACAGACTGAACAGACAAAAGTCGTGCATCGGTTCGATCAGCTCGATCTGTGGCTCGCCCATATCGCCTGGCTGGGGTGTACGGCCATCTATATCGGCCCCTTATTCGAATCCTCCAGCCATGGATATGATACGAAGGACTATAAGCTGGTAGACAGGAGACTGGGTGATAACGGGGATCTCCGGAGGTTTGTGGATAAAGCCCATGATCTGGGGATCAAAGTTGTCGTAGATGGTGTGTTCAACCATACAGGCCGGGAATTTTTTGCTTTTAAAGATATCCTGGAGAAGAGGGAGCAGTCCCCTTACTGCGGTTGGTATAAGGGGCTCTATTTCGGAGGGAACACGCCCTATAACGACGGTTTCCACTATGAAGCATGGCGGGGCTGCTATGAATTGGTAAACCTGGACCTGCAGAATGACCAGGTGAGGCAGTATCTGCTGGATGTGATCGGGTATTGGATCGAAGAGTTCGATATCGACGGCATCCGCCTGGACTGCGCGGACTGCCTGGATTTCGGCTTCATGGAGGCGATGCGCCGTTTTACCCAGGAGAAAAAAGAGGACTTCTGGCTGATGGGGGAAGTGATCCACGGGGATTACAGCCGGTATATCGGCGACCATCTTCTGCACAGCGTGACCAATTACGAATTGCATAAAGGCTTATATTCTGGACATAATGACCATAATTACTTTGAGATCGCCCATACGATCCGCCGGGAGTTCGACCAGGGCGGCGGACTGTACCGGGGTACTTTCCTGTATTCTTTTGTGGATAACCACGATGTGGACAGGATCATCAGTAAGCTTGCGGACAGGAGACACGTCTATCCTGTCTTTACACTGTTGTTCACGCTGCCGGGCATCCCTTCGATCTACTACGGGAGTGAGTGGGGGATCGAGGGCAGGAAAGAGGGTCCGAACGACGATCCTCTGCGTCCTGCGGTGGATATGGAGCAAGAACGGGAGAGAGTACAGGGTGAAGAGCTGACCCAGTGGGTGCGGACGCTTGCAGGGATACATACCAGCCGGGAGGAGCTGGTCTATGGTGTGTATCGGGAATTGTTCCTGACCAACCGTCAATATGCTTTTGCACGGATCTTGGGCGAGAGCTGTGTCTTGGTGGCGGTGAACAATGATGAGCAGGACGCGGTGATCCGCGTCCCGGTCCCAGTGGGTGCAGGCGTCTGCCGGGATCTGGTCAGTCAAGAGACGGCGGTATGCGACGATGGGCAGCTTGAACTGCATTTGAAAGCCTGTGACAGCCGGATATTCTTGTGCGGAGCGTAGCTGCGGCAGTATGGTAAGATACAAAAGCAGCTGACTTTCATCCATGGAGATGTCTGCGCGGGCAGACATCTCAGTTTAGGGACAGGAGTAAAGATACATGGGAAAGAAGTTGAGATTTTCAGAGTTGGATCAATACCTGTTCGGGCAGGGGACCCACTATGATATATATAAAAAACTGGGCGCCCATCCCGCGGTCGTGGGAAAAAGGGAAGGCGTTTATTTTGCTGTCTGGGCGCCCAATGCGCAGAGTGTGCATGTGATCGGGGATTTTAACCAGTGGGATATCACGGCAGATCCGATGGAAAAAACGGGTGATATCGGTGTGTTTGAGACTTTTGTGCCGGGAGCCTGCGAGGGGCAGCTCTACAAATTTTATATTGAAGGCGCCCACGGGGAACAGCTCTATAAAGCGGATCCTTTTGCAAATGCGGCGGAACTCAGGCCGGGCAACGCGTCAAAGATCGTGGATATCAGCCAGTTCCACTGGGGGGACGGCATCTGGCTCAAGAAACGGGAGAGCTTTGATGTGGAAAAGGAACCGATGGTGGTCTATGAGGTCCATCCGGGTTCATGGAAAAAGCATCCGATCACTCCGGAGAATGAAGACGGATTCTATAACTATAAAGATTTTGCCCATGCCCTTGTGGATTATGTGAAGACCATGGGTTATACGCATGTGGAGCTGATGGGGATCGCGGAACATCCTTTTGACGGCTCCTGGGGATATCAGGTGACGGGGTATTACGCGCCCACCTCCCGGTATGGGAGTCCTACAGATCTTAAATATCTGGTGAACTATCTCCACAAAAATAAGATCGGGGTGATCCTGGACTGGGTCCCGGCGCATTTTCCAAAAGACGCCCATGGGCTGGCAGAGTTCGATGGCACGGCATGTTTTGAACACGCGGATCCCAGGCAGGGGGAACACCCGGATTGGGGGACGAAGATCTTCAATTACGGACGCAATGAGGTGAAGAATTTCCTGATCGCCAACGCGCTGTACTGGATCGAGGAATACCATGTGGACGGCCTGCGGGTGGATGCGGTGGCATCCATGCTGTATCTGGATTACGGCAAACAGGACGGCCAGTGGGTGGCCAATAAATACGGGGACAATAAGAACCTGGAGGCCATCGAGTTCTTCAAACATCTCAATTCCTGCGTACTCGGGCGCAATAAAGGTGTGATGATGATCGCGGAGGAATCTACAGCCTGGCCGAAAGTGACGGGGGATGTGGAAGAGGACGGTCTGGGTTTCAGCTTAAAATGGAACATGGGCTGGATGAATGATTTTCTGGAGTATATGAAGCTGGATCCTTATTTTCGGAAATATAACCATCACAAAATGAATTTCTCCATGGTCTACGCCTACAGTGAGAAATATATCCTTGTACTCTCCCACGATGAGGTGGTCCATCTGAAATGTTCCATGGTCAATAAGATGCCGGGGGAACTGGAGGAGAAATTCCAGAACCTGAAAGCCGGTTACGCATTTATGTTCGCCCATCCAGGCAAAAAGCTCTTGTTCATGGGACAGGAGTTCGGGCAGCTGCAGGAGTGGAGCGAGGCACGGGAACTGGATTGGTTCCTGCTGGGCGAGCAGAGGCATCGCGATCTGCAGGACTATGTGCGCCAGCTGATCCGGCTGTACAGCCATTATCCGGCATTCTCGGGGACAGACCATGACCCGGAAGGATTTGAATGGATCAATGGGAACGACGGGGACCGGAGTATCTTCAGTTTTGTGCGGAAATCCCCTACCAGGCGGAATAATTTCCTGGTGGTATGTAATTTTACCCCTGTGCGCAGAGAAGACTACCGGGTAGGCGTGCCCAGGAAGAAAGACTATAAACTGATCTTTACACAGGATGGCTTCCTGGACGGGCCGGTGGTCTATAAGGCAAAAAAAGAAGAATGCGACGACAGAGCTTTTTCCATAGAGTATGACCTGCCTCCTTATGGAGTGGCGGTCTTTCTGTATTAAGGAGACTGGATGGAGAGAACGGGGAAGCGGCAAGGGAAGTTCCGCATCGGGCTGGTACAGATGGATTCCCGGGCAGACAGGCGTGCGAATCTGGAGGAGGCCCGCAGGCTTGCGGGGGAGGCTGCGGCAAAAGGTTCTGATCTTATCATGTTTCCGGAGACGGTGGAGCGTATCGGGCCGGATATGGCCGGCAGTGCCTGCGATCCAGATGGAGCAACGGTCCGGTCTTTCCAGGAACTTGCCAGAGGATATGGCGTGTATCTGTTCAATGGGAGCATCACGGAGAGACAGCCCTGCGGCCGTCCGGCGAATACAAGTATCCTCTTCAGTCCGGAAGGGAAGGTGATCGCCCGGTATCGGAAACTGCATATGTTTGATGTGGATATCGCCCGGGGGCCTGCTTACCGGGAATCGGATGAGATACAGCCGGGGGATGGGATCGTAGTGGCCAGGACCCGGCTGGCAGATCTTGGGTTTGCCATCTGTTACGATCTGCGTTTCGGCGAGATGTTCCGCCTGATGGTAAAAGCGGGGGCGCAGGTGATCTTGCTGGCGGCTGATTTTACCATGGAGACAGGGCGTGCTCACTGGGAGCCGCTCCTTCGCGCCAGGGCTATAGAGAATGGCTGTTATGTGGCAGCCTGTGGGCAGACGGGCCAAAAACATGCGTTTCAGGCCCATGGACATTCTATGGTGGTGGATCCCTGGGGAAGGGTGATCGCCCGGGCAGGCGAGGAGCCGGCGGTCATAACGGCGGACATCGATCTGGCCTATGGGGAACATGTACAAGATCAGATACCGGCCCTGAAAAATACACGGGAAGATATCTATGATCTTGCATGTACCAGCATGAAGATCTATGAAGAATGAACAGTTGAAATCCCGCGGCTCCCGGGTTATAATGGGGTACAGATAGTGAAGAGATGACCAAACAGGAAAAAGGAGGATATTCAGATGAAAGTATCAAATATCAAGGATATTGACAAGTTTTTCCAGGCAATAGACAGTTGTAAAGGAAGGGTCGAACTGGTGACAGGCGAAGGCGACCGGCTGAATCTGAAGTCGAAGCTCTCTCAGTATGTATCCCTGGCAAATATCTTTTCCAATGGGGAGATCCCGGAGCTGGAACTGGTTGCCCATGAAAAAGAAGACGTTGACCGATTGATGAAATTTATGATCAATAGCTGATCATAGATCAGACTCTGGAGTATATGAGGATCAGGGCTGTTGGACAAAATACCTGTCTGTTATGGAGGTATCTGTGCAACAGTCTTTTTGTCATTTTGATCATGGAGGTGTGGATGATGACAAAGATTGATATAATTTCCGGTTTTTTGGGCGCGGGGAAGACCACGCTGATCAAAAAGCTGTTAAAAGAAGCGTATCAGGGAGAGCAGGTGGTGCTGATCGAGAATGAATTTGGCGAGATCGGGATTGACGGCGGTTTCCTGAAAGAAGCCGGGGTCGAGATCCGGGAGATGAATTCCGGGTGTATCTGCTGTTCCCTGGTGGGCGATTTTGGGGAAGCGATGAAGGAAGTGATCGATATGTACCATCCGGACCGGATCGTGATCGAGCCTTCCGGCGTGGGCAAATTGTCTGATGTAAAGGGAGCAGTGCAGAAAGTCGCAAAAGAGGCTGATGTAGTGCTCAACAGCAGCACTACGGTGGTGGATGCCAATAGGTGTAAGATGTATCTGCGCAATTTTGGGGAATTTTTCGTCAACCAGGTGGAGCATGCCCAGACGGTGATCCTGAGCCGGACGGATGTGGCAAAGCCGGAAAAGATCCAGGAAGCGGTGCAGCTCTTGGCGGAGAAGATGAAAGGCGACAGTACCCTGATCACTACGCCGGTGGCAAAGCTCAGCGGCAGGAAACTGCTGGACACGATGGAACATCCGGTGTCCCTGGAAGAAGAAGTCCTGCGGGAAGAAACCGAAGGCCATGGCCATCACCATCATGACCATCATCATGAACATGAGGAGGGCCATCACTGTCATCATGAGCATGGAGAAGGCCACGATCATCACCATGGGCATGGAGAAGGCCATCACCATCATCATGGAGGAGAAGGCCACGGTCATCATCACCATGCGGACGAGGTATTTACCAGCTGGGGATGTGAGACGGCGCGGACGTATGAGAAGGAAGAGCTGGAACGCATCTTAGGCGGGCTGGAAAAAGAGGATGTGTATGGCATCGTACTCAGGGCAAAGGGGATGGTGCCGGATGCCGCCGGGTCATGGATGTATTTCGACATGGTGCCGGGGGAGATAGAGATCCGCGGAGGAGAACCGGATTATACGGGTCGTCTGTGTGTGATCGGATCAGGATTAAAAGAAGAAAGACTAGCAGAGCTGTTTGATGTCTAAGGGAGGCTTATAGAATATGGAAGAAGATATCCAAGTCCCTGTGTACCTGCTCACAGGTTTTCTCGAGAGCGGGAAGACTTCGTTTTTGAGATTTACCCTGCAGCAGGAATATTTTGCTACGCCCGAGAAGACTCTTTTGATCCTGTGCGAAGAGGGTGTGGAAGAGTATGAGCCGGAGCTGTTGGAAAAAGCCAACACTGTACTGGAGATCATAGAGGAGCCGGAGGATCTTACTGCCGAACGGCTGGCAGCTTTTGAGATCTGCTACAGCCCGGGGCGTGTGCTGATCGAATACAACGGTATGTGGCAGGTGAGCAGGCTGGAGGAGATGGCTCTCCCAGTGGGATGGGGGATCGTGCAGCATATCACCACGGTGGACAGCAGTACTTTTGATATGTATCTGAGTAATATGAAATCCCTGTTTATGGAGATGGTGCGCAATGCGGATATGATCTTATTTAATAGGAGCAGTCTGGATCAGCCGCTGGCAGCCTACCGGCGGGGCATCAAGGTGGTGAACCAGAGGGCTGAGATCATCTTCGAGGATGAAGAGGGCGAGCTGGAGGATATCTTCGAGGGAGAGATGCCTTTTGATATCCAGGCGCCTGTCATAGAGATCGCGCCGGAGGATTATGGGCTGTGGTTCGTGGACGCGATGGATCATCCGGAGAAATACCAGGGTAAGGCGGTACATTTTCAGGGCAGGGTGTTAAAGCCTGGTGATCTTCCGGCAGGGGAGTTTGTGCCGGGCCGCATCGCCATGACCTGCTGTGCCGATGATACGACGTTTATCGGGTTTGTCTGTAAGAGCGGTGAGACAGACGGACTGAGAGAAGGGGGCTGGGTGGATGTGCAGGCGAGAGTGGGTATTGAGTACAGGTCCGTCTATCACGGGGAGGGGCCGGTGCTGGAAGCCCAGTGTGTTAAGAGCTGCCAGCCTTTGGAAGAAGAGATGGTCTATTTTAATTGAGAGATGATTTGGAGAAGAGATGTATTTGATAGCGGGGCTGGGGAATCCTGGCAGAAAATATGAGGCTACACGGCATAATATGGGGTTTGACGCAGTGGATGTGCTGGTGGACAGGCATCAGGTCATGAACAGCGGAGTAAAATTCGATGCGATGTACGGGAAGGGCAGGATCGGCGCGGAGCGTGTGATCCTGCTCAAGCCCCTTTTATATATGAATCTGAGCGGAGCCCCTATCCGGGCGATGTGCGACTATCATAAAGTGGACCCCGGGGAGGCGCTGATCGTGGTCTATGACGACATCGACCTGGAGCCGGGGCGGATACGCATCCGCAAGAAAGGGAGCGCGGGGGGACATAACGGTATGAAAGATATCATCCGGCATCTGGGTACCCAGGAGTTTGTGCGGGTGAAGATCGGAGTGGGCGCCAAGCCCCCGGGCTGGGATCTGGCGGATCATGTCCTGAGCCGTTTTGGAGCGGAGCAGCGCAAGACGGTGGACGAAGCCATAGAGCGGGCCGCAGACGCGGTGGAGATGATCTTGAGAGATGGGGCAGATGCTGCCATGGATCGATATAACCGGAAGTTGTAAAGGAGAGGGACGGTAAAAATATATGGAAGCGTTTGTGAGACCATTGGAAGGGTTGGCAGAGTATGGGCAGATCCGTCAGCGTTTGAGGGATAATCGTGGGATCTTGCAGGTGAGCGGATGCCAGGGGTCCCAGAAAGCCCATTGGCTGTACGGCCTTTCGGATCTTCATGACTGCCGCCTGGTGGTGGCGGAGGACGATCAGAAGGCAAAAGAATTTTATGAAGATCTTCGTTTCTATCAGCCGGATGCTCTCTTGTACCCGGCGAAAGACCTTTTGTTCTATTATGCGGACATACAGGGGAACCTGCTGACAAAACAGCGGATGCGGGTGATCCGCGGTATCCTGGAGAGGGAGAAGGTCACGGTGGTGACCAGTATGGAGGGCTGTATGGAACGGCTGAGACCTCTGGAGGAGATCGCGGGGAGCTGCCTGCATTTTACCTGCGAGAGTCCTTTGGATCTGGAGCAGCTTTTGAAAGATCTGGTGAGCCTGGGCTATGAACGGGTGGGGCAGGTGGAGGTCTCCGGGCAGTTTTCCGTGCGGGGAGGCATTGTGGACATCTTCCCTCTGACAGAAGAGAATCCCTGGCGGGTGGAGCTGTGGGGGGATGAGGTGGATTCTATCCGCAGTTTTGACGCGGAGAGCCAGAGGTCTCTGGAAAACCTGAAAGAGATCACAGTCTATCCGGCGGTGGAAAAGTACCAGAAAGAGGGCATGGTGACCTTTATGGATTATTTTCCCACGGACCGGACCCTTTTTGTCCTGGATGAACCCAACAGGCTCAGGGAAAAAGGGGAGGCTCTGGAGGAAGAGTTTGCCAATAGTATGCGCAACCGGGGGGAAAAAGGCTATGAAGATCTCAAAGAGGAACTCTTATGCGGGTTTTCACAGGTCTGTAAGGGATTTAATAAGCGCAATTGTATGTCCCTCTGTATGATGGAACCCATGCAGGCGGACTGGGAGGTCACAGGGAAATATGACCTTACGGTAAGGTCTATCAGTTCCTATAATAATAGCTTTGAACTGCTTGTAAAAGATCTGAAAGAGTGGAAGAAACAGGGGTATAAGATCTTGCTCCTGTCTGGTTCACGTACCCGCGCCGAGCGTCTGGCCAGGGATCTGCAGGAACAGGGGCTGAGCAGCTTTTATTCCCAGGATGCAGGACGTGTGCTGGCGCCCGGCGAGATCATGGCGGCCTATGGCCATGCCCTCCGTGGGTTTGAGTATCCTTTGATCCAGTTTGCGGTGATCACAGAGACGGATATCTTTGGTAAAAAACAGAAAAAGAAGAAAAAGAAAAAAGAATACAGCGGCCAGCGGATCCAGGACTTCTCGGAGCTTTCTGTGGGGGATTATGTGGTCCATGAGAACCACGGGCTGGGGATCTACCGGGGGATCGAAAAGGTAGAGGTGGACAGAGTCTCTAAAGATTATATCAAGCTGGAATACCAGGGGGGCAGCAATCTGTTCATCCTTGCCACCCAGCTGGATATGCTGCAGAAATACGCCGGGGCGGATGCGGGTCATGTGAAGCTCAATAAGCTGGGGCATCCGGAATGGAGCCGCACCAAGAAAAAAGTCCGGGGCGCTGTGCAGGACATCGCCAAAGAACTGGTCGAACTCTATGCGGTCCGCCAGGAGACGGAAGGATATTCCTATGGGCCGGATACGGTCTGGCAGCGGGAATTCGAGGAGATGTTCCCCTATGAGGAGACGGACGGCCAGCTCCAGGCCATCGAGGACACCAAGCAGGATATGGAGAGCCATAAGGTCATGGACCGGCTCATCTGCGGGGATGTGGGTTATGGGAAGACGGAGATCGCTCTGCGGGCGGCATTTAAGGCGGTGCAGGAGGGCAAGCAGGTGGCCTATCTCGTCCCGACCACGATCCTGGCGCAACAGCATTATAATACATTTGTGCAGAGGATGAAGGATTTCCCTATACGTGTGGATCTGCTCTGCCGTTTCCGGGCGGCTTCCAGACAGAAGAAGACCATCGAGGAGCTGCAGAAAGGCCAGGTGGATGTGGTGATCGGCACACACAGGCTCCTTTCTAAAGATGTGGATTTCAAAGATCTGGGCCTACTGGTGATCGATGAGGAGCAGCGGTTCGGCGTCAAGCACAAGGAGAAGATCAAACAGCTGAAG
Organism: uncultured Lachnospiraceae bacterium; assembly: GCA_947652925.1. Lineage (GTDB taxonomy): Bacteria > Bacillota > Clostridia > Lachnospirales > Lachnospiraceae > MGBC164599. The sequence continues at coordinate 27,160 of CANTEW010000016.1, forward strand.
AAGAATGTGGATGTGCTGACCCTGACGGCTACGCCCATCCCCAGGACGCTGCACATGAGCCTGATCGGGATCCGGGATATGTCCGTGCTGGAGGAGCCGCCCATGGACCGGATGCCCATCCAGACATATGTGATGGAATTTGATGAGGAGACTGTCCGGGAAGCGATCCAGAGGGAATTGAACCGGGGCGGGCAGGTATACTATGTGTATAACCGTGTCAATGATATCGCGGACATGGCGGGACGGGTGGGGCATCTGGTGCCGGATGCCCATGTAGCCTACGCCCATGGCCAGATGAACGAGCGGCAGCTGGAGAAGATCATGTATGGGTTTATCAACGGGGAGATCGATGTCCTGGTGTCCACTACGATCATTGAGACAGGGCTTGATATCTCTAATGTGAATACCATGATCATCCACGATTCTGACAGATACGGGCTGTCCCAGCTCTATCAGCTGAGGGGACGTATCGGGCGTTCCAACCGGACAGCTTACGCTTTCCTGATGTATCGGAAAAACCGTATGCTCAAGGAAGTTGCGGAAAAACGTCTGTCGGCCATCCGGGAGTATACGGACCTGGGCAGCGGATTTAAGATCGCCATGCGGGACCTGGAGATCCGCGGGGCGGGAAATCTACTGGGGGCGGATCAGCACGGGCATATGATGACCGTCGGGTACGATCTGTACTGTAAGATGCTCAGTGAAGCGGTCAAAGAGGCGAAGGGCATACATACAGTCGAGAGTTTTGAGACGACCATCGACCTGAATATGGATGCCTACATCCCGGATACTTATATCCCCAATGAATTCCACAAACTGAACCTCTATAAAAGGATAGCGGGGATCGCCAGCAAAGAGGAGTATGAGGATATGCTGGAAGAGCTGATGGACAGGTTCGGGGAACCGCCCCAGACGGTATTGAACCTTCTGTCCATCGCGTATATGAAAGCCATGGGCCACAGCGCTTATATAACAGAGATCAAACAAAGGGGCCGGGAAGTGAAGTTCACCCTGCTCGCCAACAGCCGTATCTCTTCGGAAGGTATCTTGAAGATCAAGGGGAGATACGGGGCAGCGCTCCATTTTAAAGAGGGAGAGAGACCCAGCATGTCCCTGGAGATCGGAAAGAAAGTCCTGGAAGAGGTGGAAAGATTTCTGGAAGATATGCAGGGTGTGGCGGCATTGTGATCTTGATCTCAATGGGGTGATCGTCTGGTCATGTGCATATATACATGGACAGGGCCGGGCTGTTACATAAATGTGTGAAATTTTGGAGGATCTTCTTGCCCCGTACAGAAAAAAAGTATATACTGTTACTGTTCGCAGGTATATCCTGCGAGGCGTTTTTATGCGCGTGGATAAAGAGCAGGAGGAAGGTTATGGATCATATAGGAAAAAAGATCGTGTTGGGATGTTTGGCAGGAACGCTGGCTGTGACAGGATTGTCCGGGTGTTCGGGAAAAATGGATGGGACGCGTGTGGTCGCTACGGTCAATGGGGTGGACATACCTCTGGGCGTAGTCAGTTTTATGACCAGGTACCAGCAGGCACAGACCCAGCAGATGTATGAGATGTATTTTGGCGGCGCAGATGCGGGTATGTGGGACCAGGTATCGGATGAAAAGTCGGGAGAGACCTACGGGGAGTCTGCTAGAGGAGATGTCCTGGAGCAGGTGGAGGAGATGTATCTGCTCAAAGAAAAAGCCAAGGACTACGATATAGAACTCACGAAAAAAGAGCAAAAAAAGATCGCAAAGGCGGCTGAAAACTTTATAAAAGCCAATCCGGAAGAGACTCTGGAAAGGCTGGGGGTCTCCCAGTCTGACATAGAGACAGTCCTGGAGATCCAGACATATGAGAAGAAGATGTTCGATCCTCTGGTGGCGGATGTGGATACCAAAGTCAGTGATGACGAGGCACAGCAGACGTCGGTCACCTATGTAGGGGTGGATGCAGAGGAAGACGGAGAGGATGAGGCTGGGGCCAGCGCGAATGGAGAGGAGAAGGCGAAAGGATCCACACCAAAAGAAAAAGCTCAGCAGATATTGGACGAGGTCCTGGCTACAGCAGATGCGGATATGGACGCCATCGCGAAAGAGGTGGATGAAGACTTGAGCGCCACAGAGACTCATTTTACGGCGACTCCGCCGAAGAAAGAGGACGACGGAGAGGAAGAAGAGGAGGAGATCGGCAGCGTTCCCCAGGCGGTACAGGATGTGGTCAAAGACCTGGCGGACGGTGAAGTCGCCAGCGAGTTGGTGGAAGAAGAGGATGTATATTATGTAGTGAGACTGGAGAAAGCTTTTGATGAGGAGGCAACGGAGGAAGAGAAAGATTCCATCGTATCCCAGCGCAAACAGGAGATGTATGACGATACTGTAGAGGAGTGGAAAAAGGCAGCGGATATACAGGAAGATAAGAAAGTCCTGAAAACATTGAGAGTGACCTCGAATCTGAAATTTACATTTAAACAGGAAGAAGATACAGAGGATGTATCAGAAAATGAAACGGCTGCAGAAGATGGAGAGGGAACTGTGGAGGATGTCCAGGAAGAAGATGCTGACGCAGGAGACACTGGAAAGGAATGACAGCAGGAAAGGAGTACTAGGCCTAGGCCGGGGTGTTTATGAAAAAAATCTTAGCAGTTTCATTATCGGTATCTTTTATCATAGCAATGGCAACAGGTACAAGGGCGGCTACCTTAGATTACAGGACTGCGATCAATAAAATAGAAGCAAAAGGCTCACCGGCGGTGATACAGTATTTTGAGGATGGAAAAGGGAACAAGGGGAAGATGGTGGCGTTCACCGGAAAAGTATACAGTTCCAGTCCTTCCTTGAAGATCAGGGAATATCCCAATGCAGACGCGTCTGCGGTCAAAACGCTCTCATTCGGGGCGTCGGTGGACCGGGTGGGTCTGTGTGATAATGGGTGGAGCAAACTTGTGATCACAGTGGATGATAAAAAAGTATATGGATATGCAGAATCTTATTATCTATCCAGTGACAAGCTCATCAAGAAAATGCGTGAGAGATTGTCTGTCGTAGAGGATGCACAGGTCCTGGACTTTCCCGGCACAAGGGATGGCTTGAGCGTGGGAGAGTTGTCCACAGGGGATACGGTCATATGCACGGGGATGTGCAGTGATAATTGGAGCAGGATCACATTTAAGAACAATTCGGGAAAAAAAGTGACAGGTTTTGTACAAAATCACGTATTATCTGAGATAAAAGGCCGGAAAAAGGCGGAGGATCCAGATGCGCAGCAGATGGAAGACGCTGAGGATGGTGAGGGGATGATCGATGGAGAAGCTGTCATACAGCCTTCTTCAGCCGGTACGAGCAGCATATGGGCGCAGGCGGCGACAGAAAATCTCCAGGATACATCTGAGGCGGCAAACGCTATCATCGTAAACGAAGGGGAAGCAGTCAATGTTTCTTCCACGGCAAAACTCAAACCATTGGGAGATTTTCGGATCACGCATTACTGTGCGTGCAGTATCTGCTGCGGGCCCTATTCCGGTCTGAATTCTACATCCAGCGGCGTGCCGCCGGTGACAAACCATACCATCGCCGTGGATCCTAAGCAAATCCCTTACGGGACGAAGGTCGTGATCAACGGTCAGGTATATGTGGCAGAGGACTCTGGTGCGGCTATCAAGAAGAATTGTATCGATATCTATGTGGCGACCCATGAAGAGGCATCTTCAAAGGGGATGTACCGGACAGAAGTCTATCTGTTGGAAGAAGAGGATGCTGATAAAAAAGATGGATGATGGAAAGGCAGCCGGGAGTTGAGGACCGGCTGCTTTTTTTGTGGTATAGGGGATCTGTCCGGCCAGAGATCATTTTCCAAATAAGCTGGCTGCCTGCGCCATATTTTCTATGATGGGTACTCCGAAAGGACATCTCGTCTCGCAGGCGCCGCAGGAAGTACACTCTCCGGCGTGATGGGGGAGCAGGCCGTAATGTTCCCGGACGGTCTCCGGGATATTTTTCTGTGCTTTTGCCAGGTTCAAAAATTTTGTGACGGAAGCCACGTCGATCTTCTGGGGGCAGGGGGCACAGTGGCTGCAATACATGCAGTGCCCTTTCCAGCTTATATTCGGAAAGTCTGCAAAGGCTGCTGCGTAATCCTTTTCTACGTCCGATGCATTTTCGTATGCGATGGAAGCTTCCAATTGTCCCGTTGAGTGTGCGCCTACCAGGACGGTGGACACACCGGGGCGGGTCAGGGCGTAATGGAGGCACTGGTCTGTTGTCAGGGCTTTCCCTGCCGGGGAGAGAGAGGCATCCAGGAGATCTCCTCCGCCAAAAGCTTTCATGACAGTGATGCCCACGCCCAGGCGCTGGCAGGTCTCGTAGAGTTCCTGGCGTTCTGGATCCATGTTGACCAGATGTTCCTTGTAATTTTTTTCATCCCATAAGGCTTCCACATCTTCACTGGCCGGCTGCAGGTCGTAACAGGGATTGATGCTGAACATCAGCACTTCGATATGGCCGCTCTGGACTGCTCTAAGCGCTACTTGCGGATTATGGCTGCTCAGCCCTATGTGGCGGATGATCCCTTTTTCTTTGAGTCCCAGTGTGTATTGCAGGACTGGGCCGTCTGCGATCTGATCCCAGTCTTTCACAGAATCCACATAGTGGATCATGCCTACGTCTATGTAGTCAGTCTGGAGCAGGGCCAGCATATCTTCCATGCCTTTTTTGACTTCCTCGATCTTGCGGGTGCGCATGTACTGGCCGTCTTTCCATACAGAGCAAATATGGGACTGCAGGATGAATCTGTCCCGTCTGCCGAGGAGCGCTCTTCCCACGCTGGAGCGTACCTCCGGGTCTGGGGTGTATAGGTCGATATAATCCACCCCATATTTTTCAGCGGTGTCTAAGAGTTGTTTTGCGCTGCGGCACTGGTCTTCAGAAAAACCTTCGCAGCCCAGCCCGATCTCGCTGACTTGAAGTCCTGTATTTCCCAGGTCTCGGTATCTCATATCCAAAATCCTCCTAAAGATCATGATATCATATCATTATACATGGATGGTGTCTTTAATACAATCGCTGATTGACAAAATGGAGGGCTGCCAATAGAATGGAAGGTATCAGGGAGGAAGGAAAGAGAAATGAGAGAAAGAAATGGAAATTCATTTTTGGAAGGGCCTGTATTCGGCTCTCTGATACGTTTTGCAGTGCCGGTACTGGGAGCTTTGATCTTGCAGGCGGCTTATGGGGCGGTGGATCTTCTGGTGGTGGGGCAGTTTGGGGATGCTACCAGTATCTCTGCGGTGGGAACGGGGAGTTCTTTTATGCAGATGGTCACTTTTGTCATCGTCAGCCTTGCTATGGGAGCGACAGTCACTATCGGACAGCATATCGGGGAAAAGAAGCCGAAAGAGGCGGGGAATACCGTGGGCACCACGATCGTATTGTTCACTGTATTGGGGATCCTGCTCACGATCTTGCTGGAGGTGTCTGCAGGAGGGATCGCGGGACTCTTGCAGGTCCCGGAAGGATCGGTGGAAAAAACGGTCCTATATATCAGGCTCTGTTCCGGCGGTATCCTGATCATCATCGCTTATAATGTGATCAGCGGTGTCTTAAGGGGTGTGGGGAATGCTGATCTTCCGCTGATCTTTGTGGGTATCGCCTGTGTGGCCAATATCCTGGGGGATCTGCTTCTTGTGGGTGTCTTTCACATGGATGTGGCGGGCGCGGCCATCGCTACAGTAGGGGCGCAGCTGGTGTCTGTGATCTGTTCTGTGTGGGTCCTGCGAAAGACAAGTCTGCCGATCTCGTTTTCTATGGGTCAGTGCAGGATATATGGGAGAGAGCTTAAGAAACTCCTTCATGTAGGCGTGCCGATCGCTCTGCAGGAAGCGATGGTGCAGATCTCTTTTCTGGTGATCAATTCGATCATCAATCATATGGGTCTCATGCCATCGGCAGGTTATGGGGTGGCGCAAAAGCTGGTGACATTCATCATGCTGGTCCCCTCTTCGGTGATGCAGAGTGTCTCTGCCTTTGTAGCCCAGAATGTGGGCGCCGGGAAAAAACGCCGGGCGATGCAGGGGTTTACCACCGCTATGGTGACGGGATGCGCGGTGGGTGTGGGGATGTTCTGTATCGGTTTTTTCGGCGGGGCGCAGTTGTCTTCTCTGTTTACAAAGGATGCGGGGGTCATCGTCCAGAGTGCCGCATATCTGAGGGGATTTTCAGCAGATTGCATCCTGACCTGTATCCTGTTCTCCAGCATCGGGTATTTTAACGGATGCGGGAAGAGTATCCCGGTGATGGTACAGGGGATCACGTCCGCGTTCTGTATCCGTATCCCGGTCTCGATCTTGATGTCAAAGCTCCCGGGTACGTCCCTGACGCTGGTAGGTCTGGCCACGCCGATCACCACTGTGTATGGGATCATCTTTTTCCTGGTCTGTTTTGCACGGCTCCGGCGCGAGGAAAGATCTATAGGTCACAGAAAGATCTGAGAGGTCACGGATCGTTTTAGATATTTGTAAGATCCTGTCTATCAACAGGATTTAGTGGGTTTTAAAAAAGTGATATTAAAAAAAGGAGGTGTTCCTATGCCGACGGGTATAGAGGTGACAAAATACGCTATGGATGAATTTGAGGACATCCAAAGATATATGACTTTTGCAAAGGAAGAAAACGCTGAAAAGACATATGCTGAATTGAAAAAGAGATATATATCCTTAAAAGCACTGTTAAATGTTTCGGGTGTAAATCTCTCAGAGATCGACTATATCAAAGCCTGAGTGATGGACCCGGAAAACGTAAGATCCTGATGATCTGTTGAGATTTTTATAGTATTTTAAGATTTTATTGTGTATAATACAGATATATACACAAATTTTTAGGATCGGGGAGGATTTATATGAAACTGACTTTTATTGGGGCTACGCATGAAGTGACAGGCAGCTGTTTTCTGATAGAAACGGACAGTTGTAGATTTCTGATCGACTGCGGGATGAAGCAGGGGCCGAATATCTATGAAAATGTGGAGATACCGGTAAACCTGGAGGATATCGACTTTGTACTCCTCACACATGCACATATAGATCATTCCGGGGATCTTCCGGCCATTTACGCCAAGGGGTTCAGGGGGAATGTGTATGCCACGGAAGCGACTTGCGATCTGTGTGACATCATGCTCCGTGACAGCGCCCATATCCAGATGTTTGAGGCGGAATGGAGGAACCGGAAGGGGAAACGTGCGGGCAAAGATGAATTTGTGCCGGCCTATACCATGGACGATGCTCTGGGTGTCCTAAAGAATTTTGTGGGCTGTGCATATGATGAGATCATACATCTGGACGAGGATGTCCAGGTCCGTTTTGTGGATGCGGGGCATCTGCTGGGGTCTTCCAGTGTCGAAGTGTGGGTCACAGAAAGGAGAGAGGGAGTCAGACAGACAGAAAAGATCGTGTTTTCCGGGGATATCGGAAATCTGCGGCAGCCGCTGATCAAAGACCCCACCTATGTGGAGGAAGCCGACTACGTGGTCATGGAATCCACATATGGAGAGCGGAGCCACGGGGAGCGGATTGATTATGTGCGCGCATTGGCCGAAGTGATCCAGAGGACCTTCGACAGGGGCGGCAATGTGGTGATACCTTCTTTTGCCGTGGGTCGGACCCAGGAGATGCTGTATTTTATCCGTCAGATCAAGGAGGACGGCCTCATCCGGGGGCATGAGGATTTTTCTGTCTATGTGGACAGTCCGCTGGCTGTGGAGGCCACCAGCATTTTCGGGGAGCATCGGCTGGATTGTTATGATGAGGATGCCCGGGCGCTGATCGACCGGGGGGTGAACCCGATCAGTTTTAACGGGCTGAAGATATCTGTCACAGCGGAAGATTCCCGCGGGATCAATTTTGTAGAGGAGCCGAAGGTGATCATCTCCGCCAGCGGGATGTGCGACGCGGGGCGTATCAAGCATCATCTGAAGCATAATCTGTGGAGGAAAGAGTCCACGATCCTCTTTGTGGGTTATCAGGCTGTGGGGACTCTGGGACGGGCGCTGGTGGAAGGTGCTAAGACAGTGCGATTATTCGGCGAGGAGATCCATGTCCAGGCGCAGATACAGGTGCTGGCCGGCGTCAGCGGCCATGCGGACCGGGAGGGGCTGCTCCGTTGGGCAGGGGCTTTCCAGGCGCACAGGCCGAAGAAGTTCTTCGTCGTCCACGGGGATGACCAGGTGACAGATTCTTTTGCAAAACTCCTGGAGAGGGAATGGGGATTTTCGGCGATGGCGCCTTTCAGCGGCACGGTCTATGATCTTGCGGCCGACCGCTGTGTCTATGCGGCGCAGGGGGTACCGGCGCCGAAGAAGACAGCATCCACACCTGCCGGGAAGAAAGTCAGCTTGGTCTATGCAAGGCTCCTCTCTATGGGGCAGAAGCTGCTGGCAGTGATCCAGAAGAATGAAGGGGGTGCCAATAAGGATCTGAAAAAGTTTGCCAATGAGATCCAGAAACTGTGTGATAAATGGGACAGGTGATCAAAGGGCGGCTTTCAATGCCCTGGCCAGTTGGTCGGGGCAGGAAGTCCCGCGGCCATCGCAGTCGGTTCCTTCTAATTTTGATATCACATCATGTACGTCCATCCCTTCCACCAGTTTTGCGATGCCTTGGGTATTCCCATCACAGCCGCCGATAAATGTCACATGATAGACTTTTCCATCTTTGATCTCAAATTGGATGGAATCTGAACAGACTCCGTTAGTCATATAATTGTTCATTGGTCTTGTCCTCCTCTCTTATTTATATAGATGATCATATCAGATTTTTTTGAGAAATGCAAATCATTAAATCATTGGAAATAGAAAGATCTTATTGACATTCCATGAAAAAAAACGTACAATGACTTCAATGATCATACATACAGGTTACGGACCTAAACTTGCTTTTGGGATAACGACTGTGTCATTGCAGGAAAACAAAAAAGTAAGGAGGGTCTTTTTTTATGTATTATATGGTTGACAACTATGATTCTTTTGTCTACAACTTGTCTGCATATCTTGAAGAAGCCGGCCGCCCAGTCCTGGTCAGGCGTGCAGATGAAGTGTCTCTGTCTGAGATCTATGCCCTGCATCCGGAGGGCATCATCCTTTCCCCCGGCCCTAAGCGGCCCGCAGATGCAGGGGAGTCTGTCCGGGTACTCCAGGAATTTCAGAATAGGATTCCGATCCTGGGCGTGTGCCTGGGCCATCAGGTGATCGGGCATGTATTCGGCGCAAAAGTCTGCAAAGGCCGCCGGCCCATGCACGGGAAGATCACCACACTCCGTCATAAAAATACAGGACTGTTTTCCGGTCTCCCCACAACTTTCGACGTGACCCGCTATCATTCGCTGGTAGTCTCAGAGGAGCAGCTCCCCTCCTGCCTTATGGTAGACGCGTGGAGCGAGGATGGCGTCATCATGGGGATGGTCCACCGTACGATGCCGGTCTATGGGGTGCAATTCCATCCGGAGGCAGTGCTGACCCAATACGGCCGCGGACTCCTCCAGAATTTTTACAAAATATGCGAAAGGTGGGAACAGTCTTATGCGGCTTATGCAGGAATTTGACCATTATCCGCCCATCCAGCAGATCTTTGCACAGGTCTATGACCAAAAAGACGCTGTTTTCCTGGATTCTTCCCTGCACGATCAGCTGGGCAGGTTCTCGATCATCGGCCTGGACCCCTATCTCAGGCTGGTCAAGGGGGAGACGTTTACGATCAACGGGGAAGTCTCTGGGGAGAGTTTTGAGGACTGGGTCAAGGCTTATCTGCGTGGGCACCGGGAGAGTAATGATACAGGACTGCCGCTGGTCTCCGGCGCGATCGGATATTTTTCTTACGATCACGGGCGTGAGAAAGAAAAGGTAGGGTCGCGCCATCCGAGGGAACTGGATATACCCGACTGTATCCTTGTCTTTTACGACTGTTTTATCATTGAGGATCATCAGGCGCAGCGGCTGACTCTCATATCAAACGACCACGGGCAGGATGCGGCTTCGGGTATGAGACGGTTAAAACAGCTGGTGCGGCAGGCTGAAAAGACTCCTTATGTACCGATGGAGACACCTCCGGGCCGTACCTGCGTCACAGCAGATTTCACAAAGGAGGATTATATGGCGGCTGTGCAGCGCATGATCGGGTATATCATCGAAGGGGATATTTACATCGCCAACATGACCCAGCAGCTGCAGATCACAAGCCCCATGCATCCCTTTGAGATGTTCTGGCGGCTGCGCGCCGACAATCCCTCTCCGTTCGGCGGATATCTCAATTATGGCGATCTTCAGATCGTATCCGCCTCCCCGGAACGTTTTCTACAGATGCGAAAAGGCCATATACAGACCCGTCCGATCAAAGGGACCCGGAAACGGGGCAGTACCCCTGAGGAAGACGCCGCCTTGAGACTGGAGCTGGAACAGTCCGGCAAAGATAAGAGCGAACTCCTGATGATCGTTGACTTGGAGCGCAATGATCTGAACCGTGTATGTGTCCCTGGGAGCGTGGAGGTCACAGAATTATTTTCCGTGGAGACGTATGCCACTGTTTTCCATCTGATCTCAAATATCGTCGGGACGCTGCGCCCGGAGCTGACGGTCATGGATCTTTTGGAAGCGGCTTTTCCCGGGGGGTCGATCACCGGCGCGCCGAAGCTGCGCGCCATGGAACTGATCGATGAGCTGGAACGCAGCAGACGGAACCTTTACACAGGGTCTATGGGATACCTGACGCTGGACGGGTGCTGTGATCTGAATATTGTGATCCGGACAGCCCTTTATCAAAAAGGTGTCTACCATCTGGGAGTGGGAGGCGGGATCACTTATGAGTCAGATCTGGGATTTGAATACGAGGAGACACTGCAGAAGGCACGGGCGCTGCTGAGAGCGCTGGATGCTCTTGACTGTGAGATAGAAGGAAAAGGAGCGAGATGAAGATCAGATTAGACGAAGGTTATCAATTCGGCCTGGGGCTTTTTGAGACGGTCAGTGTGGAGAAAGGGGAGCCGCTCCTTCTCCCCTGGCATCTGGAGCGGCTCTATCACTCTATGGAAAGCCTGGGGATCCGGCAGCGTGTAGAGAACGGGCCTATCCTCTCCTGGCTGTCCGGCCAGCCGGCAGAGCATCACGCATTGAAGATCATGGTCTCTGGGGAGAATCTGCTTTATACCATACGTCCCAACCCCTATACCCGGGAGCGGATCCGATCCGGTTTCCGCTTGTCCTACAGCAGTGTCTACCGCAACGAGACCTCTCCTCTGGTGCGCCATAAGACAATGAACTATGGAGACTGTATCCTGGAAAAACGCCGTGCGGGGACACTGGGCGTTGATGAACTGATCTTCTGCAATAGCCGTGGAGAGATCTGTGAAGGGACCACCACCAATATCTTTTTCGTCTGCGGCCGGAAGATCTACACCCCGCCTGTCTCCTGCGGACTGCTCCCAGGTGTCCTGCGCCGTTTTATCCTGGCGCATTTTTCCGTGGTGGAACAGCCGCTGACAAAGGAGGATGTCCTGCATATGGACGAGTGCTTTGTCACAAATTCCCTGATGGGCGTCATGCCGGTGGATGTCCTGGAACAAAAGAGTTTTTCACGGGGGCCTGTGACGAGAGGATGTATGGACGCCTATCAGTCACTCCTCCTGTAATGTTTCCTGGAATGCCCGCAATGCCTGCTTCTGCCGCTTTGTCAGCCCCCGGGGGATCCGTATGTCCAGAGAGATATACTGGTCCCCCCGGCCGCCCATCTTCTTTGGACGGATCAGTCCTTTGTTGACGATCCGGATCCGTTCGTCTAACTGCATGCCTTCCCGTATGGTATACCAGACGTCTCCTTCGATCGTGGGGACCTTGACCTTCCCTCCCAGGACCAGTGTGGTGTAGTCTACTGTACAGCTGGAATACAGGTGATAGCCTTTTCTCTCAAATCGGGGGTCATCGTCCAGCAGGACCACCACGATCAGATTTTTGTCGCCGCAGGATATTTTCTGGATCTCTTCTTTTTCACAGCAGGCGATATCCTCCAGGAAGAAATACTGCCGTTCATAGGAGCCTGCCGGGATCCGCACGTCGAACTCCCATTTCTTTTCCTGGTATCCGAGACCATGGCATGCGGGACATATCTCTTTTGGGATCTTGCCTTTCCCTCTGCATGTATTGCAGAAGACTTCCCGGCGCGTCTTGTATCCCCAGCTGGATTCAAATTGTACACGATGTCCCTTTACCTCGCAGACCGGACATTCCACATAGTCGATATCCGCATCTTCTCCCTGGCACCGGGGACACGCCTCCTTTGTGTAAAATCCCACAGGCTTGACCACTTCTTTCAAAGTTTCGGAGAGGGTCAGATGGACCGCGATGCGGATACTTTTGGGCGGCGGCCCTTCATCCTCTTTCTTTCTGCCCAGGTCGCAGGCACCGCAATGTCCGTCCTCTGTCTCGTAGCCGGCGGTATTGCTCTGTCCCTGGCTGTTTGTCCTGCGAAAGGCTTCGTGCCCCATATAATCGTATTTCCGACGCAGTTCCGGATCAGATAAGGCAGCGTAGGCTTCTGATATCTCCTGGAATCTGGCTTTGGCGGATGGGTCGTCATCTTTGGAATCCGGGTGGTATTTTTTCGCCAGTTTCCGGTATGCACTCTTTATCTGTTCCTGGGTGGCATCTGGTTCTACACCTAGTATCTCATAATAGCTCTTCACGGCCTTACCTCCTCTTTGACATATATTGATTATAATGCAATCCTTCCATAAAATCAATGAATTTGTACTATTTTTATCCGATCTCGGGGTGTGTTTTAAGATCCTTTAAATTTTGTGGATAGTTTGGATCTTGCAGATATTTGAGATCTTCAAACACGCTCTAACGGGCATATGAAAAAAACCCCTGGATATGCATCCAAGAGTTTTTCGGAGTTTTTATGTGGTGAGCAGCATCCGGTCGTTTGCAAATCCACCGCCGCTGGCTTCTTCAAATTTTGCCAGCAGGTCTGCCACGCACAGAGCTTGTTTTTCTTCCCCGGATACATCGTAGATGATCCGCCCCTCATGCATCATGATCAGCCGGTTCCCATGGGCGATGGCGTCTTTCATGTTATGTGTGACCATCAGTGCTGTCAATCCGTTCTCCTCTATGATCCGGTCGGAGATCTCCAGTACTTTGGCGGCTGTCTTAGGGTCCAGGGCAGCTGTGTGTTCGTCCAGCAATAAGAGTTTTGGTTTTTTCAGAGCGGCCATGAGGAGTGTGATCGCCTGGCGCTGTCCTCCGGACAACAGGCCGACTTTACTCTGCAGCCGGTCTTCCAGGCCCAGCTCCAGCATTTTTAATCTTTCCTTGTATCGCTCCCGTTCTTTTTTTGTGATGCCCCATCGAAAACCTCTCCTCTGGCCCCGTCTCGCCGCGATCGCCATATTTTCCTCGATGGACATGGTGGCGGCAGTCCCGATCATGGGATCCTGGAAGACGCGCCCCAGATGATCGGCCCGTTTATGTTCAGGGAGCCTGGTGATGTCTGTACCGTTTACGATGATCTTGCCCTTATCTACGGGCCAGACGCCGGCTATCGCGTTCAATGTCGTGGATTTTCCGGCTCCGTTCCCGCCTATGATCGTGACGAAATCCCTTTCATTGAGTTTAAGGTCCACACCGTCCAGGGCGGTCTTTTCGTTGATCGTGCCGATATTGAATGTTTTATATACATTTTGTATTTCAAGCATGTATCCCATTATCTCGCCATCCTTCGTTTTACTGTATATTTTTCTTTCAGATAAGGTATCGCCAGGAAACAGGCCACTACGATCGCGGAGAATAATTTCATATAGTCGGAAGGCATCTGGAGCCATAATACCAGCGTGTAGGCGATATAATACAGGATCGCCCCCACGAAGACTGCTGAGAGTGTATAGGCAAAGGAAAATCTCTTGCCGGAGCAGAGCTTGCCGAAGATCACTTCGCTGATGATCACTGCGGCCAGTCCGATCACGATCGCGCCGCGCCCTGCATTCACATCCGCAGAACCCTGGTATTGTGCGTAGATCCCGCCGCAGAGTCCCACCAAGCCGTTGGAGAACATCAATGCGATCACTTTCGTAAAGTCTGTATTGATCCCCTGCGCGCGGGCCATCTTCGGATTGCATCCCGTGGCCCGTATGGCGGAACCGATCTCTGTGCCGAATACCCAGTAGACGAGGGCCACCAGGAGCAGGCATCCTGCGATCAGCTTGATAAAAAACACGGCCCGGTCGTCTGCGGTCACGTACCGCAGGGATGCCACGAGCCCAGTCTGCCCGATGCCGATACTCTGGTTAGATTTACCCATGATCCGCAGGTTGACGGAGTACAGGGAGATCTGTGTCAGGATGCTGGCCAGGATGCCGGGGATACCGGCGCCTGTATGGAGAAAACCGGTGACGGCGCCTGCGGCCAGTCCTGCCAGGAAAGCGAACAGCAGAGAGAGTGCCGGATCCATCCCACCCTGGATCAGCATGACTGCGACAGCGCCGCCTGTGGCAAGGGAGCCGTCTACAGTCAGGTCTGGAAAATCCAGGATGCGGAAGGTGATATATACGCCCACGGCCATGATCCCCCATATGAGTCCCTGCGCCACGTTACCGGGAAGGGCGCGGATCAGTGCTGTCGGGTCCAGAGAACCCAGGTAATCCATTATCATGTCTTTTCAGTCCTTTCTCAGTCCGATCATTCTTCGGCCTCGATGGCTTCGTAGTCATCGGGGATCTGGACACCCAGCTCTTTGCAGATCTCTTCGTTGTACATCTTTGTCACTTCCGGTGCGTAGGCGATCTCCATGGTGGAGATGTCAGCGCCGTCTGCCAATACGTCGTAAGCCATCTCGCCTGCTCTGTATCCGATATCATAGTAGCTGATGGAGAGCGTTGCCACGCCGCATCCGGCGCAGAGTCCTTCTTCACCTGCGATCACAGGGATCTTGGCGGGCACACAGATATTTTTGACGATATCCGTATTGGAGGCCATTGTATTATCAGTGGGGATATAGAGTACCTCGCACTGTTCGATCGCGCTCGTCACGACAGATTGGATCTCGTTAGAATCTGCGGCTGTGTATTCTTTGCATTCCACATTGTTCTCTTTCATCGCTTTTGCATATGCTTCAGCCTGGTATTTGGAATTTGGCTCTGCAGAACAGTAGAGGATGCCGATCTTCTCCACATCCGGGAAAAGTTCCAGTGTCATGGCTGCCTGTTCTTCGATCGGGGCCAGGTCGCTGGTACCTGAGATATTTACGCCGGTGGCTCCGGTCCAGTCACTGATCTCCAAAGCTGTTGCATAATCTGTGATGGATGTGCCCATGATAGGGATATCGGCTGTTGCCTGTGCGGCTGTCTGCAGGGGGAGTGTCGCGTTTGCTAAGATCAGGTCCACGTCTGCGGATACGAAGTTGTTAACGATCGTACTGCACATCGCCTGTTCACCCTGTGCATTCTGTATGTCCAGGTCTACCTTGTCCTCGCCGAATCTCTCTTTGCATGCATCCTGGAAGCCTTCGGTCGCTGCGTCCAGAGCCGGATGCTCCAACATCTGGCAGATACCGATCGAATAAGTCTCGCCTTCTGCTGTCCCGGTCTCAGTCTCGGTCTTTTTTTCCTCCGGACTGGGAGACGGGTCGGAGTCTGTCTTTGAGCTGCCACAGGCTGTCATGGAAAGTGCCAGGCATGCAGCCATCATCAATGCGGTGATCTTTTTTAGTTTCATTTTTTCTCTCCTTGGATGTTTTTTGTCGTCGGATCGCGTTCAAAGAATTTTACACTTCAACGCGCGAAAGCTTTGACAAAAAGATTATACACTTGTCGGGCGGATCCGTCAAGTAGGGATGAGTTTATAAAAAAGACTTTACAATGGGAGAAGATAGCAGTAATATAAGGGAGAACGAAACTAAGCGAAACTTTTGGGTGGGGCTTTAGAGTCTGTATTATGGAGGGATACACATATGATCTGGAAATATATTTTTGGGAGACCGATCGAGACAGGGGCGGTGGTGATGGGAGTGCCGGAGGGTCCGCAGGATCTCCCGGATATTCCTGGGCTTAAGATCCAGGAGCAGCAGGAGGGTGTAAAACTGTCCTGCCGGATGGAGAGCAGCGATGTGGTCTACGGGCTGGGGGAACAGATGCGCGGGATCGATAAGCGGGGATTTACTTATATCAGCGACGCACTGGATGACGCGGTGCATACGGAAGACAGGCATTCTCTGTACGGAGGGCATAATTTCCTGATCTTGGGCAGGAGAGAGCAGCCCTCTTTTGGGATCTTTGTGGACGATCCGGGCAGGGTGGTCTTTGATGTGGGTGAGACAGAGATGGATCAGATGGTGATCACGGCAGGGTCCGACTGCGTGGTCTATCTTGTGGGCGGCGAGAGCCTGAAGGATATCGCAAAGCAGTTCCGCAGGCTGATCGGGCGCAGTTATATCCCGCCTAAGTGGGCGTTTGGCTACCAGCAGTCCCGCTGGGGATATCTCAACGAGGAGGATGTGCGGGAGGTAGTCCAGAAGCACCATGCGCAGGGCATCCCGCTGGATGCGGTCTATCTGGATATCGACTATATGGAAGACTACAAAGATTTTACCGTGGACAAGGAAAGATTCCCTGATCTTCCCGGGCTGGTCAAAGAGATGAAAGGCAGAGGGGTACATCTGGTGCCCATCATAGACGCCGGGGTGAAGATCGAGGAAGGCTATCCGGTCTATGAGGAAGGCGTTGCGGAAGGGTATTTCTGCAAAGATGAGGACGGGAAAGATTTCGTAGGGGCCGTGTGGCCGGGAAAGGTCCATTTCCCGGATGTACTCAATACGAAGGCGAGGGAATGGTTCGGCGGAAAATACAGAGGGCTGATGGAACAGGGGATCGACGGATTCTGGAACGATATGAATGAGCCTGCGATCTTCTATTCCGAAAAAAATATGGAGAAGGTCATGGATGAGATCTTGTCTATGAGAGGTAAAAACCTGGATCTTCACGCATTTTTCCACATGAAGGATCTTCTCTTGGGGCTGTCCAATAACCCGGAGGATCACAAGAGTTTTTATCATGATATGGACGGGGTGCGGGTGCGCCATGACAGGGTGCACAATATCTATGGCTATCATATGACAAGGGCGGCCGCGGAAGCTTTTGAGAAGATCGCGCCGGATAAGAGGACGCTCTTGTTCTCCAGATCGTCCTATATCGGGATGCATCGGTATGGGGGGATCTGGACAGGTGATAATAAGTCCTGGTGGAGCCATCTGCTCCTCAGCATCCAGCAGATGCCGGCGCTCAATATGTGCGGGATCTTGTATACGGGCTGTGATGTGGGGGGATTCGGCGGCGATACGTCGGAGGATCTGCTGCTCAGGTGGCTGGGGGCTGCCCTCTTCACACCGCTCATGCGGAACCATGCGGCGCTGGGGACACGGCGGCAGGAAGTCTATCAGTTTGGGCATGTGGATCTCTTCCGCGCGTTCATCCGTATCCGTTACGGGCTGCTCCCTTATATCTACAGCGAATATATGAAAGCTGTATTCCAGGATGAGATGTATTTCAGGCCGCTGGCTTTTGACTATCCGGAGGATGTCCATGCGCCTAGAGTGGAGGACCAGGTGCTGGTGGGCGAGAGTGTCATGATGGCTCCGGTCTACACACAGAATGCCACGGGACGCTATGTCTATCTGCCGGAGGGGATGATGCTGGTGCGCATGAGGGCACTGGGGGACAGAGTCTGTGAGGTGTTGGAGAAAGGGCATCACTATGTGGATATGGCTTTGGATGAGGTGGTATTTTTTGTGAGAAAAGGCCATGCGCTCCCGTTGGCAGTCCTGGATGATGATATACGGTCCACGGCTGATATGAGGGATCTCTCCTATGAGTGGATACGTTTCGGCGACGGGCCTGTGGAGTATGTTTTTTATGATGACGACGGGATATCGAGGGAGTATGTGCCGCAGGATCGATGGGAACATGTCGTGATCTGATGAAAAAAAGGATACAGTTTCAGAGGGGACTTGCACTGGAGGGGGCAATGTCCCCTTATTTTCTGTTAAAACGTTAAAGTGTCATAGACTTTTTGGGGATCATCGTATATAATGTAAGAAGGATTTATTTTACGGCCTTTTTTGCCGGAAAATGATAGAACATAGTGTTTGACCAAGGAAGGGGTTTTTAATGAAGTTGAAATTGCGTGGAAAACTGATCTCGAGCATGGGTATCCTTACCTTTGCGGCTGTATTTTTACTGTCTTTTTTGTCGTATCTGTCGCTCCAGAGCGCCTATGACAAGAATCTCCAGGCTGAGAAGGAGAAACTGGACCAGCTGATCAAGAGTCAGGTGGAATGTATGATCGGGGTGCTGCAGGCAGGATACGATAAGTATGAGAGCGGAGAGGTCACAGAGGAAGAGGCCATGGAGAACGCAAAATATATCGTCCGTACCACCAGGTACAACGACGGATCCGGATATTTCTGGGCGGATATGGCCGACGGGACGAATGCGGTACATATCAAGCCGGAGGTGGAAGGCACGGACCGTTACGATACGCAGGATGAGAAGGGCAATTATTTTGTGCGGGATACCATTGCGGCCGGGGATGAGCCGGAGGGGGATTTTATAGAATTTTACTTCGCGAAGCCTGGGGAATCTGAAGCCAAGGCGAAAAGGGCGTTTGTCAAGAAATTCGAACCATACGGCTGGTATATCGGGACAGGGAATTACGAGGAGGATATGCTGCCCATCATCCAGGATGAACTGGATGCCTGTAACAGGGCCTGTTTCCTGGCGGTCATGGGGCTGATCATATCAGGTCTGGTGGTCTTTGTGATCGGGATCGTGGTGATCTCTGTGGTGGCCAAACGGATGGCGGATCCCATCAAAGGGGCGTCGGAGCGTCTGAAAAAACTCAGCCTGGGGGATCTTCAGGATGAAGTGGATGTGTTCCCGGCAGAGGATGAGATCGGAGAACTGACCCAGGCTCTGGCAACGACCGTGCAGACCTGGCGTGATTATATCGGGGATATATCTTCATCCCTGGCGGAGGTTGAGAAAGGGAATCTGGCGCTGGAGATGAACATGGACTATGTGGGGGATTTTGCGCCTATCAAGCAGTCCTTCCAGCGTACCATCCATACACTGAATGCTACATTCAGGGATATGGACATGAGCGCTGAACAGGTGGCCAGCGGTTCGGAGCAGGTGGCGTGCAGTGCCCAGGCGCTCTCCCAGGGGACCACAGAGCAGGCGTCTTCTGTGGAGGAACTGGCGGCTACTGTCAGTGAGATACATAGCCACATATCGAACAATGCGGAAAACGCAAAGCTCGCCAGTGAGCAGGCTCTAAATGCTACGGAGGAACTGGAAGCGGGCAAAAAGCAGATGGAGCAGATGACTTCAGCGATGGACCAGATCAAAGAATTTTCATCGGAAATCGGTAAGATCATCAAGACCATTGAAGATATCGCGTTCCAGACGAATATCCTCGCCCTGAATGCGGCTGTTGAAGCGGCCCGCGCCGGTTCGGCGGGGAAAGGTTTCGCAGTGGTGGCCGACGAAGTCCGCGATCTGGCCAGCAAGTCTGCGGAGGCGTCCAAGAATACCTCCTCTCTCATCGAGGCGACTGTCCATTCCGTACAGGAGGGATCCGGTATAGCGGACCAGACAGCAGAGTCTCTGGAACGTATCGTCCGTTCTTCCGAACAGGCGGCTAAGCTGGTCCATGAGATCTCCAAGGCATCACAGGAGCAGGCGACGGCCATCGCACAGGTGACGCAGGGGATCGATCAGATCTCCAGCGTAGTGCAGAATAATTCCGCCACGTCTGAAGAGAGCGCGGCGGCCAGTGAGGAGATGTCGGGCCAGGCCCAGCTGCTGAAAGATCTGGTCAAGCAGTTTAAGATCAAAGAGACAATGTGATAAAGACCTGTTCCCCTGGCCTTTCCGTATCCTGATATAGGAGGCCAGGGGCTTTTTGTATGTCTGCGGGCGGGATGTGGGATATATTTTTTCCGCCGGGTTTGCATTCATCTCGAAAAGTTGTTATAATCATTCCCAAGGAGGAATGCAATGAGATACACAGGAAAAGAATTGAAATGCCGGGCCAGGGAATGCATGAAAGGAAATTACCTGGTCCCGGTCATGGCAGCCGTGGCCGTTTCGCTGCTGGCTTTTTCGTTCACTTGTATTGCCATGTTGCTGTTCAGTGGGGACGGCACACTCGCCCTGGTCCTGGACCAGCTGGCAAGCTTGATCTTTTCCCTGATCTTGTCCGTGTTTACGGCAGGTATATGTTATATATACTTGAAGATCGGGAGAAAAGAGCCCTACAGCATGAACGATATCTTTTATATGTTCCATCACGATCCGGACAGGGTCATCGTGGTGTGCTTTGTGCTCACACTGATCGACATGCTCTGTTCTATCCCGGTGTATATGGTACAGGGGCTGATAAGCCAGGCGGATACACCGGAGAGATTGCTCAAAGTGTTCCCGGTGGTATTTGGGGCCATGTGCCTGAGTTCTGTCCTCGCTCTGTTTGTGACGCTGCCCTTTGCGTTTTCTTACATGCTGCTGGTGGATCATCCGGAGATGGGAGCTGGAGAGGCATTGAGGGGGAGTGTCTCTATGCTGAAAGGGAATAAGAGGCGTTTGTGCAGGCTTTATGTCAGCTTTTTCGGCATGGGTGTCCTGGTCGCATTGTCTGGATATGTGGCTTATGTATGGGTGGGAGCGTATATGCAGGCGACCATGGTGCAGCTCTATATGGAACTGAACGGGGAATATGAGGGAGCATCCCAGCCGGGACAGCGCGATACAGAGGAAGAGCGGGACAGGCTGCCTGTCCGGGCGGATGATTATAATGCGGAAGCATGAGAGGGGGATCTTAAATGGATGAGAAAGATATGATAAATGGGATGCCGCCTGTGGATGATACGGGTTCGGACATACCTCCGGAGCCGGGACCCTTGGAGCAAGATTCCAAAGAGGAGCCTGTTGACGGCGGGGAGGATGCGGGAAAGGTATCTCTACAGAAGGAACAGAAAGAAGAGGAAGGACAGCCGGGGCCGTCGGAAACGCCCGATGGCACATATCATTACGGAGAAGAGGGCTGGCAGGCGCCTTCCCAAGCAGGCTATGGCAGCGGAGCGGGCGGTCACGGATACAGCCAGGGTCCGCAGGGGACGCCTCCTCCAGGGTATGGATATAACGGCGGCCCGCAGGGGACACCGCCTCCAGGCTATGGGAACGGAGCAGGCTACGGGCCTCAAGGCTATGGTCCGCAGGGATACCAGCCGTACCACCCACCGAAAAAAAATAATAACAATATGGCGCTGGCCTCATTGATCGTGGGCGTCCTGTCGATCCTGCTGTGCTGCTGCGGAGGTTTTGGGATCATCCTGGGTGCGGTGGGGATCGTGCTGGCGATCTTGTCCCGGGGCAGAGAACCTATGGAGACCAGTGCAAAAGTGGGGTGCGGCCTGTCTATCGGGGGGATCATCCTGGGCATCGCGGTCCTGATCCTGGCGTTTGCGGTCCTTGGCAGTGATGAGTTACGGTCGGATCTGTACCAGAGGAGTTATGGGGACCATGGAAGCTATAGCCATTATTTTGACTATGACGGGATGTGATGCGTATGGACTTGATACAGATGATAGCCGAGGGATTAAAGGTAAGAGCGGAGCAGGTGGCGGCGGCAGTCAGGCTGATCGATGAGGGGAATACGATCCCCTTTATAGCCAGATACCGTAAAGAAGCCACGGGTTCCCTGGATGACGAACAGCTCCGCCAGCTCCATGAGCGGCTGCTCTATCTGCGGAACCTGGAGGATAAGAAAGCGCAGGTACTGGGCAGTATCAGAGAACAGGGGAGACTGACGCCGGAACTGGAGGGACAGATCCTGGCGGCGCAGACGCTGGTGGTGGTGGAGGACCTCTACCGTCCGTACCGGCCGAAGAGACGGACGCGGGCCACGATCGCCAAGGAGAAAGGGCTGGGACCCCTGGCGGACCTGATCTGGCAGCAGGCGCTCGCGCGTCCGGCAGAGGAGGAGGCGAAAGCCTTTTTATCCGAGGAAAAAGAAGTCCGCACGGTGGAAGAGGCGGTGGCAGGCGCCAGCGATATCCTGGCAGAGCGGATCTCGGAGGAGGCGGACTATCGGATCTATATACGAGATATCACCCAGAAAAAAGGGATCCTGCGGTCCACGGCGAAAGACAGAGAAGCCAAGAGCGTATACGAGATGTATTACGAGTTCGAGGAACCGGTCCCCAAACTGGCGGGGCATAGGATCATGGCCTTGGACCGGGGGGAAAAGGAAAAGATACTCAGTGTGAAGCTGGACGCGCCGGAGGAGGAGCTGATCCGGTATCTGGAGAAAAAGGTGGTCACCAGAGAGGATCCATATACCACTCCTGTCTTAAAAAATGTAGTGGCGGACAGCTACAAGCGTCTGATCGCTCCTGCGGTGGAGCGGGAGATCCGCAGTGGACTGACAGAGAAAGCCCAGGCCGGGGCCATCCAGGTATTCGGCAAGAATCTGACGCAGCTGCTCATGCAGCCGCCCATCGCCGGACAGGTGGTGCTGGGATGGGATCCGGCGTTCCGTACCGGATGCAAGCTGGCGGTGGTGGACGCTACGGGGAAAGTGCTGGATACAGCGGTGGTCTATCCCACCGCCCCCACCACAGAGGCGAAGATCAAAGCGGCCAAAGAGACTGTAAAGAAGCTGATCAAAAAGCATGGCGTCACGGTGATCTCCCTGGGGAACGGCACAGCCTCCCGGGAGTCTGAGCTGATCATTGTGGAGTTATTAAAAGAGATACCGGAACATGTCCAGTATCTGATCACCAACGAAGCCGGGGCGTCCGTCTATTCCGCCAGCAAGCTGGCTACAGAGGAATTTCCGGACTTTGACGTGGGTCAGAGGAGCGCGGCGTCCATCGCCAGGAGGCTGCAGGACCCGCTGGCAGAACTGGTGAAGATCGATCCCCAGTCCATCGGTGTGGGGCAGTACCAGCACGATGTGGATCAGAAAAAACTGGGGGCGGCTCTCTCCGCGGTGGTAGAGGACTGTGTAAATAAAGTGGGCGTGGATCTGAACACAGCTTCCGCCTCTTTGCTGGAGTATATCTCCGGGATCACAAAGACGACGGCAAAGAACATCGTGGCCTACCGGGAGGAAAACGGCAGTTTCACAGACCGCAGGCAGCTTTTGAAAGTGGCAAAACTAGGCCCGAAGGCTTATGAGCAATGCGCAGGGTTTGCCCGTATCATGGACGGCAAGAACCCCCTGGATGCCACCAGCGTCCACCCCGAGAGCTATCCGGCAGCGGCTCAGCTCCTGAAAAAACTGGGCCATGAGCCGGAGGATATCAGAGGACAGAAGCTTTCTAAGATCTCCAGGGAGATCGAAGACGGAGCGGCGCTGGCCGAGGAGCTGGGTATCGGGGAGATCACCCTCTGGGATATCGTCAGAGAGTTGGAGAAACCAGCCAGGGATCCCCGGGATGAGATGCCCGCGCCCATACTCAGGAGCGACGTGCTGGATATGAAAGACCTGAAAGAGGGCATGATATTGAAAGGCACGGTGCGCAACGTGGTCGATTTCGGAGCTTTTGTGGATATCGGAGTACACCAGGACGGCCTGGTCCATATATCCCAGCTGACAGATAAAAAATTTGTCAAACATCCGCTGGATGTGGTCAGCGTGGGCGATGTGGTGGAGGTGAAGGTCATCCGATCAGATATCGAAAAGAGACGGATCGGGTTGAGTATGATCATATAAAAATACGGCGGCTCTGGTAAGTCCAAAGCCGCTGCTTTTTTCTATATAAGTATAGAGTGCTCAGATAAGGATGGAGGTGGACGATGGAACAGGATATCTATTTTATGCCCCTGGGCGGCGGCCAGAGGGTGGGGGCCAGCTGTTATTATCTGCGGATCGGAGGGCTGAACCTGATCTTGGACGCGGGTATCGGCACAGAGAGGGGGATGGTGTTCGAACCCGATCTGTATCCGCTGCTCTCCCTGCCGTTTATACATAGTGTGGGACAGATCAACCAGATCTATATCTCCCACGCCCATGGGGATCATGTGGGGTATCTGCTGAAACTGATGAAGGAGGCAGACCGGGCGGACGTATATATGACGGAGATCACGGCGCTCCTCGCGGAATACCAGCTCTACGACCAGGCATTTTTAGCGGGGGCACAGGGAGACGAGGATAAAAGGCTGGCGGCCCGGCATCTCTTTGATAAAGTCACCACTGTGCATTATATGCAGTCTATGGATTTTGGGCGGTACAAGGCTACTTTTTTCTGTGCGGGGCATATCCCCGGGGCAATGATGATATTATTTGAGTGCGGGAAGCGGAAGATCCTCTATACAGGGGATTACTCCTTGGAGAGTACGCCCATGACGGGGGGATGTGTGCTGCCGGAAGGCCTGAAGATCGATACGATGATCATGTGCGGGCTCCATGCAAAGCATCCAGACTATAAGAAAAAGGCGGACAGGCTTTTTAAGACAGTCCAGTACGTGCTGCGGCTGGCAGGGCAGAAAAGGCGCTCAGTCCTGTGTTATGTACCCCATCTGAGCAAAGGGATCGAATTTATCAAGACATTGCATGCATACAATACAAGGAATGTGCCTGTATACATCGACAGGTCGGTGCTGGGCGTGGTGGAGAAGATGGAACAGCTCTCCGTCCCGATCCTGGGCAGCAATGACCGGGTCATGATGGCAGATACATCCCACGCATTCCCCCGAGAGCCCCATATCTATGTGACTGCCCAGGGGGAGGGATGCGATCTTCGGTCTTATGAGAATGTGCGTGTGGATTTTTCCCTCCACGAAGATTTCACGGAGATGGAGGGTTTTATCCG
>CANTEW010000017.1 GCA_947652925.1 uncultured Lachnospiraceae bacterium
AAGGATCAGAAGAAAGGGGTAAGATCCAGCGTGATCCAGTGGATCCAGATGCTCTTTTTGGCGATCATAGTCGCCCTGCCTTTTACACTGCAGTTTGACAGCGGTATGGCCCAGGGGGTGCGGCTGGCCGAAAACCATTCGGCTTTTTATCAGTTCTGTATCTTATGGGCGTTCCCTGTGGTGATGGTCTTGTCTTATCTGGTGATGCTCTTCCTGGAGAGAGGCAGATGCAGGCCTCTGAGATGGCTGGCACGCACGAAGAGGCCGGATCTCTTTGTGGCGGTCTTGAGCTTGTGTGCGCTGGGGCTGATCTTACTGCCGGAGATCGTCTATGTGCGTGATATATACGAGGAGACTTCGGCCCGTTCCAATACCATGTTCAAGCTGACCTACCAGGCGTTTATCTTATTTGGCATCAGTCTGGGCTTTATCACGATCCGCTTCCTGGCGGCGCGGACCCGGAGGTGGATCCGTGCCGTCGGCGTGGTGGGCGTGGTGGGCGTGCTGGCCACGGCCGGATACACGGTGACGTCGATCGGGCAGTGGAGCGGCCAGGTGTGGAAAGTCCAGGAGTACAAGGGGCTGAACGCAACGGCTTATCTGGAAGACCAGTATCCGGAAGACGCGCCGGCTATCTGCTGGCTGCAGGCGAATGTGAGAGGGACCCCGGTGGTCTTGGAGGCAAATGGGGAGAGCTATACGGACTACTGCCGGGTATCGGCCATGACGGGCCTGCCCACGATCCTGGGATGGAAGGTCCATGAATGGCTCTGGCGCAATGATCTGGAGGCGGTGGAGGAAAGATCGGCACAGGTCGAGACGATCTATACCTCCACAGACGAGGCGCAGGTGCGCAGCCTTCTGGACGAGTATCATGTGTCGTATATCTTTATCGGAAAGATGGAGAGGGAGAAGTATCCTGCTCTGAACGAAGATCTGCTCAGGAGTCTGGGGACACCAGTGTTTGATGACGAAGCTACGGTCATCCGGCTGGACGGGACTTTAGGAGGATGATATAGAGGATGGGATATAGAGGAAATGAGCGATGAGAGCAAAGATGATCAAGATCGATCCGGCGGATCCGGATCGGCAGGCGATCAAACGAGCGGGAGAGATCATCCGCAGCGGCGGGTTGGTGGCTTTTCCCACAGAGACGGTATATGGTCTGGGCGGAGATGGCCTGGATGCCGGATCTTCATCCAGGATCTACCGGGCGAAGGGGCGTCCTTCGGATAATCCGCTGATCCTCCACATCGCACGGCTGGAGGATCTTTATAAGGTGGCGGCGCAGGTGTCTGCCAGTGCGCTGAGACTGGCGCAGGAGTTTTGGCCCGGTCCGCTGACCATGATCTTTCCCAAGACACGGGAGGTGCCCTATGAGACGACGGGAGGGCTTGACAGTGTGGCTGTCCGGATGCCGGATCACCCGGCGGCCCTGGCCCTGATCCGGGCTGCGGGCGGGTTTGTGGCAGCGCCCAGCGCCAACCGTTCAGGACGGCCCAGCCCTACGATGGCGGCTCATGTGGAGGAAGATCTGGGCGGGGAGATCGATATGATCCTGGACGGCGGGATGGTGGGGATCGGATTGGAGTCTACCATCGTGGATCTTACAGAAGATCCTCCGGCGATCCTGCGTCCGGGAGCTGTGAGCCAGAAGATGCTCAGCGCCTGTCTGGGGCGGGTGGAGATGGATCCTGGTCTTGAGAGAGAGGATGGAGGACTGCGGCCCAGAGCGCCGGGCATGCGTTACCGGCACTATGCACCCCGGGCGCCCCTTACCATTGTGGAGGGGGAGAGGGAGAGAGTCGCCGCCTATGTGGACAGTCAGGTGAGAGAGAAGATACAGCAGGGGCAGCAGGCGGGCGTCCTGGCCTGTGAGGAGACGAAGGATCTTTACCAGGCGGGTCTGGTCAAATGTATCGGGAGCCGGGAGGCGGACGATACCATTGCCCGCCATCTGTACCAGGCCCTCCGGGAATTTGACCAGGAACAGGTAACTTGTATATATTCGGAGTCTTTTGACACGCCCCGGATGGGACAGGCGATCATGAACCGATTGCTGAAAGCGGCGGGGCATCGTATCATAAAGCTCCCGGATGGTGGAGATAGAGATTGAGAGAGGAGAAGCAAATGGCTAAAGAGAAGAAATTCGTGGAGGCGATCACTTCCATGGAGGAGGATTTTGCCCAGTGGTATACAGATGTGGTGAAGAAAGCCGGGCTGGTGGGTTACACCAGCGTCAAAGGGTGCATGGTGATCAAACCTGCCGGATACGCGATCTGGGAAAATATACAGGCAGAGCTTGACAGGCGTTTTAAGGAGACAGGTGTGGAAAATGTGTCCATGCCTATGTTCATACCGGAGAGCCTGCTCCAGAAAGAGAAGGACCATGTGGAAGGCTTCGCACCGGAAGTGGCCTGGGTGACCCATGGGGGACTGGAACCGCTGCAGGAGCGTCTGTGCGTACGGCCTACTTCTGAGACCTTATTCTGTGATTTCTATGCAAAAGACATCCAGTCCCACAGGGATCTTCCAAGAGTCTATAATCAATGGTGTTCTGTGGTGCGCTGGGAGAAGACCACGCGGCCTTTCCTGCGTTCCAGGGAATTTTTATGGCAGGAGGGCCATACAGCCCATGCCACGGCGGAAGAAGCCCAGGAGAGGACGATCCAGATGCTGCACGTCTACGCGGATTTTTGTGAGGAAGTCCTGGCCATACCGGTGATCCGGGGCAGGAAGACAGATAAAGAGAAATTTGCCGGAGCGAACGCCACATATACGATAGAAGCGCTGATGCATGACGGGAAAGCGCTGCAGTCCGGCACCAGCCATAATTTCGGCGACGGATTTGCCAGGGCTTTCGGGATCCAATATACGAACCCTGAAAATAAACTGGAATACGTCCATCAGACCTCCTGGGGACTGTCCACCCGGATCATCGGAGCGCTGATCATGGTCCACGGGGACAACAGCGGGCTGGTGCTGCCGCCTAAGATCGCGCCCACGCAGGTGATGGTCATCCCCATCCAACAGGCGAAAGAGGGCGTCCTGGATAAAGCCCAGGAGATCTGTCAGGCGCTCAAAGAGGCAGGCCTGCGGGTCAAAGTAGACGATACAGATAAGAGCCCCGGATGGAAATTCTCCGAGCAGGAGATGCGTGGGATCCCTGTGCGGGTGGAATGCGGGCCGAAAGATATCGCTGCGGGCCAGGCGGTCATCGTGCGCAGGGATACCAGGGAGAAGATCGGGGCGTCTATTGATAAGATCGGAGAATGCGTCTGCCAGGTGCTGGAGACCATGCAGCAGGAGATGCTGGGGAGAGCCAGGGAACACCGGGACGCCCACACGTACACGGCTGCAGATTACGAGAGCTTCAAGAAGACCATAGAGGAGAAGCCGGGATTTGTGAAAGCTATGTGGTGCGGCAGTCTGGAGTGTGAAAAGAAGATAAAGGAAGACGTACAGGCCACCTCCCGCTGTATCCCCTTTGAGGAGGAGCATCTGTCGGATACATGTGTCTGCTGCGGGAAGCCGGCGAAGAAGATGGTCTACTGGGGACGGGCGTACTGATATGCGTCTGAAACTCCCTCCGAAGGTGGTCCGGATCATCCAGGTCCTGCAGGCCCACGGCTATGAGGCCTTTGCCGTGGGCGGCTGTGTCCGGGATATGATCCTGGGGCGGGAGCCGGACGACTGGGATATCACCACATCCGCCCGTCCCCGGCAGGTGAAAGAGCTGTTCGCCCGCACAGTGGACACCGGGCTGGCCCACGGGACAGTCACAGTGCTGCTGGGGGAGGACAGTTATGAGGTGACGACCTATCGGATCGACGGAAGATATGAAGATCACAGACATCCGGCCCAGGTGGAATTTTCGGCGAGATTGGCGGAGGATCTGAGGAGGCGGGATTTTACCATCAATGCCATGGCCTATAACCGGGAGCAGGGGCTGGTGGATCTGTTCGGCGGTATGGGAGACCTGCAGAAAAAGAGGGTCTGCTGTGTGGGGGACGCCCGGGAGCGTTTCCGGGAGGACGCCCTGCGCATCTTGCGGGCGGTGCGCTTCTCAGCCCAGCTGGGGTTTTCCATAGAGGCCCATACACAGGAGGCGCTGGGGGAGCTGGCCGGCGACCTGGCCTATGTGAGCGCGGAGCGGATCCAGGTGGAGCTGGTAAAGCTCCTGGTATCTGCCCATCCGGGTTCTATCCTGCAGGTCTTTGAGGCAGGCATCGCGGGAGTGATCCTGCCGGAGATGGACGAGAGCGTCCTCGGACCCGGCGATCTGGAGGACATTGCCGCCAGCCTGGGGAGAGTGCCGCCGGAGAAGACCCTGCGCCTGGCGCTCCTTTTGCATCCTTTGGGAGAACAAAAGAGCGGGAAACTGCTGCGCAGGTTGAGATTTGATAACCACACGGTGGACACGGTGCGCAGGCTGGTGCGCTGGTACGGCCATCCTCTGGGCGGGACGCCGGCAGAGGTGCGGCGGGCGGCCGCCTGCGTGGGCGGCGAGCTGTTCCCGAAGGTCCTGCAGATCCAGGGGACGTACAGGGATGTCTCACAGACGCGGGCAGTCTGGGAGGGGATCTTGGAAAGAAAAGAGTGTATCTCTCTAAAGACCATGCGTATCACCGGGGACGACCTGATCCGTCTGGGGATGGAGCCGGGCCGGGCTGTGGGCGATCTGCTCCGGGAACTCTTCCAGGATGTGCTGGAGGAGCCGGGACATAATAAAAAAGAATATTTGTTGGAATGTGCGAAAAGAAGAGCAGCGCAGTGACATTTTCAATTTATCCCCCTCATAGAATAGAAAGTACGAAGTTACGGGAAAGTGAGGGGGATTTTATTGTATGACCGCGGATTGAGCGTGTTGGGACAATATGGTTTACAGGCAAAGTCGTCCTATCGAGGGAGAGGGGCGCTGCTCTGCCAGACGCAGGCGGGGCTGGTGATCATCCGGGAATTTACGGGATCGGCCAGGAAATTACAGAAACAGCAGGAACTTTTGGCCCAGCTGGAGGAGGGCTGTCCCCACCCGGTGGATCAGATCCTGGCGAACCAGGAAGGGGGGCTGGTCACTGTTGATAAAGACGGTGTGTCGTATGTGGTGCGCAGGTGGTTCGAGGGGCGGGAGTGCGACACCAGATCCCGTGAGGATATATGCAGAGCTGTCGCCACATTGGGGACTATACATAGATCTATGTGCCTGGAGACGGAGCAGGAACATGTGCAGATCTCTCTGGTGGAGGAGTATGAGAAACATAACAGGGAACTGCGCAAGATCCGGAAATTCATAAGGTCCAAGAGGAAACAGAATGTTTTTGAGCAATGTTACCTGGAGAGCGTCCAGTGGTTCCTGGAGCGGGGAGAGGAGGCCCTGGAGAGGCTCTCAGCCAGCCGCTATGAGCAGCTGCGCGCCCAGGCCCTGGAAAAAGGCGAGGTCTGCCATGGGGAATATAACCAGCACAATGTACTCCTGTGCGGCGGCCAGACGGCGGTGACGAATTTTGACAGATTCCACTATGACACACAGGTGGCGGATCTCTATTGTTTTATGAGAAAGATCCTGGAGAAGAACGGCTGGAGCCGGGAACTGGCAGCTGAGATGGTGGACTGCTATGACCGGGTGCGCGGCCTGTCGGATGCCCAGCATGAAAATCTGAAGATACGCTTCCTCTATCCAGAGAAATACTGGAAGCTGGCGAACCATTATTATAACCATAATAAAGCGTGGATATCTGAGAAGAATATTGAGAAGATAACAAAGCTGATAAATAGTAAAAAGGCTTGGCATGACCTGGGAAACGGGTTATAATGAGGAAAGATGATAAAATACGGAGGTAGCAGATATGGACTATAAGGCAATATACGATCAATGGCTGCAAGATCCCTATTTTGACGCTGAGACGAAAGCGGAGCTGGAGAGGATCGCAGAGGATGACAAAGAGATCAAAGAACGGTTTTATAAAGATCTGGAATTCGGGACGGCCGGGCTCAGAGGGATCATCGGGGCAGGAACGAACCGCATGAACATCTATGTGGTGAGGAAAACGACCCAGGGCCTGGCAAATTATATCCGTTCGGTGGGCAAAGAAGGACAGGGGGTGGCGATCGCATACGATTCCAGGAATATGTCTCCGGAATTTGCAGATGAGGCAGCCCTCTGCCTGGCTGCAAACGGTATCAAAGCCTATGTGTTCGAGACGCTGAGGCCCACACCGGAACTTTCCTTTGCACTGCGCCATCTTGGATGCGCAGCGGGCATCAACATCACAGCCAGCCATAACCCGCCGGAATACAATGGTTATAAAGTATACTGGGAGGACGGCGCACAGATCACGCCGCCCCATGACAGCGGTATCATGGAGCAGGTCCAGAAAGTGACGGACTACAGCCAGGTCAGGACTATGGATAAAGAGACGGCCATCGCCCAGGGTGTGTACCAGGTGATCGGACAGGAAGTAGACGACGCCTATATGGGAGAACTGAAAAAACAGGTCCTTCATATGGATGCGATCCAGGCAGAGGGCAAGGACCTGAAGATCGTCTACTCTCCTCTGCATGGGACAGGCAATATCCCGGCGCGGCGTATATTGAAAGAACTGGGATTCGAGAATGTCTATGTGGTCCCGGAACAGGAACTGCCGGACGGTGATTTCCCCACAGTCAGCTATCCCAATCCGGAAGCGGACGAAGCCTTTGAGCTGGGGCTGAAACTGGCAAGAGAAGTGGATGCAGACCTTATCCTGGCCACGGATCCGGACGCTGACCGGCTGGGCGTGCGGGTCAGGGACAAAGACGGGGAGTACCATACGCTCACCGGGAATATGTCCGGCTGCCTGCTGGCAGATTATGAGATCGGACAGCGCAAAGCCCTGCATGGCATCCCGGAGGACGGCGTCCTCATAAAGACCATCGTGACCACCAACCTGGCAGACGCCATCGCAAAAGGATACGGCATCGGACTGATCGAGGTGCTGACCGGGTTCAAGTTCATCGGACAGCAGATTCTGGGGTTTGAGCAGGGGAAGAAGGGCACGTATCTCTTCGGTTTTGAGGAGAGCTACGGCTGTCTGATCGGCACCTATGCCCGGGATAAAGACGCCATCGTAGCGACGATGGCATTGTGCGAGGCGGCCGCTTATTATAAGACCCAGGGGAAGACGCTGTGGGATGCCATGGTAGATCTGTATGAAAAACATGGATATTACAAAGACGATATCCAGTCCATCACCCTCAAAGGCATCGAGGGTCTGGAGAAGATCCAGAATATCATGGAACTGTTGCGCAAAGAGCCGCCTGCCAAGATCGGGGACTACAAAGTGACGGCGGCCAAGGACTACAAGACAGGCATCAACGGGCTTCCAAAGTCCAATGTCCTGTATTATGAGCTGACCGATGATTCCTGGGTATGTGTCCGTCCCTCAGGCACAGAGCCGAAGGTGAAATTCTACTATGGGATCAAAGGCACTTCCCTGGCGGATGCGGATGCCAAGTCGGCGGACCTTGGGAAAGCGGTGCTGGCTATGGTAGACGATATGATGCAGCGTCTGTAAAGGCCTTTGCAAAGTTTATGACCGATACGTTTACAGAAGGCAAAAGATACGGCCTGGAAGACCTCCGGCAGATCATAAGGATCTTGAGGAGCGGGCAGGGATGCCCCTGGGACAGGGAACAGACGCATACGAGCCTGAAAGAGTGTATGAGGGAAGAAGCGCAGGAGGCTCTGGACGCCATTGATATCTATGCGCGGACCGGGGCGTGGGACAACCTGTGCGAGGAGTTGGGGGACGTGCTCTTACAGGTGGTGATGCACAGTGTGATCGCCCAGGAAGAGGGGATCTTTACCCTGGAAGATGTGATCCAGGGGATCTCAGAAAAAATGATACGCAGGCATCCCCGTGTATTCGGAGGCGCAGAGGCTGACTCCGCATTGAGCTGGGAAGAGATCAAGGAGCGGGAAAGGGGATAAGGCGGCTATGAAAGTTTTGTAAATTATCCGGGAAATTCCTTGACAAAGCAGCGAAAACAGTTTATAAGTATATCCTGAGACGTTTTTTAGAGCGTGTTGTGGATGGAGTAGGGTTGGTAAGGATCATCATTAGGAGGAGATACAATGAACAAGACAGAATTGGTGGCTGCGATGGCGAAGGAAGCTGATCTTCCCAAAAAAGATGTGGAGGCAGTCTTAAAGGCATTCATTGATGTAGTTTCAGAAGAATTGAAAAATGACGGTAAGATCCAGCTGGTGGGATTCGGTACTTTCGAGGTGACCCAGAGGGCAGCCAGGGAGGGGAGGAACCCGCAGACCGGAGAGACGATGATAATAGAAGCTTCCAAGGCTCCAAAATTTAAGGCCGGAAAAGCTTTAAAAGATATTGTGAACAGTTGATTGAGATGTTTTGTCATGACCAGGGGGGACGCAGGCGTTCCCCCTGGTCGATTATAGAGAAAGGATGTGTGTGGATCCCTATGCGATTGGATAAATTTCTGAAAGTCTCCCGCCTGATCAAACGCAGGACTGTGGCGAACGAGGCGTGCGACGCGGGGCGGGTGCTGGTCAATGATAAGGCGGCGAAAGCTTCCGCAAATGTAAAGACGGGGGATATCATCGAGATACAGTTCGGCTCCCGCCAGACGAGGGTAGAGGTGCTGGAGGTCAAGGAGACGTCCAGGAAAGAGGAAGCGGAGAAGATGTTCCGCTACCTGTAAGACGGACATCCGCACAGAGTATTGGCATATCCTCCGCTGTAAGGACATAAACTTAGAAGAGAAAAAATAAAGAGCGGGGGAGATGTGTGGAAGAGAAAAGGACGCCAATGTCCCACAAGCTTTCTTTTACCAACCGTCGGCAGGGCATGGTCACAGGCGTCCTGGACGTGTTGTCCTTTGATGAAAAACTGGTGGTACTCCGGTCGCAGTGCGGCGTGATCACATTCAAAGGCGAAGAGATGCATGTCAAGCAGCTGGATCTGGAAAAAGGGGAGTTGGAGATGACAGGAAGGGTGGATCAGGTGATCTATACGGAGGAGAGCCCGGGCAGCCGGAAAAAAGGGAGATCCGTGCTGAAGCACTTGCTGCAGTAGCTTATGAGTGCATATATGAACCATGAGCTGCTCTTCTTTTTCCGGTCGCTCCTGTGGGGCGTGGTCTTACTGTTTTTCTATGATATACTGCGCATCGGGCGCAGGCTGTTCTCGCGGCGGGCGTTCTTTGTGAGCCTGGAAGATCTCCTGTATTGGACGCTGGCCGGCGTATTCTTATTTGGAAAGATGTACCAGGCGAATGAGGGGAGGCTGCGGGGGTATTCTGTGATCGCGGTGGTCTTAGGTATGGTCCTCTATTCCCGCACTGTGAGCAGCAGATTTGTGTCTACTGCGGTAAAGATCCTCATGATACCCATGAGATTTTTAGTTTCTGTTAAAAAAAGGTTGCTATCTGCTGTAAGACATTGTAGAATCTTGGTAGCAAAGACCCTGAGAGCAAAAGGCCGTGTATGCAAGAGCATGCTGAAGGGGAGGATAGGCAAGTTACGAAGGGGCGGATCAGTTGAAGAGAAGAGCGGAGATAAGACGTAGGAGGAGGGACCGGGCGGCGATGCTGAGCATCAGCCTGGTGGTCATGCTCCTGCTGGGCATATTGCTGTGGCAGGGGAAGGCTTTGGAACAGGAACTGGCCAGATATAAGGAGCAGGAACGTTCCCTCACAAAGAAGGTAGAGGAAGAGAAGGCCAGGACAGAAGAGATCGACAGACAGAAAGAATATATGCAGACAGACGAGTATATGGAGGAGACAGCCCGGGATCGTCTGGGACTGGTAAAGGACAACGAGATCATCTTCAAGGAGGAGGGAGAGTGACAGTCTCCCCCACAGAAAATACTCGGATCGTGTCTGGAAATTTTTACCTCCATCCGTCGGCGTTTGACAAAGATTTTAACAAAGATCCTCTATAATCCTCTGTTAAATGGAAGATCGATCATTTATCAGGGAGGGGGACATAAATGCATGTATGGATCGTTGCCATGCTCGTGATCAGTGCATTATTGATCTTACGGGACATGGCAAAAACTATTTTCTCTTTGCGCCAGAAGCCGGAAGATGTACCGGCGGGGCAGATATTCGGGCAGCCGCAGAAAGAGCGGGTGGAGAGATATGCCCAGGCGTTCAGGAAGCTGGCGGATACTTTTTACGGGATGCCCTACAGGAGGGATTATCTGTCCAATGAACAGGCGGAGGATGTGGTCTGGCAGACATATGGACAGGTATGCGGGAATTGCCACCAGCGGCAGGAGTGCTGGGAGGGCGACGACCGTCTGCGCCTGGGCGAGCGGCTGGTGCGCGCCATGGAGAGCGGACGTGAGGAGAAACGCAAGGAGCTGACGAAGCAGTGGAAGAGCCAATGTGTGCATTCGTATCAGTTCACCCAGGAGCTGGACCATTTTTTCCGGAAGGAACGGGAAAAGCTGGTGTGGGATAACCGGATGATCGAGAACCGTTTGGCGTCGGCCCAGCAATTTTCAGAGATATCGGGGATGCTGGAGAGAGTGGCCTGGGAATTGTCACAGATCGTACAGCCATCCCGGGAATTTGCGGACGAGCTCCGGTACAGCCTGAGAAAGAAAGGCGTCCTGATGAAAGCGGTGTGGATCATGGAGCGGGAGGGCAGCAGGAGACAGGCCTATCTGACCCTGCGGGCGAAGAACGGGCAGTGCGTGTCCACCCTGGAAGTGGCGGAGGTCTTGTCTGAACTGTGGGGAAAGCCTATGATCCCGGTCAACACCAGTCGCTGTACCGTCAATGGGGAGATCCATACGGTACATTTTACGGAAAAGATGTGTTTCCAGGTGCTGCACGGGGTGGCCAAAGTGGCCAAAGACAAGGAACGGGTATCCGGCGACAGTTATGCCTGCTGCCAGGAGGAAGAGGGGCAGTTCGTGCTGTGCCTGTCCGACGGTATGGGTTCCGGTATGGATGCCTGCAAGGAGAGCGGGATGGTGGTGGAACTCTTGGAACAGTTCCTGGAGTCCGGCTTTACCAATGAGGCGGCGGCAAAACTGGTCAACAGCGCAGTGATACTGAAACGTCAGGATGATATGTTTTCCACTATGGATCTGTGTACGATCGATCTGTACACGGGGATGTGTGAGTTTTTGAAAGCGGGAGCGTCTACCACATTCATCAAGCGCGACCAGTGGGTGGAGGCGATCACATCTACCAGCATGGCTCTCGGCATGGTGGACCAGATCGATCTGGAGGTGACATCAAGGAAGCTCTATCACGGTGATCTTCTGATCATGGTCACAGACGGGGTCCTGGACGCGCTGCCCCTGGAAAAAGAAGAGGAGACGATGAAAGAGATCATCTTGCAAGTACATAGCCAGTCCCCCAGGGAATTGGGCAGGGGGATCCTAGACCGGGTCTTGGCATACTGTGATTACAAGGCGAGGGACGATATGACTGTCCTGGTGGCCGGGATCTGGAAGAAATAGAGAGAAAACAGGTGTATACATGATCGAGAAAAGGGTATTGGGATATATTGAGAGATATCATATGATCGAAACAGGGGACAGGGTGCTGATCGGTTTGTCTGGAGGGGCGGACTCAGCAGCCCTGTTTCATATATTACGGAAATATCAGGAAGATCTTGGATTTGTGCTGATGGCCGTGCATGTGGATCACGGGCTGCGGGGGGCGGAGGCAGAGCGCGACCGGGAATTTGTGGAGGGCTTGTGCAGCCGCTACCATGTACCCTGCCGCTGTGAAAAGATGCCGGTGCGCCGGATGGCCGCCCAGGGCCGGCTCAGCCTGGAAGAGGCGGGGAGAGAGGCGCGCCGGCAGGTATTCTCAAAGTATGCGGGAGAATGGGGGTGCCAGAAACTGGCGCTGGCCCATCACAAGAACGATCAGGCGGAGACGATGCTCCACAATCTGGCGCGGGGGACGGGCCTTGCAGGGCTGGCGGGGCTCTCTCCGGCGGATGGATTCCGGATCCGGCCTCTGTTGTGTTTAGAAAGGGGAGAAATTGAGCATTATCTACAGGAGGAGGGATTTGCCCATGTGGAGGACAGCAGCAACCGGGAAGATGCTTATACCAGGAACCGTATCCGCCACGGGATCCTCAGAGATCTGGAGAGACAGGTGAATGGGAAGGCTGTGGACCATATGGCGCAGACGGCAAAGATCCTGCGGCAGACGGACGCATATCTGAAAGGCCAGGGAAGGGCGCTCCTTGAGAGATATGGGAAGAGAGAGCTTTTCCTGGAGGAGGCTTTTTTTTATGAAGAGGCGGTCCCGGTCTATTATGGGCTGCGGGGATTTTTGAATGAGAATTTCCATGGGGGAAAGGATATAGGCTATGGGCATTATGCCAGGCTGATGGACTGGATACACATGCCTGTGGGGAAAGTCCTGCAGCTGCCCCACGGGATACGTGTCCAGAGGGGATACGACGGTCTTTTGTTTTACAGGGATGAGGGGCCTGTGCAAGGTTTTTCAGTCCCGCTGGCGGTCCCCGGGGAGACGGAAGGGCCGGGGTTTCGGCTGCGCTGCCGGGTGATCCCAAATAATTTTGAGAAGGTTCCGCAAAAAACATATACGAAATGGCTAAACTATGATAAAATAAAAGGTATTGTTGAGGTACGGACCAGGCGTCCGGGGGATCATCTGGTGATCGATGCCTCCGGCGGGAGAAAGAAGTTAAAAGATCATTTTATCGACTGTAAAGTGCCAAGACAGGACAGGGACCGGATCGTACTGGTCGCCCAGGGATCGGAAGTCTTGTGGGTGGTGGGCTTTAGGCTGAATGGAGCGTATAAAGTACAGGCAGACACGAAAGAGGTCCTGGAGATGGTGTACGAAGGAGGATATGGGTATGGAGAATGATATCCGCATATTGATCACAGAAGAAGAAGTTGAAGAGAAGATCCGGCAGGTAGCGGCCAGGGTCAGCGCGGATTACAGAGGGAGGACAGTGCATCTGGTCAGCGTGCTCAAAGGGAGCGTTTTTTTTGCCTGTGAGCTGGCAAAACGGATCACAGGCCCGGTCACGATGGATTTTATGTCGGTGACCAGTTATGGAGATGATACGAAGTCCAGCGGGGTCGTGCGGATCGTGAAAGATCTGGACGATCCGCTGGAGGGCAAGGATGTGCTCCTGGTGGAGGATATCATAGATTCCGGCCGTACGCTGCATTATCTGATGGATATATTAAAGGGCAGGAAGCCGGAGAGCCTGAAGCTGATCACGCTCTTAGATAAGCCGGACCGGCGGGTGAAGCCGGTCAGAGTGGATTATACTTGTTTTGAGATCCCTGATGAATTTGTGGTGGGGTATGGTCTGGATCATGCACAGAGATATCGGAACCTGCCTTTTATCGGAGTGGTAGAGCATGTATAGGAAAAGGAGGGTAAAGGATCGTGTATAGACAATCTACGAGCAGGATAGGTCTGTACCTGGTGCTGATCATCGCACTGATCGCCGGGTATCTGTTCCTGAGCCAGCAGATGGAGGACAGCGAGAGCTACTCAAAAGCCCAGCTGGAAAATGCTGTGGAGATGGGCCGTGTGCTGGCTGTGAAGATCTACCCAAATAAAGAATATCCCACCGGACAGGTGCGGGTAGAGTTAAAGGACGGCAGCCAGAAACATTTTTATGTGACAGATATCAAGGAAGTGGAGGCGTATCTGGAAGAGAAAGGGATGGATCCGGAAGTTGCCGATGTGCCGCGGGAGAGTATCTTTTCCAGTATCTTTCCGCTGCTGGTCACCTGCGGCCTGGTGGTCTTTTTGTTCGTATTCATGAACAGGCAGATGTCCGGGGGCGGGTCGAATACGAAGATGATGAATTTCGGAAAGAGCCGTGCCAGGATGTCCACAGAGGAAGATAAGAAGATCAATTTTTCCTATGTGGCGGGACTGCAGGAGGAGAAGGAGGATCTGGTGGAGGTGGTGGATTTCCTGAAAAATCCACAGAAGTTCACGAAAGTAGGCGCAAGGATCCCGAAAGGCGTTCTGCTGGTAGGCCCTCCGGGGACAGGGAAGACCCTTCTCGGGAAAGCCGTGGCAGGAGAAGCCGGGGTGCCGTTCTTCTCCATCTCCGGTTCGGATTTTGTGGAGATGTTCGTGGGCGTGGGCGCGTCCCGTGTCCGCGACCTCTTTGAAGAAGGAAAGAAGAATGCGCCCTGTATCATCTTTATAGACGAGATCGATGCAGTCGCCCGTCAGAGGGGGACGGGTATGGGCGGCGGCCACGACGAGCGGGAGCAGACATTGAACCAGCTCCTTGTGGAGATGGATGGTTTCGGCGTCAACGAAGGGATCATCGTCATGGCGGCCACCAACCGGGTGGATATCTTAGATCCCGCCATCCTGCGTCCGGGACGTTTTGACAGGAAAGTGGCGGTGGGCCGTCCCGATGTGAAGGGCAGGGAGGAGATCTTGAAGGTCCATGCGAAGGGCAAGCCTCTGGGGGACGATGTGGATCTGAAGCAGATCGCCCAGACGACGGCCGGCTTTACCGGGGCGGATCTGGAGAACCTCCTGAACGAGGCGGCGATCGTGACCGCCAAGGACGACCGTTCCTATGTGACCCAGCAGGATATCCGGAAGTCATTTATCAAAGTGGGTATCGGTGCGGAGAAGAAGAGCAAGGTGATCTCGGATAAAGAAAAGAAGATCACGGCCTACCATGAGGCAGGACATGCGATCTTGTTCCATCTCCTGCCGGATGTGGGCCCTGTGTATACAGTGTCGATCATCCCCACCGGGCTGGGCGCGGCGGGTTATACCATGCCGCTTCCGGAAAAGGATGAGATGTTCAATACCAGGGGCAGGATGCTGCAGGATATCACCGTGATGCTGGGTGGACGCGTGGCTGAAGAGCTTGTCTTTGACGACATCACCACGGGCGCGTCCAGCGATATCAAGCAGGCGACACAGACGGCGAAGGCTATGGTGACTAAGTATGGGATGTCGGAGAAGATCGGTGTGATCGCATACGGAGAGGAAGGCGATGAGGTCTTTATAGGAAGGGATCTTGCCCATACGAGAGGATACAGTGAGCATGTGGCCAGCGCGATCGATGGGGAGATCAAGCGTATCATTGACGAATGCCATGAGAGAGCCAGGAAGCTAATCCTGGAGCATAAAGATGTGTTGGAGCGTTGTGCCCAGCTGCTTCTAGAGAAGGAAAAGATCAACAGGGATGAGTTTGAAAGCTTATTTGTATAATGTGCATAAATTTTATAAAGAGATCTTATGAAGTTTATGCACACTTTTAAGGGGAATCATGCTATTATAATACTCGTAAACCCCCATACATTATATAGTTTTTGCTACACCCCATAAGAGAGAAATACCTTCTCCGAAAGAGGCAGCCGGTCGGCTGTCTCTTTTTCATGCGCTGTATCCTTTTTCACAGATCTTAAAGGATACAGGCCGCTATTTGCTCACAGCAGGAATACAATGGAACATGGGAAGAGAAAAGGAAAGTGGAGATATGTATCAAGAACACGAATACAGCAGGCAGAAAAAAAGACGACAAGAATATATCCTCCAGATGATGCCCGTATTTAGCAAAGATGCGCTTTTTAGCGACGACACGGAAAATTACCGGACCCCCATGGAGCCAGAGCCAGGCGATCGGGTGACCATCCGGTTCAGGACGCTCAGGAATAATGTGGATGAGGTCTATCTGGTGGTGCAGGGATTCAGGATCCCCATGCGTGTGGGGGCGAGAGAGGGCGGGTTCGATCACTATGAGACGGAGTTAGCGGTGGGTAAGGAGACTGTGGAGTATTTCTTCGAGATCGTAGCCGGGCAGATCCGCTGTTATTATTATCAGAATGGTGTATTCCCGGAGCAGCAGGACGATCATCTGTTTAGGATCGTACCGGGGTTCTCTACGCCTGGATGGGCGAAAGGGGCCGTGATGTATCAGATCTATGTGGACCGCTTTTTCAACGGGGATCCGGGGAATGATGTGTTGACGGGGGAGTATTTCTATATCGGGGATACCAGTGTCCGTGTGGAAGACTGGAACAAACCTCCGGCTGTGATGGGCGTCCGGGAGTTTTACGGCGGCGATCTGCAGGGTGTGATGGATAAACTGGATTATCTGCAGGACCTGGGTGTGGAGGTGCTGTATCTGAATCCCATCTTCGTGTCTCCCAGCAATCACAAATATGATATCCAGGATTACGACCATGTGGATCCCCATCTGGGTGTGATCGTCAAGGATGAAGGGGAACTCCTCCGTCCGGGGGATACAGATAACACGCATGCCACACGTTATATCTGCCGGGTGACGGATAAAGAGAACCTGGAAGCCAGCGACCGGTTTTTTATCCGTTTGGTGGAGGAGATCCATAAGCGGGGGATGCGTGTGATCCTGGACGGCGTCTTTAACCATTGCGGGTCTTTTAATAAATGGATGGACCGGGAATGTATCTATGAGGAGCAGGAAGGGTATGAGAAGGGGGCGTATGTCTCTGAAGACAGCCCTTACCGCAGTTTCTTCCAGTTCCATGACGGTTATCACTGGCCATATAATGACAGTTATGACGGGTGGTGGGGCCATGACACGCTCCCGAAGCTGAATTATGAACAGTCGCCGGAGTTGTACCAGTATATCCTGCAGGTGGCTAAGAAATGGGTGTCACCGCCTTTTAACGCGGACGGATGGCGGCTGGATGTGGCGGCGGACCTGGGGCACAGCAATGAGTACAATCACCAGTTCTGGAAAGATTTCCGGAAAGCGGTAAAAGAGGCGAACCCGGAAGCATTGATCCTGGCGGAGCATTATGGGAATGCGGAAAGCTGGCTGCAGGGGGATGAATGGGACAGCATCATGAACTATGACGCCTTTATGGAGCCGGTGACCTGGTTTCTGACAGGCATGGAGAAACACAGCGATGAGTTCAGGGAGGATCTGTACGGCAACGGGACGTATTTTTTTGAGGCTATGGCCTATCATATGTCGGCGTTCCTGATGCCCTCCCAGCTGACGGCGATGAACGAACTGTCCAACCACGATCACTCCCGTTTCCTCACCAGGACGAACCACAAAGTGGGCAGGCTGATCCATCTGGGCAGCGATGCGGCCCAAGAAGGTATCTGTGTGCCGGTGATGCGGGAGGCGGTGGTGATACAGATGACCTGGCCGGGGGCGCCCACGATCTACTACGGGGATGAGGCGGGTGTCTGCGGGTTCACCGATCCGGACAGCCGCAGGACGTATCCCTGGGGACGGGAGGATCAGGAGCTGATCCGGTTCCACAAGGAGATGATCGCCATCCACAAACAGTATCAGGTCTTTGTCTCCGGTTCGATCAAATTCTTATGCTGCCAGTACCAGGGCATCGCCTACGGGAGATTTTCCAGGAAACAGCGGGCGGTCATAGCGGTCAATAACAGCCAGGAGACGATGCGTATGGAGATCCCTGTATGGCAGGTGGGCGTCAGCCGATTCCGGGATGTGGCGCTTGAGAGGATCATCCTCACCCATCGGGACGGCTATACCCGTGAGGGAGCGGTCATGACGGCAAAGGGCGGGTATCTGGATCTGGAGCTTTTGCCCCTGTCAGCGGTGGTCTTGTATCACGCGGACCGGGATGAGGGATAGTCTGATGGACAGGGAGGAGAAGTTTTCCACTTCCCGTCAGGCAGCGTTGAAGCTGGATATTGCCCTGGAAAGGCTTCTGGAGGAGGGCGGGCAAGAGCTTTCGAAGGAGTGGGAACAGACATACTGCAGCTATCTTGAGCAGCGGGCGTATCCGGCTCTCATGCGCCTGGTCAGCCAGGGGGATGCCCGGCGTCTCAGGCGTTTCCTCCAGTTGGGGCTGGTCGGGCGGGAGCAATGCCGCCGGGCTCTGGAACAGGCGGGGACACAGCATACAGAGATACGGCTGCTCTTGATGGGGTTGGATGCGCCGCCGGAGGCGCAGTCGGTCCGCACAAGAGAAGAGGCGGCCCGCAGAGCCTGGGAGCTGGCGGGCCAGTCATTGGCGCAGGAGATCCCTTATCTGCATCTGTTTTTTTCGGATCTTGAGACGGTCCTTGTCCCGTCCTGCGGGGACAGCGGCACGGACGGGGTGCAGGTCTATCTGGGGGTGCCCCATGTGCTCCGCTGCTTTCGGGAGGGCTTTTTGAGAGAGGTCTATCTACATATGATGCTCCATATCCTGTATGGGCAT
Source organism: uncultured Lachnospiraceae bacterium (assembly GCA_947652925.1). Classification (GTDB taxonomy): domain Bacteria; phylum Bacillota; class Clostridia; order Lachnospirales; family Lachnospiraceae; genus MGBC164599. Next base: position 18,189 of record CANTEW010000017.1, read on the forward strand.
CTGCCGCCCGATCCAGACTGTCCGCGTGGCTTATGGGATATAGCCTGTGATGTGGCGGTTTGGTATCTGCGCAGGAAGGCCTTTGGACTGCCCCTGGGTCTAAAAGATAAGGGGAAAAATGTGGATCTTCTGATGGGTGTCTTCCCAAGATCTATATCTCTGGAAGATCCAGTCTCTGTGTGTGCGTATCTGCGGAGAGAGCCTGAGAGACTGTCGGAGGCGGCGCGCATCCTCCAATGCCTGCCCGGGGATGTCCATGACCGCTGGTACAGGCGGCAGTCTCCATCGGGAGCCCTTGCGTCCGGGGAGGCGGGCGGTCCGGGGGATGGTCCCGGGTCCGGGGCAGAGGGACAGGCGGAGTATCTGCGGCGTCTGGGGGAAAAGCTCGCCCAGGCACGGGCCTGCCGGGAAGAGAGGATGCGCAGGCCAGCGGTCCGGCGTTTCGGGTGGACGCCGGGCAGCCGCAGGGAACTGCTGGAACTTAAAAAACAGGGGCAGTACGACCTGAGACGGTATCTGAAACGGTTCGCATCCGTGCGGGAAGAACTGCAGACGGATGAGGAGAGTTTTGACTATATCTATTATACGCTGGGGATGGAGCGCTATGGCAATATGCCCCTGATCGAACCTTTGGAATATATGGAGGCCCAGCGGGTGGAGGAACTGGTGATCGCCATTGATACATCCAGTTCCTGTTCCCTGTCTCTCGTGCGCCGCTTTCTGGAGGAGACAAGGGATATGCTCACCAGGAGAGAGGATTTTTTCCGCAAGATGAATGTCCATATCATCCAGTGTGATTCCATGATCCAACAGCATCAGGTGATCACCAGCGTGGAGGACTGGAAGCGGTATGAGCGGGGACTGACGGTGGAAGGCCGGGGCGGGACGGATTTTACGCCGGTGTTCCGTTTTGTGGAGCGTCTGAGGCGGGAAGGGGCTTTGAAGGCGCTGAAGGGTCTGCTCTATTTTACGGACGGCGACGGGATCTACCCAAGACAGCCCACGGATTATGAGACAGCGTTCGTATTTGCTGATAAAAAGGCTCTGGAAGGGGAACAGGCCGCGCAGGTGCCAGGCTGGGCGGTGAAGTTGTGTCTGGAGATATAATGAAGAAAGGATGTGACTATCCAGTAGATCTATCCCACGGGGTGTCTTCCCACATCTTGTGGCAAGATCCTGAGACATACGGCTAAGATCCCATCGCTGAAAGCGATCGCTATTGGGTCTTTGTGTGTGACTGTGAAGGGACTGGACAGTTACGAAAGGGATAAGATATGGATATCCAGGAAGCAAAAGAAGAGATCGGACGTACCTTGCGGGCGTATACCAGGAAGGGTCCGGATGGTGTCTGTTACCAGATCCCTGTGGAAAAGCAGCGGCCCATCCTGCTGATCGGCCCTCCGGGTATTGGAAAGACTGCGATCATGGCGCAGATCGCACGGGAGGAGCAGGTGGGGCTTGTGTCGTATACCATGACCCACCACACCAGGCAGAGCGCCATCGGTCTGCCGGTCTTAAAGGAAAAAGAATACGGGGGACGGCTTTTTTCTGTGACGGAGTATACGATGAGTGAGATCGTCGCTTCTATATACGATGCGATGGAAGAGACAGGGCAGACGACGGGGATCTTATTTATCGATGAGATCAACTGTGTCTCGGAGACGCTGGCCCCTGTGATGCTGCAGCTTTTGCAGAATAAGACCTTCGGGAGCCATCCGATCCCCGGCGGCTGGCTGATCGTGGGGGCGGGGAATCCACCGGAATACAACAAGTCTGTCCGGGAGATGGACATCGTCACATTGGACAGGGTCAAATATATGGCGGTGGAGGCGGATCTTCAGATCTGGCAGGATTATGCGGCGGACAGCGGGATACATGCCTGTATCCAGACCTTTTTGACTGTCTATCCCCAGTATTTTTATCATATGGGGCAGACGGAGCTGGAGAGGTCCTTCGTCACCGCCAGGGGCTGGGAGGATCTGTCTTGTATCTTGTATGCCTATGAGGAGATGGGAGAGGCGGTCACGGAGCATCTGGTGGAGCAATACCTCCATTGTCCGGCCATTGCCCGAGGATTTTTCTTATTCTACGGGCTTTTCCATCACTATGAGCGGGAGTACCGGGAGAACTATCCGGCGGCAGTGCCGGAGAATATAGAGAGGATAAAGACAGCGGGAGCCGGGGAGTGCATGGCCGTGGCATCCGTATTGGCGGCGCAGGCGGCTGGGCGGGCAGGTGTTTGGGATGAGCAGAGTATCCTGACAGAATATATCGCCCAGGAGACGGGTGACTATCTGAAGGGCAGGAAGACCTGCCAGCCCCAGGAGATGGGGGAAGAGATCCTGCGGCGCAGGAGAGCGTTGGGGATCAAAGCCGGACATGGCCTGGTCACTTTGGAGGAGGAACAGAAAGAAGAGGCGTACCTGTGCTTTCTGGAAGAGTGGAGACAGGGGGCTGAACTGGAAAATGGGGGACGGACGCCCTGCCAGATCTTAGAGGAGCAGCTTGGTCTGTGGAGGGATAAGGAGAGCAGATCCGCAGAGAAGGCGGCAGAGTGTATACAGGAGGCGTATGGACTCCTGGCGCATGTCCCGGTGGGGGCGGCAAGGCAGTATCTCACAGCGTCCCTCGCCAGACATCCGGCATGCAGCAGATTCCTCCTCGCCCATCCCCAGGAAGCGTTCACCCGCCAGAGCCGGGAAGCGCTGGTGAGCCGCCAGGAGGAAGCATTGCGGCGGCAGGTGGGACAGATGACTGATCTATAGCTGGTCTGATCTGGATCTGGTATATCTGTAGAAGAGGATGGTCTTAAGCAGGCCGCCAATGAAAAGTGATGTGGACGAGACCACCACTGTGATAAAGACATCGGGGACGAAAGCCTGTGCCACCCACAAGGGTGTTTCAAAAAATACCGGGACGAGTGAGAGTATAAAGATCGGTAAAAATAAGTGGAGCGATAGGAGGGACAGCACCGTCAGGGATCCCCTGCGGTGTTCTGTCCTGTGTGCATATCTGGGGAGCCGGCATAGAGGCAGGACCGCTATTGAAAAGAGTGCCAGCATGAGCAGATCGATCCACAGATGGTCCCAGAGATATGTAGCCTCCCCGATCACAGAGGGAGTTTCCCCTAAGAGCATGGACACGGTACCCCAGTCCAAAGTGTCCATCATGCCATTTGTCACAAAATAGTCGTTCACATTGGCGGTGACGGCGATGCCGATCCCCCTTTCAGGAAGGATAAAAACACAGGAAGACCCTGTCCCTTCCCGGGCGTATACGGGCTGTGTATTGTATAAGATGATCGCTAGACATGCGATGGATAAGAGCGCTCTATAGGCAGATGCTATCTTCTTGTCCACAGGCATCCTCCCTTCCCTTTGGATCCATTTGGAAAGTTTTCAGAACACACTCTAAAATGTACCATGTTGATGATATATGGATCAGGGCCATGAGCTTGTGCATAGGAAAGTTGATCTTTTTTCAGGAGATCCGCAGGGCTTTTAAGGTGGATCCGTTGATCACGCTGTTTGCTTTCAGGCCGTTTGTCCTTTTAAAATCTCTGAGGGCATTTTTAGTCTTCGCATTCATGATCCCATTGACTTTTCCACAGCGGTGACCGAGCTTGTTCAGTCTCCTCTGGACTTTTTTGATCGTGTTCTTTTTCGTGACGGCTTTTTTTGTAACGTTTTTTTTCACGACAGTATTTTGGACAGGAGCGGTGACAGCCCCTCTGCGCTGGCCGCGTCCCAGGCCAAGTCCTTGTCCGTATCCCTGTCCGTACCCAGGGCAGTTATCGTTGATCCCGTCCCCGTTCTCATCCACAAAATTGTCACAGATGCCGTCTCCGTCAGCATCTACATAGTTCTGGCCGCATTGGGGGCCTCTGCCGCCGCAATGGGGAGCCGCTGCCGCCGGAACAGCACTCCCGATGGTCAGGGTTGCCAGTAATAATACCAATATGCTCTTTTTTTTCATTGTGATACCTCCCAGATATGATGTGTTGTATGTTTGATCTGATAGGTATCTTACATGTCCAATGTGTCATTTTGGTGGCGTTCATGGTACGATCCCGGGTAGATTTTTGTGGACTGGAGCGTGAAGATGACTTCTGTCCCCTGGCCGGGCTTGCTGCGGATCTTGAGGGCGATCGAATGCCTGTCCGCGATACTCTTCATGATCGCCAGACCCAGTCCGGAACCTTTTTCTTTTGCATCTTTCGAACGGAAGAATTTTTCAAATATATGTTCCTGTTCGTCTTCGGGGATGCCGCAGCCCTCATCTTTGATGGAGATACCGTGGCCATCCTGCATTTTCCATGTTTTGATCCAGATGCTGCTCCCATTTGGTGAATATTTGATGGCGTTATCAAGGGCGGCTGTGAACATCTGGCGCAGACGGCCATAGTCTCCTTCCATATACCATTCTGTTTCCGGCCTTTTGTAGTGGAGGTGGATGTCTTTCTTCCCGGCGATGATCCGGGTCGCCCGCAGTGCATCATCCAGCACCATCAGAAGGTCCAGACCTGTTCTCTCGATGGGAAATTCTTTGTTCTGCAGGCGGGATAATTCCAGCATATCGTTTACCAGCCGTTGGAGGGATATGCTCTCTTTCAGGCTCTGTTCCTGGTATTCCTTCAATTTGTCGCCGGATACGATCCCATCGCAGATGGCCTCCAGTGAACTCCTGATCACAGTGACGGGTGTCCGCAGTTCGTGGGAGATATTGGCGATGTAGTCTTTCTGCATCTGCTCCAGCGCTTCGCGCTCCCGGCGGGCAGCCCCCAGCTTTTCTGCTAAGATGTCTGTTTCCCTGGCGAGTACGCCGATCTCGTTTTTGTCATAGACGTCTGTCTTCACCTGGTAATCCCCCTGTGCCAATTTTCGAGTGACAGAAGCGATCCTCTGGATCGGCATCATAAAACGTCTGGACAAAAATGCGGAAAGGATCCCTGACACAGCCAGTGCGAACAGAAGGCAGCACCCCAGGATCGTGATGGACAGGAAGAAACTGTCCTGGTCCATATCCAGTGTATCGCGGATCACGATCGCCGCAAGGGTCTTATCATCTTTCTTGACCGGGAACCCCAGATAGAGGACACGTGCGCCCTGTGGATCTTGGTCCTTTAACTGCTGGTCCTGCTCTGAAGCAAAGATGTCTTCTGCGATCGAGAGGATCTTTTCGGAGGGTTCCTTTTCAGGTCCTGTGCCATTTCCGCAGAAGAGCATCTCGTTCTCTCTGCTGATGATATGGGCGTCCGCCATGGAGATGTCGTCCAGGAACCGCAGATAAGCCCCCTGCCCGCGGTGGGGGCCTGTGGTGGTCATGAAAGTCTCCAACTGGGTCTTTATCGTCCTGGCCCGTTCTTTTAACTCATCTTCCTGAAAACGATAGTCATAAAATCGGAAGACGCTGTAAAAACCGATAAAGACGATGACCACCAGAAAAAGGGCCAGCATGGTAAAATACCCGAAGAGTTTCTTGGTGATCTTATTCATGACATACCTCAAATCTGTATCCCACGCCCCGGACGGTCACGATCTTCCAGTCGGGGTGGCTGTATCTGTCCAGTTTTGCGCGCATCCTCTTGATATGTGTATCCACAGTCCGCTCGTCGCCATAGTAATCGTATCCCCAGACGGAATCCAGGATATGCCCTCTTGAGAATACGTTCCCTGTCTTTGAGACGAGGAGGAACAAGATCTCGATCTCTTTCTTTGTCAGGTGGACTTCTTCGCCGTGGACGTAGACCTGGAATTTTTCCATGGAGATCTCCAGGCTCCCTTTTGTCAGGTATTGCTGCTGTCCGTGGTCTGTCAGGTCCAGTCTCCGGAGGATCGCACGCAGCCGGGCCATCACTTCGGAGGGTGAAAATGGTTTGACTACATAATCATCAGCGCCGATATCCAGTCCCATGATCCGTTCGAAATCCTCCCCGCGGGCGGTGATCATGATGATGGGGACCATGGATCTCTCCCGGATCTTCCGGCATACTGCAAATCCGTCTATCTCAGGCATCATGACGTCCAGAAGGATGGCATGATAACTGCGTTTTTCAAATTCTTCTAAAGCCTCTTTCCCAGTCTTTGCCGTGTAGACTGTATAATCTTCCCGGATGGCATATTCTTTTAATACGTCCTGGATCTGTTCGTTGTCGTCAGCGATCAAAAGATTTTTCATATCAGCACCTCTGCGATCTGTTGGATGATCTTGTCTCTTTTTCTCATTATACGCCATATATGGAAAAAAATCATCTGTTAATGGGACCAGAGATCTCCTCCGGTACGAAAAGATGGAAGGAAAAAATGATCCGATCGTAAGATCCACCGCTAAAAATGGTCATACTAAGGATATCGACAAAAGAAAGGAAGGTAACAAACATGTCTGTACTCACTGTAGATAAAGATAATCTGGATTCCATCAAGAATAGCAGCAGACCAGTACTCCTGGATTTCTATGCGGATTGGTGCGGTCCCTGCCGTATGGTGTCTCCTATCGTAGATGAGATCGCCGAAGAGAATCCACAGTATCTTGTAGGTAAGGTCAATGTGGATAGAGAACCGGAGCTGGCACAGGAATTTAAGGTCATGAGCATCCCCACACTGGCTGTGATCAAAGACGGAAAGGTCATCCAGCAGTCCACGGGTGCAAAGCAAAAGCCCCAGATCCTTGCCATGTTAGAAGGGTGATCTGCACAGACTGATCGTCTGGCGTTTTTGATATGGCCGGGTGGACAGGGCACATATAGATGAGAACGCTCCCACCCGGCTGTGTGATGATGCTGGGATGGATCATTGTGGGTCTATCCCAGAGTCTACAGGTAATTCTGGTAGCATTTGACACATTTCGAGTCCCTGTTGCAGTGAAAATGCAAGATCACATCATCAACTCTGGTACAGGTAGCTTTTTGATAAACGATCGTGTGGGTGACCTCAGAAGCATCTGTAGGGCACTTGCACTTATAGGTTTCTGTAAATTGGTTTTCGTTGTCAGTAGAGATATTTTCTGTTTCCATAGTCGTCACCTCATTCTTTAGACATGCTTTAGGATCAGATGTCTTCTTTTTGCGATTATATCAAATTTGAGGGAAAATTGATATATCTGTTTTTAAATAATATATTTTTATTTTTCTGATCTTGGTTTCGGATCTTATAAAAAGAAAATTTTTTGCCTTTTTATGCTTTAGAACGTGTTTTAAAACACGCTCTAGATATGTTTCCTTTGCATCCCCACCACACATTCTGTGTGGCATGTCATTGGGAAATTATCAAAAGGACACACTTTTTCCAAACTATATCTGCCCTCATGCAGATAGCGCACATCCCTGGCCAAGGTCGCGCTGTCGCAGCTCACATATACGATACGCTCTGGTTGCACTTGGAGGATCGTGTCCAGCAAGATCCTGTCGCATCCTTTCCGGGGAGGGTCTACGATGATCACGTCGGCATGTACTTTTCCGTTCTTATATCCAGCGGGCAGGATCTCCTCGGCTCTGCCTGCAAAGAACTCTACATTTTCCAGGTGGTTTGACTGGGCATTTGTCCGTGCGTCCTGGACGGCTTGGGGGATGACCTCCACGCCATAGACTTTTTTTGCGGATCTGGCCATAAAAAGGGAGATCGTACCGATGCCGCAGTACAGATCCCAGACGGTCTCATTGCCGGTCAGGGCGGCATATTCCAGGGCCTTTGCATACATCTTTTCTGTCTGCTGGGGGTTTACCTGGAAAAAAGACTGAGGGGATATATGGAAACGCAGGTCGCCGATCTGATCGGTGATGGTCGGTCGTCCCCAGACCAGCGTAGTTTTTTTGCCTAAGATGACATTGCTGCGTTCTTTGTTTATGTTCAGCATGATGCTGGACATGCCGGCCAGGGCGGATAGTCTTTCTGACAATCTGTCAACGTGGGGGTAATGTTTTCCGTTTATGACCAGGCATACCATGATCTCTCCTGTGTGGAAGCCGTATCGGATCAGGATATGTCTGACAAGGCCTGACCCGTTGGCTTCGTTGTAGGGTGGGATGCGGTATTTTTCCATGTGGTCGATCACTATATCCAGTATCTGTCTGTTCTCGGGGATGCCCAGGAGACAGTCTCTGTTGGGGATGATCTGATGTGTGCGACCGGCATAGAAGCCAGTGACGATCCGGCCGTTCTTATCCAGGGCTACAGGGAATTGGGCTTTATTGCGGTAATTGTATGGGGTCTCCATGCCCACGATCGGTTCCATGGGGATATCCTGTATGCCTCCGATATGTTCCAGGTTCCCGCGTACAGTTTTTTCTTTGAAAAGTAATTGCTGCGGGTAGGCGAGGGACTGCAGCTGGCATCCTCCGCATTGCCGGGCGATGGGACAGGGAGGGACCGTGCGGTGTATGGAAGGCTTTAAGATCTGTATCAGACGGGCATATCCGTGGCTCTTTTTTGTCTTGATGATCTTGGCCTGTACCGTATCGCCGATGACTGCATCCTTGATAAAGAGGGTATAGCCGTCGATCTTACCAATACCTTCCCCGTTCTTACCCATATCCCCAATGGTGACCGTGACTGACTGGTCTTTGTAAAATTCCATAGAAACCTCCATGTATGTTGTGTTCTTGTATAAAAAATAGGGGCGGGGAGAAAATGTATGAGATAGGAGAGATGTTCTTAGAGTGTGTTTAAAAAATGCTTTATGTCAACCGTAAGTCACAATTTGTGGGAGATCTGCCCCGAATAAAGGCAACGTAGTGGGCTACGGCAACTGAATAAGGGACAGATATACCGCAAAGTGGGGCGTACGGATGGCGTGAATGATCTTTCAAACACACTCTAGAGCGTGTACAGAAATAAAAAAAGCGTGAGACGGGACTCGAACCCGCGACCCCAACCTTGGCAAGGTTGTACTCTACCAACTGAGCCACTCACGCACAAGCGGGTGATGGGAATCGAACCCACGTATCTAGCTTGGAAGGCTAGTGTTCTACCATTGAACTACACCCGCAAGAAATATTTTCCTTGACGACAAAAATTATTCTATATCAAAAGGCGCAGGATGTCAAGGGATTTTTTGAAATTTTTTCATAAAACTAAAAAATCAGTATTGTAAAAGTTGACCCTCCATATGTTCTGTGTTACTATGTGTATAACAATGCGAAAGATATAGGGGTTGAGAGCAGATGGTGATCAAGATAGATTTTAACAGCGACGAAGCCATTTATATGCAGTTATGTAACCAGATCGTCATAGGGATCGCTACGTCCAGGATCCGGGAAGGAGATGTCCTGCCTTCTGTACGGCAGATGGCGGAGCAGATCGGGATCAATATGCATACTGTGAACAAAGCGTATTCTGTATTGCGCCAGGAAGGTCTGGTGACCATTGACCGCAGGAAAGGCGCTGTTGTCGCCATCGACGTTGATAAGATCCAGGCATTGGAAGAACTAAAGGGGCAGTTGCGGATCTTATTGGCAAAGAGTTCTTGTAAAAATATAACCAGGGGAGAAGTCCATCAGCTGATCAATGAGATCTACGATGGATACCAGTTGTAGGAGGACGATATGCAGGAAAATTACACCAGGCAAGCGCAGGGAGCGATCAAACTCGCAGAAGAGATCGCCAAAAAATATAAGCACAATTATGTAGGTACAGAGCATATCCTCATGGGTCTGCTCAAGCAAAAAGATGGGACAGCCAGTGCGGTGCTGTCTGATTTCCATATAGATGAAGAACGGCTGGCGGGGCTGATCGACAGACTGATCGCCCCTCCGGCATCTGTCTTGACAGACGGGCCCAGAGGGTATACGCCCCGGGCAGAGCGGGTGATCGGAGCCAGTTTCCAGGAGGCGGCTGATCTGGAGGGGGACAAAGTGGGGACAGAACATCTCCTGATGGCTCTCCTGAAAGAGACAGACTGTGTGGGGACCAGACTTTTGCACACGTTGGAAGTGAATATACAGAAATTATATGTGGCGGTGCTGGTAGCAGCCGGCGCAGCCGGGCGTTTTTCTAAAGAGGAGCTGAGCAGCGGCCGGGCCATGAAGATGACCGGGAACGGTACGAACAGCACACAGACACTGGATCATTACAGCCGTGATCTGACAGCCCTGGCGGAAGAAGGGAAACTGGACCCGATCGTTGGGAGGGATGGAGAGATCAACCGGATCATACAGATCTTGAGCAGGAGGACGAAAAATAATCCCTGCCTGATCGGGGAACCCGGTGTGGGCAAGACAGCCATCGCTGAAGGGCTGGCACAGAGGATCGTATGGGGCTTGGTGCCGGATACAGTCCAGGACAAGCGGATCGTAGTCCTGGATCTCTCCAGTATGGTGGCTGGCTCCAAGTACCGGGGAGAATTTGAAGAGCGTATCAAAAATGTGGTGCGCGAAGTCTCCCAGAATAAAAACATCCTGCTGTTCATCGACGAACTGCATACGATCATCGGCGCAGGCGGTGCGGAAGGATCGCTGGATGCGTCCAATATCCTCAAGCCATCCCTCTCCAGAGGGGAGATCCAGCTCATCGGGGCGACTACCATCGCGGAATACCGCAAATACATCGAGAAAGATGCAGCCCTGGAACGCCGTTTCCAGCCGGTGATGGTAGAAGAACCGGATGGTAAGGCTACGAAGGAGATCCTGCAGGGGCTGCGGCCGTATTATGAGGATCACCACGGGGTGACGATCCAGGATGAAGCCATTGACGCTGCGGTGAAAATGTCGGTGCGGTACATCAACGATCGTTTTCTGCCAGATAAAGCGCTGGATCTGATCGATGAGGCAGCGTCCAAGGTACAGCTCTCAGGGTTCCAGATGCCGAAAGCTGTCCTGGATGCGGAAAAACGTGTCCAGCAGTTATATATGGAAAAGGAAATGGCCGTGAAGAGCGGGGATTTTAAGAAAGCGAGAGTCTTGCAAAAAGAACAGGAAGAAAAAGAAGCCCAGGTGGAAAAAGAACGCCAGAAATATAGGAAAAGATCCAGGAACGGCGGCTTGGTGGTGGATGAAAATGCCATTGCGGATGTTGTGTCCGACTGGACGAAGATCCCTGTCAAGCGTCTGGCGGAAGGGGAGTCCAAGCGTTTGGCAAAACTGGAGAGAGAACTCCATAAACGGGTGATCGGGCAGGAGGAAGCCGTCCGCGCCGTGGCCCAGGCGGTCAAGAGAGGGAGAGTGGGCCTGAAGGACCCGGGCCGTCCCATCGGTTCTTTTCTGTTCCTCGGCCCTACAGGTGTGGGCAAGACAGAATTGTGCAAAGCACTGGCAGAAGCTGTGTTTGGTTCCGATCAGTCCATGATCCGGGTGGATATGTCTGAATATATGGAAAAACACAGTGTCTCCAAGATGATCGGATCCCCTCCGGGATACGTGGGGTACGACGAGGGCGGGCAGCTGAGTGAGAAAGTGCGCCGGAACCCATACAGTGTGATCTTATTTGATGAGATCGAGAAAGCCCATCCGGATGTGTTCAATATCCTGCTCCAGGTGCTGGACGACGGGCATATCACAGATGCCCAGGGACGGAAAGTGGATTTTAAGGAAACGATCATCATCATGACGTCCAACGCGGGCGCCCAGTCCATCGTCGAGCCGAAGAAATTGGGCTTCATCACAGAAGAGAGCGAAGAAGAAGATTATGAAAAGATGAAGTCCGGCGTTATGGAAGAGGTAAAGAGGATCTTTAAGCCGGAATTCATCAACCGTATCGATGATATCATCGTATTCCATGCGCTGAACAAAGACCATATCCGCAAGATCGTGACCCTGCTCCTGAAGAATCTGGTCAAACGCTGTAAAGAACAGATGTCGATCACTCTGAAAGTATCTACGGCAGTCAAGGACCATATCGCCCAGGAAGGTTATGACAGCAAATACGGGGCAAGACCCCTGCGGCGCCAGATCCAGTCCAAGATCGAGGATGCCCTGGCAAACGAGATCTTGGAGAAGCGTGTCAGCAATGGGGATGAGGTACAGGTGAAGCTGAGTAAGAATGAGATCATATTTATAACAGAATAAGTTATTGACATATGTCGGAAATATCGCTATAATATGTGTATAGAAAGAGTTCCCGGAGGTAAGAGCATGCCGAGACCATGTAAGAAGAGGCGTATCTGTGCAAAGCCGTCCTGTATACAGTTTGGACCCCAGGACGGCGGCCAGCAGGGTGGGATCGTCACCATGACATTAGAAGAATATGAATGTATCCGTCTGATGGACTATGAAGGCCTGACCCAGGAGCAGAGCGCCCGGCAGATGGATGCGGCGCGGACGACCATCCAGGGGATCTACAGCAGTGCCCGGCGGAAGATCGCCCAGTGTCTGGTAAATGGGTACACCCTGCATTTAGAAGGCGGTAATTTTGTCCTCTGTGAGAAGACAAAAGAATGCTGCCGCAGGCACTGCTGCAGCAACGATAAAGAGAAGAAAAGAGAGGGTATGGACATGAGGATTGGAGTTACTTACGAAAACGGACAGATCTTTCAGCATTTTGGACACACAGAACAGTTTAAGATCTATGATATCCAGGACAACAAGGTCACAGGCTCCACTGTGATCGATACGAATGGCAGCGGCCATGGTGCATTGGCAGGCTTTTTGCTTGACAATAAAGTAGATACATTGATCTGCGGCGGCATTGGCGGCGGCGCGCAGAATGCCTTGAATGGGGCGGGTATCCGTCTGTACTGCGGCGTGTCTGGGGATGCGGACGCAGCGGTAGAGGCGCTGCTCAAAAATGAGCTGGTATATTCCACAGAAGCCAACTGCAGCCATCATGAACATGGGGAAGGACACAGCTGCGGGGATCATGGCTGCGGTGACCATGGCTGTCACTAAGATACGGGAAAACAGAGCCTTTGAAGAAATGCTCCTGCCAGCAAGAAAACGCCTGGAAAACAGGGGTCCGGCAGAACTCGCCAAAAATTCCGGAGCGGTCTACGACCCGCAGGCATCTCTATTAAAGATCGCCAGCTTGGGCCAGACTTTGGAGGTGGCATTTCCCGGAGCGATATGCAGACAGGGGCTGGAAGAATGGCATCACCTGCTCCTGCTGCATTATCTGGATCTGGCGGACGGGACGCCTGTCTCAGACCGTCTGATCTCTTTTGGTTCTTTAAAAGACGGGGTGATCCGGGGGACTCGGTTCGACCGGACAGTTGAGCAGGAGTTGGAGAGGTTCCTGAGAGATAAAGAGCTTGGAGAAGTGGAACGGATCTGCAGAACACTGGGTGCTGAGAAGGTGGAGTCGAAAGCCGACCTTACGATGGTGTTCCCGTTTTTCCCATATTATCCGGTAACGGTCAACATCTGGTCTGCCGATGAGGAATTTGCTCCGTCGGGGAAGATGCTCCTCTCTGAGAGTGCGGATCATTACCTGACTGTAGAAGATGCGGTCACGGTGGGGGAGGTATTGCTGAGACTCCTGGAGCGTGTCTGAAAACCCATTCACGCCACTGGCACGTCCCACTCCATGGTATGACCAGGGATCCATATAGCATATGAAAAAGCCCAGCGGGGAGATACCCGACGGGCTTTTTTCTAGAGCGTGTCTTAAAAATCATTCACGCCACCCGCACGCCCCACTTTGTGGTATATTTGGCCCGTATTCAGTTGCCGTAGCCCGCTACGCCGCCTTCATTCGGGACAGATCTCCCACAAATTGTGACGCACGGTTGACATAAAGCATTTTTCAGACACGCTCCAGTGATCGTCTGAGTGCAGTTACATAGAGATGATCCCCAATACGTTTGCGATGGAACTGACCAAGATGATCCCAATGCAGACAGAGGCCAGATATTTCATGAACAGGTTATATATCTTCTTGCGTTTAAAAGCAGAAGACTGTTCGATCTCCTGGGCAATCTTGTCCAGTCCCACCACCTGGGTGATCAAAAGACAGGTGGCCAGGGCCGCGATCGGCATCAGGATCGAATTTGTCAGGAAATCAAAAAAGTCCAGGATGGACATGCCCAGGATGCTCACAAAATCCAGCACATTAGATCCAAGGGCAGAAGCCGAACCGATGACGATGATCAGGACGCCCATCAGGATGCTGGCTCTTGTACGGTCCCATCCCAATTGGTCTTCAAATGTAGAGACGCCTGATTCTGCCAGGGAGATCGCGCTTGTGAGCGCTGCGAACAGTACCAGCAGGAAGAACATGATGCCTGCCACTGTACCAAACCCCATATTGGCAAAAACTTTCGGGAGGGTGATGAACATCAGGGAAGGCCCGGCCTGCAGCATATCCGGGTCCCCGCCGGAAAAAGCGAATACGGCTGGGATGATCATCAGACCGGCCAGCATAGCGATGGCCGTGTCAAAGACCTCGATCTGGGCGGTAGCCTTCTCAAGATCTACGTCTTTTTTGATATAAGAGCCATAGGTGTACAAGATCCCCATGGCGATGGACAGGGAGTAGAACATCTGTCCCATAGCGGCCACGATCGTCATCCATGAAAAATGGCTGAGATCCGGGATGAGGAAATATCTGACCCCTTCCAGTGCGCCCGGGCGGGTCACTGAATATATTGTGACAAAAATCGCCAGGACGATCAATATGGGCATCATGATCTTGGAGACACGCTCCACGCCGTATTTTACCCCCGTGATGATGACCAGGATCACGATCAGGCTGAACCCGATGAACCAGGATTCCACACTGCTGCCCGTGGAGATAAAATCAGTAAAGTAAGAGTCCTGTGCCAAAGAACTTGTATTTCCCTTGATATACTCAAATAGATACTTTGCGACCCATCCTCCGATCACGCTGTAATAGGGTACGATCAGCATGGGGATGATCGCATTGATCCATCCGCCCAGCCGGAACGGGAGCTTTTTGCCGAAGGAGGCAAAAGCCCCCACGGGACTCCTCCTGGTCATACGGCCCAGCGCAGTCTCCGATACGATCAGCGTATAGCCGAAGGTGAGCATCAAGATCAGATAGACCAGAAGGAAGATCCCTCCGCCGTATTTTGCTGCCAGATACGGAAAGCGCCAGATATTGCCCAGTCCCACTGCTGAACCTGCAGCCGCCAGGACATACCCCAGCCTTCCCGAAAAACTACTGCGTGCTACAGTTGTATCTTTTTTCATTTCTCCTAAACCCCCTGTGTTTTTGTGTTATCCTGCGAATTTTCCGATAAATTCCCTGACCCGGGCGTTGGGTGCCGTGAAGATCTCTTCCGGCGTGCCCTGCTGTTGTATGATGCCCTGTTCCATAAAAATGATCCGGTCTGAGAGTTCCCTGGCAAACTGCATCTCATGGGTCACGATGATCATGGTCATATGCTGTTCGGCCAGTTCCCGGATGACCCGCAGGACTTCTCCGGTCAGTTCCGGATCCAGCGCGGATGTGGGCTCGTCAAAAAACAAGATCTCCGGCTGCAGCGCCAGCGCCCGGGCGATGGATACCCGCTGCTGCTGGCCGCCGGAGAGCTGATAAGGGTATACATCCGTCTTATCTTCAAGCCCCAGCTGTCTCAGCAGAGAGAGAGCCCGCTCCTTAGCCTCCTTTCTGGGGACTTTTTCCACACTCACCGGGGCGTCTATGACGTTTTTTAACACGGTATAATGGGGAAAAAGGTTAAAGTTCTGGAACACCAGGCCAAAATGTTTGTGGATCCTCTTCAGATCCGCTTTCGGTGCATAGACACACTTCCCGTTTTCCTCGTAGGCGGCTTTTTCATTCAGATAGACCAGTTCCCCGCCGTCCATCTTCTCCAGCATAGTGGCGCAGCGCAGGAGGGTCGATTTCCCTGAGCCGGAAGGACCGATGATCGATACGACTTCTCCCTTGTGTACTGACAGGGAGATATCCTTTAACACGACCAGATCGCCGTAAATCTTTTTCATATGACTGATCCCTAATACTTTATCTTGCATCGCAGTTCCCCCTATCTGTAATAGTCCAGGCGTTTTTCTACATATTCCATGACCGCGGCGACCACCAGATTGAAGAGATAGTAGAAAAGTCCGGCGGCCATCAGCGGCAGGATCGAAGTCTCTTTCGCCGCGATCTGTTTTGCAGCTGTGAACATCTCCACCTCGGTCAGCACGAAGGCCAGCGAAGTGTCTTTGACCAGTGTGATCATCTCATTGGTGACCGGCGGCAGGATCCGTTTGACCACCTGGGGCAGGATGATCTTCACGAAAGTCTGTGCCTTACTGTAGCCCAGGACTTCCGCAGCTTCATACTGCCCCTTGGGGATGGACTCGATACCGGAACGGTAGATCTCAGCAAAATAGGCCGCATAATTCAGCACAAATGCTAAGATCACAGCTGTAAAACGGTATCCTGATGAGATCCGTATCCCAAACACATAATAAGGTGCAAAATACACCACGATCATCTGCAGCATCAGCGGGGTCCCTCGCATGACAGAGATATAAAATTTAGAGATGCCCCTGACCACTCCGGTGCCGGACATCCGTCCGAAGGAAAAGATCAATCCCAGCGGCAGGGAAAATAATAGTGTCAGAAAAAAGATAGCCGCAGTCTTAAGCATTCCGCTGCCTAACAGCTGCAGCATGGTCGTTGTACTCATATCCCCACTCCTCTTTTGTCATAGAATGGAAAAAGGGACGGAATCTTTCCATCCCTTTTTCTCATGACCATCTTTTTTACGATGATCGGGTCCATGGCCCGATCATCTATTTACCCAGGCAGACAGCGTCCACAAGGCCGTAATCTGCATATTTTTCTGTGATTTCTTTAAATGTGCCGTCGTCTACCATCTGCATCAGGGTAGATTCCACGGTGTCTTTCAGCTCGTCATTCCCCAGCTGGAACCCGATCGCATACTGTTCTGTAGCCAGGTACTCTTCTCCGTTGTCTCCAGTGAGGATCGTATAGCCTTCCCGCTGTTTCAGCTGATAGTTGGCTACGCCGATATCCATGGCCAGCGCATCGATGGAGCCGGCTTCCAGTTCCATAAATGCGGTATTATAATCGGCAAACTGATCCAGAGAAGCGAAAGACGCGGCCAGGTCTAAGTTTTCCGGACTCTCTTCATCTTCCAGCGCCGCCAGCGCGGAGGAGTCGGCCTGCACGCCCACGGTCTTTCCTGCCAGATCTGCTTTCGTTGCGATGCCGGAATCTTCCGCCACGATAAATACCTGGCTGTTATCTACATAGGGGACTGACCATGTATAGGCATCTTCCCTGCCGTTCATCGTGAACCCGTTCCAGATACAGTCGATGGAACCAGAAGACAATTCCATATCTTTGGTATCCCAGTTGATGGGCTGTTTTACCAGTTCCCAGCCCTGGCGCTCACAGACTTCTGCGGCCAGATCCAGATCAAAGCCCACATATTCTCCGTCCCCATCCATAAATCCATAGGGCGGGAATTCCGCGTCGAAGCCCACTGTAAAAGTCTTCTTATCCCCTGTATCTGTATCTTTATTTTTGGCAGCATCCTCGCCCGTCTCGGCAGGCGTAGCTTTCTCAGTCTCAGCAGCCTCGGTTTCCGCGGCCGCCGTCTCAGTGGCGGCTGCCCCTTCTGCTCCTTGGGTGTCCTTGTCTTGCCCACACGCTGCCAGTCCCAATACCATCACGGCGGCTGTGAACAGTGCCAATCCCTTTCTCATGGTCTTTTTCCCTCCACTTTATCAATTTATTATACTAAGATCTTTCAACAGGGTTATCCTACCATGGACGTTCATTGTTTGTCAATCCTTTGGGAGGATCACTATGGAAAAAACAGATGGCAGGGGAGATAACGAAGATCCTTCTTTTGACATATGATATAAAAGCATTTAAGATAAAGATTGTATTGTTTCGACAGAAAGTGTAAGATATAGAAAGACCGGCCCATGAAAGTCTGATGGGCAGATACATGCGAGAGAGAAAGGGGAGGGCTATGCGGATACGGTTTTATGATTGTAAGATCCTATCGATGGATGGGACTGACGGGACTTTGGACGTGGAACAGGGGGAGGTGTGGGTGGATGGGCGGTATATCACTTATGTGGGGGAGAAAAGAGCGTCCGATCAGGCGTTTGACAGGGAAATCGATGTGCGGGGGGATCTGGTCATGCCGGGATTCAAGGATGCCCATACACATTCTTCCATGACATTCCTGCGCAGTTATGCGGATGATCTGCCATTACAGGAATGGCTGTATGAGAAGGTGTTCCCCCTGGAGGCCAGGCTGACTGGCGCAGATATGTATCAGCTGGCGAAAGTGGCGATCTTAGAGTATCTGACCAGCGGGATCACCTGTAATTTTGATATGTACCTGGATCCCTGCCAGGTGGCGCGGGCGTCGGTGGATCTGGGGTTCCGTACGGTGCTGGTGGGGGCGGTGAACGATCACAGCCAGTCACCGGAGGCGCTGGAGACCTGGTATGAGGACCTGAATGCGTACGATCCCCTGGTAAGTTTCCGTCTGGGATTCCATGCGGAATATACCACGAGCCGGGAACGGCTGGGAGAGGTGGCGGGGCTGGCGGAAAAATATAAAGCCCCTGTATATTGTCATAATGCGGAGACAAAGGCAGAGGTGGAGCAGTGTATAAAGCGTTACGGCAAGACACCCACAGCTTTTTTGGATGGGCTGGGGATGTTCCGTTATGGGGGCGGAGGGTATCATTGTGTCCATCTCACCCGGGAAGATATGGAGATCTTCCGCGAACGGGGTCTCTATGTGGTGACGAACCCCGGTTCCAATGCGAAACTGGCCAGCGGTATCGCGCCTGTCGCCGAGATGCTGGAGATGGGCATACCCATAGCATTGGGGACAGACGGGCCGGCGAGCAAGAACTGCCTGGATATGTTCCGGGAGATGTTCCTGACCACTGCCCTGGCAAAGTTAAGGGAAGAGGATGCGTCCGTGGTAGATGCCCGGGAAGTGCTGCGCATGGCTGTCAGCCAGGGCGCCCACGCCATGGGTCTGCCGGAATGTGACTGCTTAAAAGAGGGGAAACTGGCAGATCTGATCATCATCGATCTGCACCAGCCCAATATGCAGCCAGTCAACCATATCCCCAAGAACCTGGTCTACAGCGGCAGCAAACAGAATGTCAGACTGACCATGGTAGACGGGAAGATCCTCTACGAAGAGGGGACATTCTATGTGGGAGAGGACCCGGAAGAGATCTATGCCCATGCAAATGAGATCGCCAGGCGGATCCAAAAAGTATGAGTCCAGAAGATTGGGAACAAATCTTAAGATCTATACTTGACCAATCATGTGAGTATTGATATAGTAGAGAGTAAAAGAAGATAGATGGGATCCATGACATCAGCTATCTAAAAAATCAGCAGAAACGGGGGCGTCGTCTGTGATAGACTGTATACAGACAGCTCTCAAAAGAGGGATGGTGAAATGAAGAAGAAAAAGATTGATTCTATCCGTAAACAGATCCTGACAGGATACAAATGTGTGATCCTGGTGATGTGCCTGTTGGTGGTGATCTCTTTGATCTCCTTGATCCAGATCGGGCGTGATTATCATGTGGTCTCCGACAACCGAGACCATCAGGCAGATACTCAGTCAGCGCTGGCCAAACATTATGAATGGCTGGAGATGTATAAGGAGAGCATCTTGAATGGGACTGATTTTCAGGGGAGTCTGGATCCGACCACATGTCTCCTCGGGAAATGGATGGCCGGACTGGACGATAAGGATCTCGAGGATTCGATGATCAGCAACACACTGACGGTGATCAAAGAACCCCATCAGAACATGCACGAACGGGCCGCTGAGGTCCTGACACTGGCAGAGACAGACAAGGAAGCCGCCAATGAGAGGTTTACCCAGGAGATCAAGCCATTGACGGAGCAGGTGATCGATGGGCTGGATAAGATCTCGACACGGTATCAGGAGATCGCGAACCAGGCTTCTGAAGAGTTGGATCGGCTGATCTTGATCATGATCATCTTGAATATCGTGAGCGCCCTGTTCGGGTTCGGGATTGCTGCATTCTATGGGAACCGATCTGCAAAACAGATCTCTGCGCCGATCACTGCTGTGGCCGAATGGTCAGAGAAACTGTCCATGGGCGCGGATCAGATCGTCTTCGATCAGGAGATCCTCAAAGGAAATGAAGATAATGAGATCGGGTCGATGATCTGTTCGTTCCAGCGGATGGTGGAGAGTATCCACGAGAATGTGGAAGTCGTGAAACGTCTTGCCCAGGGCGATATGACTGTGTTTGTGAATATCCGTTCTGACGAGGATTCTCTGGGGAGGAACCTGTATCATCTCGTGCAGTCTAATGATTTTATGTTCGCCAAGATCATCAAGATCGCTATGGCTGTGGCTTCTGCTTCCCAGGATATCGCGGATGCCAGTCAGAAATTGGCGGATACGGCATCGAAGCAGGCTTCGGCGGTCAATGAGCTGAACAGTTCTACGGATGAGACGAAGGAACTTGTGAAACAAAACAGCATCGAGATGCAGCATGCCACGGATCTTTCCCAGTCGATCCGGCAGGATATGCAGGACAGCAATGCGAAGATGGGATTGCTGGTGGAGTCGGTGGATGAGATCAACAGATCTTCCCAGAAGATCGCAAATGTCATCAAGCTGATCGACGATATCGCTTTCCAGACAAATATCCTTGCGCTGAACGCAGCAGTGGAGGCTGCCCGCGCCGGGGATGCCGGAAAAGGATTTGCCGTTGTCGCGGACGAGGTACGTGTCCTTGCACTTAAGAGCGCGGATGCTGCGAATGAGAGTAAGCAGCTGATCGAAGCCACGATGCATGCCACCAAGGATGGGAGCCAGACCAGCTCAGAGGCGTTTGAGACATTCCGGCGTGTTGTGGAAGACCTTGACAGTATCATCGAGACGGTGGCCAATATCTCAAGATCCTCCCAGAAACAGGAGGATGCGATCTCACGTATACATACACAGGTTGAATTCATCAATGAATCCATCACATCGAACCTGTCTGTGAACCAGGAGGCAGCTGTTGTGAGCGGTGAGATGAGGAAGAATGCAAGCCTGCTGGAGGATGAGATGAACAAATTCAATCTCCGGCAGAGGACTATGGGGCATGCGTATATCCCGCCTGAAAAACAAAATGACCAGGAGTTCATCCGCCAGGCGAATGAAAATTATCAGAAAGCTGTCAAAGGCGGCAATGGTGATATCTTTGGGACGCTGGATGTGTAAAAAAATATGGGATGGAGACTGTCGGGATGATTTTCCGGCAGTCTTTTCATTTACTATAAGATCATGGTATATTATAGATGGATACTGCTTGAAGAAAATGAAGAAACTTATGGATAAATACAATACACAGATATCAAAAAATAACTATGCCAAAATCAAAGGGCAGGATATGACCCCGGAGGAGATGATCGGATTTCTGGAAGAAGGTGCGCTTTTCAGAAAATTTAGAAATATCCTGGAAACGGCTTATCCCGGGGAAGACCTCCCTTATAAACTTGCGAGAGGGTTATCTGAGATCACTGGGGTGGCATACTCCAACGTGTTGCGCAAAGTGAATAACTGGCTGAAGAAAGACTGTGGGCCGAAGAGCCGGGAAGACCTTTTTCAGATCTGTTTTGTGCTGGGTCTTGGAGAGGAGGATTCCAGCCGTCTGTTGGCCAGTTCCTCTGAGAGCGGGATCCACTACAGAGATCCTAAGGAACTTATCTATGCGTTCGCGTTGCAGACAGACCAGGATTATGATACGGCCGTCCGTTTGACAAAAGAGCTGGAGCCTATTTATTAGGACCAGATGAAAAAAGCGAAAAAGGGCTATACGCTCTATACCAAACAACTCTGGAAAGAGTTCGCGGATATCCGGACGGAAGAAGCCCTCCGGAGTTTTTTTGTAGAACATGGAAGCTCTCTGGGCTCGATCCATGAGACGGCATATGAAAAATTCATGGGACTGCTGGGCAAGCTCCAGCGGCCAGCGGAGGACGAGGAAAAATACCCGATGGAGAGGGTGGTGGATGAATATTTCCAGATGCATGTGCCGAAGACGAGAAAGTCAAGGGATTTTTCTTATCTGCAGAAAGTGATCAAGAAGAATTGGCCTTCCGAGAGCGAACTGACGAAGATGAAGAACCGGAAGATGGACGTGAGTAGGAAAGTGATGCTCCTTCTGTTCCTGATCACGGAGGATTATGGATATGATATGGTCGATGACGATTATTACGAAGACATGCTGGAGGAAGATCCAATGGAGTCTCTGGAGATACGGCTAAACAAGATTGACATTTTCCTGGGGAATTATGGGATGGAACTCTTGGATCCTGGCAATGCTTTTGATTGTCTCGTCCTCTATGCACTGCGGGCTCAGGAACCAGAAGGGGCAGCCAGCGAGATGGTGGAGTCTGCCCTTAGGATCCTCTTTGACGGAATCGACATGCAAGATCCGCCATCGGACGATGATACAGTAGGATAAAAAATATATGGAGGTATATAATTTGGACTATGAACGTCGTTTAAGGCAGCCGGGGGATGAGCTGGTGCTGGGTGGGATCGCCTATCGCCTGGAAGGAGTGGAAGGAAAAGGCGGCAGCGCCGTCATGTATCGGGCGGGATATGAGGATGAGCTGAATCGGGGTGTTTTTCATCAGGTTTACATAAAGGAGCTATTCTCAGTACAGGTAAACGGCTGTATATACAGGGATGAGGACGGGAATATCGTCTGTAGAGGAGAAGGACGTAAGCTCATGGAGTTTTCCAAGACACGCTTTAGGCAGGGAAATGCCGCTAACCTGGAACTTTTGCGGGAGATGCCTGCTGATATCTCGGGTAATATCAATTCCTTTGAAAGTTATGGGACTTATTATTCAATCCTGTCGATCCATGGTGGGGAGGAGATGCAGCAGAAGCTGGAGAATGGTGGTGTGGTCGACCTGCGGGAAGCGGTTATGATCGTATGGAAGATCCTAGATGCGCTGGAGTGTTTCCATAGCCACGGACTCCTCCATCTGGATATCAGTCCGGATAATATCCTGTTGACACCCACTCAGGCGCTGCTCATCGACTACAACAGTATATGGCTGGCTTCGGATATAGAAAATCCAGATTTTGTCTTCAGTAATAAAGAGGGGTATTCTGCTCCGGAGGTCTTGTTGAGGAACGTGAGCTGTCTGGGGAGGGCTACGGATCTGTATTCTGTCTGTGCGGTCTTTTTCAGGATGCTGGCGGGCCGGATGTTGTCAGAAGAGGAGATTGTCGGGAACGGTCTAAAACGTTGTTTTGCAGAGGGTTTTCCTATCCTGGAGAGAGAACCGGGTTCGGCTAGACATAAAGTCATGCAGATATTGGCCAAAGGGCTCCACACTCTTGCAAAGAAGCACTATCAGACTGTCAAAGAGTTGCGTGCAGAGATACGGGAGCTCATAGATAGGATTGACAGAAAAGGCGTTTCGGAAGCTGCGATCTGGGAGAGCAGCCGGGCAGTCTTTCGCAGGATGAGAAAGGGCGGGGGAGACTTCCTGCCGCGTGTCCTCCGGGACAAAGAAGGACAGACTGGTCCGCTGCAACAGCTGAAAGACCGGCTGGAAGAGGGAGGGCTCTATCTGTTAAGAGGCGCTGGAGGCGTCGGAAAGACAAGGCTTTTGTCAGAAATCTGGGAACAGGGTGTATAGAGATACCGTCCCAGAGCGGCGGTGGTCACATATATCTCCTTAAAGGAATACCAGACGGCGGGCGGTACGGCGGGATATATCCAAAACGTGCTGCTTAAGCGTCTGGATTTTGGCCGGGAGCATGAATATTACGAAGACGCTAGGCATATGCCCTACAGTCCTTTCGACTCGTTGAACTGCTCCCATTGGAAGAAAAAGCCGTAAAGCAGGAGCTAAAGAAACAAGGACTCGCGATGCCGGAAAAGGAAGAAGTCACACAGCTCCTTGGAAATCCCATGATGCTCGCTCTCTATAAAGACATTATGAAGATGGGCAGGGAAAACCACGATCATTCCGTAGAAGAACAGATCCTCTGTTCGGCAGACGGGATGGTGGAACTGTATCTGCAGGGCCTGTGCAGGACCCAGATGCGGGTAGACGCTGGGGATGAGAAGATACAGCTTGACCATCGGTATGTCATAGAGTATCTCCTGCCTAAGATTGCGGACGTGATGGCACAGAAAGACCGCACGGTGTTGTCCTTTGACGAACTGTACAAGATAGTCAGACAGAGTTGCCGTGATCTGCAGAAAAATATATTTGGGATTTGTTTTAGGGAATATCTGGGGAAATCCAGGGTAATGCTGGAAGGGATCGCTAATGAGTCAGAATGGTTCGATCTTACAGTGGGGGAGTTTCTCATCCGGGATCTGGATCTGTTGATACGGGGAGAAGGAGACAACTATCGGCTGCTCCATGACAGTTTTCTCCCATTTCTCGCAGAAAAAGGAAAAGAGCAGAGAAAGCTTCTTAAAAAACACAAAAACAGGAAGGATTTCTTTGTGGGTGTTCTTGCGCTGGCCGTCCTGCTCCCCTGTCTTTTGATCCTGCTGGATAAATGGCAAACTGCTGAAGATTACCGGGATATTGAAGAAAAGACCAGGCAGATCCAGGCGGACATTGAAGATGAAAAAATGTTCAGCGCCCTGTACAAGATGAAAGATCTCCATATCTCTTACCCTGAAGAAAGATACTTTGGCCACATCCAGGAGCAGATCGGGCAAGATTATCTGAAGGCTGTTTACCGTGCCGCATTTACCCAGATGGAAGAAGTGGAGACCACGGGGCAGTACATAACCTTCGACCAGAGTGAGCAATATGTGATCGGATACGACTCCCCGGAAAATGGGATTTTGTGTGTAGATATCTATGACCTTGAGTTGCAGCCGGTCAAGCAGATCGTTTTGAGATACAACTCTTTTTCAAGCAGGAGGCTTGTGGATCTTATTTCAATAAAAGAAAAAGAAATCCGGTTCGCCTATCGCGAAGCGGCACAGGAGATCCAGGTGACACTCCCTCGGAAAAAACTCATCTTCAATCTGCAGGGGGAGCTGCAGGGAGAATTTTTTGCCGAAGAAAAGGAAGAGGGTACATATGACTGGATCTTAGAGGCCTTTCCAGAGATCCTCAGTAAAAGATACAAATGGGACAGTGCCTGTATCACTTTGGACAAACAGTATGCGATCGGAGTCAAAAATAAAGGGATCTATGCTTCAGATATTGAGATCCTTAATTTGGATACAGGGGAGATGGAAGGATGTGTGTCAGATAATATAGGTTCCGTTAAGATCGATCTTACTTATTATGATACTTACGGCTGGGTCATGGCGGGCAATAATGGACATGATAAAAAACTCATATTGTCCGGTTTCACGATACCAGAAGGCAATATGCTGCGGGATTTTCGCAGTTTTACGTCTGAGTTGGAAGACGCCTTGACTCCGCAGTACTTATACGGTAAAAACGGTATGGCCTATATCCTGGAACACCAGGCAGACCCAGAGCAGAAAAACACACTCCGTATGGTCACGACCAGGAATTGTTCTCTTGCAGAACGTTTTGATCAGAATGGTACGGATGCAAAGATAGACTTGGATCCAAATAAAAATTGTCTGATACCAGAAGAAAAAAAGAAAAGTATGAGCATAAATGCCGTTGCTGACTATGAGTATAAAGCAAAAAGCACTGCGTTGACTGTCTCTTCCACGGCAGAGGTGCATAGATTTGGCTATGGGAGCAGTCAGTACAGCGGTGTGGATTTCTTATGTGCGATCGAAGGGTCTAACGGAGAGCAGTTGGTAGGATTTATGGCAGAGGGATTTTGGAATCCTTATTATAATGAAAAGGACCAGGTGTTTGGTTTTGTTGATCATAAAGCGGGCGAACAAAAAGAGGCGTACCGTCTGTATCCGTACCAGGAACTGGCTGGGATGCTCCAAGCGTCCGAGACACTTAAGCTGGGATCCTCCGTAGATCAGAGGGAAGAGCCGCTGCTTGAGAGCCGTCTGGACGAGAAGACAAAAATATTGCGTCTCAACGGGTATAGCGGGACGGAAGGAGAGTCGGTCATCCTGATATCTAGCACGGTGGATGGCGTGGAAGTACGGGATATAGTGTCTGAAAACATGCCAAAAGGGCTGACCTATGCTCATTATATCCATGACAGTGAGCTCACATATGAAGAGACAAAATATGGAGCGGGACTCGAGCTTACCGGATATGATGGATCATGTACCGGAGCATACACGCACCTGATCATCCCGGACTCGGTGTTTGAGGGATGTTCTTTTTTGGAAAAGGTGGCCATACCAGAAAGTGTGAGCAAGATTGGTCCAAAGGCATTTCAAGGGTGTGCATTGACAAAAGTGGCCGTCAACAGAGAGTGTAAAGTGAATCCGACTGTGTTTGACGGACAGGTGGTCATCGACTATTATTAAATGAGGATAGAAAAAAGAGCTTATAAAGTGCGTTTGTGACTGCATTTTATCGGCTCTTTTTGTTTGGGGTCTGATGGGGCTTGGAGGCGGAATGAAGATGCAGGATGTGTAAGATACAGAATGTAAGATAGGTCCATACGGACCAAAGGTTCCAAGAACACTTGGAAATGGAAGAGGAGAGGACAGGATGGATAAAGAGAAGATCGTGGATAAAATATTTGAAATGTTAGAAAATGAGAAAGCGTTTAAGGAGTTGAGCAGTGTGCTCACAGCCCAATGTGAGAAACGGATGCAGCCCTTTAAAGGGAGGTTATCCCTGCAGGAATATGAACAGATACGGGATGTGGTGTTTTCCGTTGCCTATCTTGTTCAGAAGCCTGCGTTTGGGATTGGTTTCCGGACTGGTATAGAGCTGCTCTTGGAATGCAGAGAAGATAGTCGTTTTACATGATCTCGATCATCTTCAGTATTTTTTCTTTTTTCTGGCAGTCGCAGTCCTCTAGGACCCTCATGATCTCTCTGTCCAGGGCCAGGGATGGATCTTCGTACTGGTCGGACAGGAGAAAATCGATGGAGGTATGGAGAGGATTTGCCACTGCCAGGAGGGTGTTAAGGCTGACTTTTGTATGGTTATTTTCAATATTGCTGATGTGTGATGTATTGCAGCCTACCATTTCTGCGAGATTGTCTTGGGTCAGCCCTCTGTGTTGGCGAATTTCTTTTATCCGGAGACCAAGATTGCCATAATCAATTTCCTGCCGCAGTTAGAACACCTTCTTTCGTGTATATTTTTGTCTGCAAATAATAAAAGGGGGCAAAAGATGAGAGGAAAAAGAAGGATGTGGAGATACAAAAAATTTATGGAAAATATCCATCAAAAGATAGGGAGGAGAGAGGATATGAGAAAGGAAAAGATGAAAAAGAGGATAATGGCAGCAATGATAGTATGTACGATGTGTGCAGAGACATTACCGACAGTTACATATGCGGGAGAGCTGGGAAATGGGGGAACACAGATCATTGAAAATGAAGACGCATCTGCTGAAATGTCGGGAGTCGTTGAAGATATAGAGTCTCAGGCATCCGGGTCGACTGAACATTACAGCATGTCTGTAGGGGATATAAAATATCTTTATACAAACGCGAGCGGAAAAGCGGTCACTGATGCAGTATGGACTTCCAGCGATATGGAGAGCGTGGAGATCCTGGAGCAGAACAGCGTTTCTTGCCGGATCCAGGTAAAAGCTTACAGATCCAGTACACCGGTCATCATCCAGTGCTTATATTACTATAATGAATTGCGCAATGGCTATATCTATCGCCGAAGTGATATCACAGATTATTACATCGATGTCCAGAGACCAAAAGACATAACAGTCTATTTGGAAGCAAATGGAGGAGACATCTCAACAGAGAGTCTGTCTTTCCAGCCGGGAGAAGCTTACGGAAATCTCCCTGTACCCTCCAGGTACGGATATACTTTCAAAGGCTGGTATACTGAAAGTACAGGCGGGACCAGAGTGAGCAAAACGACTAAGAGTAAAACAGTCGACCATACTATATATGCACATTGGGATGAAAATGTCTATTCTATAGTGTTTGATGGAAATGGGAATACGGGTGGGAGTATGTCCGATATGACAGGATGTCTGTTTGGGAGTAGTTATACATTAAGAGTTAATTCGTTTACTAGGGAAGGGTATATATTTTCAGGGTGGAATACAGCTGCTGATGGGACAGGAAAGAGTTATGAAGATAAAGGATCGGTATTAGACCTGGCATCGGGTGGGAGCGTTACCTTATATGCTGTCTGGAAGTTAGAGACTAAGGATATCGCAGAGTGTGAGGTCACGCTGGAGTCAAGATCTTACATATATGATGGAACGGCTAAAGTCCCTCAGGTCGTTGTGAAAGATGGAGAGACTGTCCTCCTAGAAAATGAAGATTATACATTGTCTTATTCAGATAATACAAAGGCAGGCACCGCCAGTGTTACTGTTACGGGCATAGGGAGTCATTCTGGACAGATAACAAAAAATTTTACGATCTATAAAGCAGCTCAGGATCTAGAAGTGAGTTTGGATCGGTCTTCGATTAAAATAGGGGAGAGTGCCATGTTCACAGTCCATGGGAAGGGGGCGCTCTC
The DNA here is from genome assembly GCA_947652925.1 of uncultured Lachnospiraceae bacterium. Classification (GTDB taxonomy): domain Bacteria; phylum Bacillota; class Clostridia; order Lachnospirales; family Lachnospiraceae; genus MGBC164599. The sequence goes on from CANTEW010000017.1 coordinate 46,634, forward strand.
ATTTCTGTCTGAGGATCCATCGATCGCTGATGTTGACTCGGAAGGAAAAGTCACCGGCATTTCAGCAGGGCAGACAAAGATCACGGTGCAGGCGACTGGTGATGATGATCACGAAGAAGCGAGCTGCTCGATCACAGTAAATGTTACGGTAGATAGAACGGAGAGCGGAACGGCGCTCTCGACCTGCGAGATAACTTTGGATATATCCAGTCATACCTACGATGGAACAGCTAAGACTCCTGAGGTATCTGTAAAAAGTGGAAATACAATATTGAAAAAAGATATTGATCATAGAGTAGGATATTCAAATAATACAAATGTCGGGACAGCGTCTGTCATAATCAAAGGTTTGGGTTCTTATAGCGGGACTGTTACAAAAACATTTGTGATCAATAAAGCAAAACAAAAGATTAAAATAAACATATCGGCCGCACAGGTCATTGTTGGAAAAACGGTGGTGATCAAAGCTTCTGGCTATGGGACTATTTCCTACAGATCGGACGACAGTAGTATAGCCAAGGTAGATGGTTCCGGGACTGTTACAGGCATTGCGCCGGGTACGACGGATATTACAGTGAGGGCAGAAGGGGGGCGGAATCATCAAGCTGGTATAAAAAAGGTCACAGTGACAGTGAAAGATACTGCAGAAAATCTCAGCAGTCCTTCATTGAAAACTGTAGTCAATAAAAATGGCGGGGTCTTCTTCCGTTGGGGTAAGGTAAAAGATACAGAAAAATATTATATATATCGGAAAATAGGAACTCAAAATTGGAAATATATAGGGAATACAACAGATACATCATATTTTGACAGGCAAGTATCAAGTGGGACTGCCTATGTATACACGGTGGCGGCAGTTGCTGGGGATATGCAGAGTGCCTATGATAGGAAGGGGCTTGATATTGTATACTTATCTGTTCCATCCATATCTTCCATATCCAGCTTGTCTTCGGGGGTGTCTATTACCTGGGATACTGTGAAAGGGGCATCTGCTTATCAGATCTATAGAGATAACAGATGGGTCAAAACAGTCTATCCAAATGATAAGAACAATTATATAGATCGGACTGCCCGGAAAAATGGTAGAAAATATACGTACAAGGTACGTGCATGCAAAGGGGATTCGCAAAGCGTTGTCTCGCCTGCAAAGATCACATATTATCTGCGCCGTCCATCCGCCTTAAAATTGAAGAGGTCATCTAGACAGAGATTTTTGCTCACGTGGAGTCGGGATAGAAAGGCGACAGGATACGAGGTCGTGTATAGTACAAATAGGTATTTTACCAGTGGAGTGACCAGAAAGACTATATATAAGAACAGGATAACATCTATGAAAAGCCCCAGACTGTCTAAAGGGCAGACATATTATGTGAAGATCCGGGCTTATAAAAAAGTTTTCGGGATCAAGTATTATTCTAAGTGGATGCAGACAAGGGTTAGGATCGCAAAATGAAGTTTCTAAATATAAGCAGTATGGAGGATATATCAGAATAAAGTTGATGAAACAGTTCTTTTTGATCTGTATGATGCAAAAAAGGAAAGAGAGGAGATCAGATGAAAAATAAGACTGTCTTAATGACATTAGCAACGTTGGCAGTGGTTGTTTTGGGGATTGCGGGAATTGGAGGGTGTGTTTTAAAGCACACCTTTCCTACTGTTAGCGGACAATTGTTCTGCCACAGATAATAAATACCGTGTCCAGTATCAGGACAGCGGCGGTGGCGGCAGGGGACAGTCCCGCTGTCGGTAACACGATAGGATCACTTTCCCTGAACCAGAAAACCAGATTCCCTGTGTGACACTGGTGTGACGGCATCCTGCTATCTACTGGCAGGGTGGGGAAAGCGCCGTAAAACGGGCATCTGTGGGGAAGAGAAAGGATTTCAAGGTGTGCTTTTAGCGCGCCTTATTTCAATTGTGGCAAAAGTAACGTGTGTTTCTAACACAGTATTTTTCAGGAGACAGGAAGGAGGGATAGGAGTGAAGAGGAAGTTCTGGAACTGGATCAAAAATGACGCGGGAGGGGAGGAAGAGCGCACCCTCGTGCTGAACGGTGAGATTTCGGATGAGACGTGGTACGGGGATGAAGTGACCCCGGCACTGTTCGCAAAGGAACTGAATGCCGGGAGCGGCAACATCACCGTGTGGATCAATTCACCGGGCGGCGATGTGTACGCCGCGGCACAAATCTACAACATGCTCATGGAGTACAAGGGCGATGTGACCGTGAAGGTGGACGCGCTGGCGGCATCCGCAGCCTCCGTCATCGCTATGGCGGGTACCACGGTGCTGATGTCCCCGGTGGCAATGATGATGATCCACAATCCCATCACCGTGGCGATAGGTGATTCCAAAGAAATGCAGAAGGCGGGGGAGATGCTGGAGGAAGTGAAAGAGGGCATCATGAACGCCTACGAGATCAAGACCGGGATGGACCGTAAGAAGATATCCCACCTCATGGATGCGGAGTCGTGGTTCAATGCGAAGAAGGCCGTGGAGCTTGGCTTTGCGGACGGCATCCTGCATGAA
>CANTEW010000018.1 GCA_947652925.1 uncultured Lachnospiraceae bacterium
AGTGCTAGGCAAGATTTCGACAGCGATGCGGTGCATCGGTTAGAAATCTTAACGATGCAATGGTGCTGAACAGGCGGAGCCAAACTATGATTTCTGGCCGGATGACGCACTAGAGCGTGTCTCAGACTGTAGACAAAGCACTGTATCGCCTGTACTCATGACCGCCTTTCTGATATGACAGGAGATATCAGAAAGGCAGCGTTTTTTATGATGACAATAAAAATAGAAAAGATATGCTCCGCAATGACCTATATCTACATCGATATCGTTCGGATCGACACTCCGCCTTACAGCCCTTTTTCATAGGGGAGCCATTCCACTATATAGCCTTTTCGCTCAAGCTCATCTGCGATCTCGTCCAGGATCTCTTCGCTCTCAGCGGCTATGTGGTGAAAATGGTATCCGGATGTGACATTCAGGAGCGGATAGGACTTGCCAGACTGCAGGTCTTCCATGAACATCCGGATATCCCTCTGGTTCTTGATATTCATGGGCGCAGAGAGCTTTCCGTATGTGCGGTGGTTGATGAGGACATCCTGGATGATGCCCCCCATGTTCACGATCGTGGTCAATTCATCTTGCACCTGCTCATTGGTATGATATACCTTTACCAGCCGGACAGCCTGCCTTGGCTCGTCCAGATAGTATCCCTTGGATGTGGAGATGATCGGATAGCCTTCTGTGCGCAAGAGAGCGATATCCTGGACGACAACCTGGCGGCTGACCCCTGTCTCTTTTCCCAGCATGGCTCCTGACAAGGGATGGCGGGCCTCCCTCATCAATCCCAAGATCTGTTTTCTCCTGTCCGCACCCGTCTGTTCCTTTACCACGCCTCCACCTCCTAGTACAACATTGCATTAATCCAAAACTCTCAGATGTTTCAGGCTGATATCCAGGATGGGGGCCGAATGGGTCAGCGCACCGCTGGATACAAAATCCACACCCAGCTCTGTGATGGTCTGGATATTTTCCTTTGTCATATTGCCGGAGCATTCCGTCTGCGCCCTGCCGTCGATCAGACGGACCGCGTCTGCCATCTGATCGGCCGTCATATTGTCCAGCATGATGATATCCGCCCCGGCTTCCACTGCCTCCCGTACCATGTCAAGGTTTTCCACTTCCACCTCGATCTTCCGTACAAATGGAGCGTAGGCCCGCGCCGCCTCCACTGCCTGTCTGACGCCTCCCGCCGCATCGATATGGTTATCTTTGAGCATCACGCCGTCGGAGAGGTTGTATCTGTGGTTATTCCCGCCGCCCATACGGACTGCGTATTTTTCAAAGATCCTCATACATGGAGTGGTCTTCCGGGTATCCAAAAGTTTTGTCTGCGTGCCTTCCAGCAGCTTTGCCACTGTATGCGTATATGTGGCGATACCGCTGAGACGCTGCAGATAATTCAGCGCCGTCCGTTCCCCGGAGAGCAGCACACGCACATCCCCGGTCACTTTTGCCAGGAGCTGCCCTTTCTCCACTCGCTGTCCATCCTCTGCGTATCTCTCCACCTGGGTATGAGGATCCAGCAGTGTGAACACCCTCTCAAACACAGGCATCCCGGCAAGTATCCCGTCTTCTTTGCAGATGAGCTGTACTTCGCCTTTCTTATAGGAAGGCATCACCGCATTGGTGGACACATCTTCACTGTTAATGTCCTCTTCCAGCGCCATGCGTATATATTTATCAGCAGCAAGCTGCATAGTGATCAGATCCATACGTCTCCTCCTCTTTCCCGTTTTCCATCATATGGAGCGCCGCCCGCCTGGCAAATACCAGGCTTTCCAGCAGGCTGTTGCTGGCAAGCCGGTTCTTCCCGTGGACACCGTTACAGCTGGTCTCCCCCACAGCATAGAGATGTGCCATCGTGGTGGCCGAATGCCTGTCCACATGGATCCCGCCCATAAAATAATGCTGGGCCGGGACGATCGGCGCAGGCTCCCGCAGGATATCATAGCCTTCTTCCAGACATTTCTGATAGATATTGGGGAAATGTCCGCGGATCACATCCGGAGAGACATGTTCAAAGGAAAGCCACTCGTGTTCCACACCTTCCCGGGCCATCTCCTCCTGGATCGCCTGGGTGACCACGTCCCTGGGCAGCAGTTCGTCCACGAACCGCTCACCCTTGTGATTTAGTATGACCGCACCTTCTCCCCTGGCTGACTCTGAGATCAGGAAATTCCGTCCTGGCTTTTTGCTGTACAAACATGTGGGATGGATCTGGACATAATCCATGTTCTCCAAAGCTATATCATGTTCCCTGGCGATACGGCAGGCGTCCCCCGTCAGGATCGGAAAATTCGTGGAATGTTCATACAGACCGCCGATACCGCCCGTAGCCAGGACTGTATCCCCAGCATAGATCTTCAGGATCTCTCCTGTGCGCTTCCTGGCCGTGATCCCCACACACTGCCCTTCTGCTATGAGCATATCCGTCATCTCTGTATATTCCATCATCTTTACATTCGGCAGTTTTTTCACCTGCGCTGCAAGGACTGTGGTGATCTCCCTGCCCGTGATATCTTTATGATAGCAGATCCTTGGCTGGGAATGTGCGCCTTCCCGGGTGTATTTGAGACTGCCGTCTGCATTTTTCTCAAAACGGACCCCCAGATCCAGCAGGGTATCAATAGCCTGTCTGCTCTCCCGGAGCATGATATCCACACTCTCCCGGCGGTTTTCATAATGCCCCGCCCTCATGGTATCTTCAAAATAAGAGTCGTAATCTTCCGGCCCCCGCAGGACGCAGATACCCCCCTGGGCGAGCATGGAATCACAGCTCTCCAGATCCTCTTTCGAGAGCATCAGTACCCGCTTGTCTCTGGGGAGATGGAGAGCTGTATAAAGCCCTGCCACTCCGCACCCGGCAATGACTACATCACAGTATAGATCCCGATATAGATTCATGACCTCCCCTTTTCCGCTGCAAGTTCCAGCATCCGCTTCAGGGTATCTCCTGCCGGGCCGACGAGAACATCCTCCACATGGACCTCGTTCTCCCCTGTCCTGAGTACATGCGCGATCCCTTCCAGCGTGATCCGCTTCATCCCTTCACAGACAGGAAGAGTCTCTGCGAAATAAAACGCCGCATCCGGCCGCTCCTTCTCCAGCTCATAGGATACCCCTGCCTCTGTGGCGATGATGAACTCTTTCTCACTGCTTTGCGCCGCATAGCCGATGATGCCGCTGGTAGATCCTATATAGTCCGCCAGCTCCAGGATCTTTGGGCCGCACTCAGGATGTGCCAGCACTTTCGCCTCCGGATGGAGTCCTTTCTGCTTTTTGATCTCCTCTGCACTCATCTGATCATGGATCGGACAATAGCCGTCCGGGATGATGATGTGTTTCCCCGGCACCTGCTCCGCCACATGACGGGCCAGATTCTTGTCCGGGATAAATAAGATATGCTCATTCGGCAGATCCTCCACGATCTTCACTGCATTTGAGGACGTTACGCACACATCCGACCAGGATTTGATCTGAGCTGTGGAATTTACATAACAGACGACTGCCAGATCCTCATACGCACGCCTGGCCGCCTGGATCGTCTCCTCCCTGACCATATGCGCCATTGGGCAGTCCGCCTCGCTGTCCGGCAGCAGTACCGTCTTATCCGGGCTCAGGAGCTTACCGCTCTCCCCCATAAAAGACACCCCGCAAAACACAAGGGTCTTGTTGGGCAGACCGGCAGCCAGTTTACTCAGATAAAAAGAATCCCCCACATAGTCGGCGACCGCCTGTACTTCCGGCGCCGCATAATAATGCGCCAGGATGACCGCGTCTTTCTCCTGCTTTAATTGTTCGATGATCTCCTCTGTATTCATTTTTTCCCCATTTCTGCCCTAAAATCATCTGGGCATATATAATACTCGCTCAAAAAAACTATGTAACAGTATAGCATATATCTTTACAGGTGACAAGACAGTTTTTCTGCTATTTATCGGGATATGATAGATGCGGCGATCTGTCATATCACTTGATTTTTTCTAAAGAGCCGGTATAATCATACATATACACTCAGATATATAGGAGAGAAGATATGAAACAGTGTATGGATGCTGAGAATCTACACCGCAGATTGAAAAAGATCATAGGCCAGGTCCAGGCGATCGACAGAATGGTCGACGAAGATATCCCCTGCGAAGATGTCTTATCGCAGCTCAATGCAGCAAAATCTGCTCTGCACAAATGTGGACAAATAGTCCTTGAAGGGCATATCAAGCATTGTGTAAAGGATGGGATCGAACACGGAGACGCAGACAAAACGATCGAATCTTTTACAAAAGCGGTTGAACGGTTTGCGAATATGGGATAGTTCCCAATGGTAAGGCAGTCATTTTGGCTGCCTTTTCTTTTTTATCTTGACAACCCATACCCCTATATGTATAATATACTTATACCCCATAGAGTATAAAACCCAAGGAGGAGATCATGGAGAAAACGATAAAAAAGTTAGAAGACATTCTTGCGTTTGGCGGGATAAAGAAAGAGATCATCTTGCTCATTGTTTCAGGGACCGCATTGATCTTAAGCCTTACGGATGTGCTACATCTTCCGTTTGACATTGCATGGATAGCGATCATCCTCTGTGGGATCCCTATCATCTTGGAAGCGGTGATCGGACTCATAACTGCTTTTGACATTAAAGCGGATGTGCTTGTATCTCTCGCCCTTGTTGCATCTGTTTGTATCGGTGAAGATTTTGCGGCAGGGGAAGTGGCATTTATCATGCAGTTAGGCTCTTTGCTCGAGGATCTGACTGTTGCGAAGGCTCATGCCGGGATCGAAAAACTTGTGCATTTAACGCCCCAGACAGCAAGGCTGATACATGATGGAAAAGAGACAGTCATCTCTGCTGATAAGGTCAATGTCGGGGATATCCTCCGTGTCCTGCCAGGAGAGAGTATCCCGGTAGATGGAGTGATCACTTCTGGACAAACATCCATCGATCAGGCTGTTATGACAGGAGAGTCTTTACCCGTTGACAAGGGGATCGGCGACGAGGTGTCCAGCGGTACGGTCAATCAATTTGGCGTTTTTGAAATGCGGGCAGAAAAAGTTGGTGAAGACAGTTCTATCCAAAGGATGATCAGGCTTGTACGATCGGCTGATGCAGGAAAAGCAAAGATCGTGGGGATGGCTGACCGATGGGCAACGTGGATAGTCATGATCGCCCTTACAGCTGCCGCATTGACCTGGCTGATGAGCGGAGAGATCATCCGTGCAGTGACGATCCTTGTTGTGTTTTGTCCCTGCGCGTTAGTCCTCGCTACCCCAACAGCGATCATGGCGGCTATCGGGAATGCGACAAAACACGGATCTCTCATTCGTGAAGGCGATGCTCTAGAACGGCTTGCAAAAGTGCAGAAGATCGCTTTTGATAAAACTGGAACATTGACCAATGGGACACCAGAAGTCATTTATCATAAAAGCCTTGTGCCAGATCATAGTGCAAAAGAGATTTATCAACTTGCGGCTTCGGTAGAACGATCTTCTGAACACCCGATCGGACAAGCGATCGTGAACTCCTATAAAAGCTCAGAGAACGCTCCTCTCATCCACACAGAACATTTCCAGATGCTGCTCGGGCATGGCGTATCGGCTATTGTGGATGGGAAAAAGATCCTGGCTGGAAACACGGGATTGCTCGATCGATATCACATAGCGTACCATACAACAAGTGAGATCAGAGATTTTTTGTCACAGGGTTGTACGGTCATTTATATAGCGACAGATAAAGAATGCATTGGTCATCTTGTGCTGTCAGACACTCTTCGGAAAGAAAGTGTGACAATGATCAAAGATCTCACTTCACTTGGCGTCCAGCCTGTACTCCTCACAGGAGATAACAAAAACGCAGCATATAGCATTGCTGATCGACTGGATATTTCGGAAATATATGCAGAATGTCTGCCCGAAGATAAATTATCATTTATAGATAGCTGCCAACAGAAGGGGAATGCTGTCTGTATGATCGGGGATGGTATCAATGACGCTCCTGCTTTAAAAAAGGCTGCCGTTGGCATCGCAATGGGAGGCATTGGAAGTGATATCGCAGTAGACGCAGCGGACATCGTACTCGTTGATGATGAGGTAAAAGAATTGCCACATTTGGTCGCTCTGTCAAAACGGATGATGACAAAGATCAAATTGAATCTGACATTTTCTATGGCACTTAATTTTCTGGCGATCGCGTTTGCGGTCACAGGAGTGCTGGATCCTGTGATCGGTGCGCTCATACACAATGCAGGTTCAGTATTTGTGATCATAAATTCAGTGTTTTTATTAAAATGGAAGAAAAAAAATGATCTTTAAGACATACTCTAGAGCGTGTTTGAAAACCCTTTAAATTCTGTAAATAAATCAAATAATACGAACATTTGGTACCATCCATGACCGCTCAGGTCTTTGGATGTGTACTTTTCTACGAGAAAAGTACCAAAAGCGCCGGGGGATTGCGGATTTCCCCCGGACCCCTTAAAACGCCGTTTTGGAATGTACTCGTCTATTATCTGTAAATTTTCTGTAATTTAAGGATATTTGAGGTTTTCAAACACACTCTAAGCCCCTTGCTCCGCAGCGATCCACACCAGGATATGGACTGTTTTGTTGACATGTTCCAGATACTCCACTATACTGTACTCCAAAAGGTGGATATCCGCACTCACAGCGACACCATCACAAAGAAAGGAGCAAAAACATCATGAAAAAGACCCTCGCCTGGAAACTTTTTTTCACATCCTGTCTGCTGCTCATAGCGCTAAAAGGCATGACCTCAAACTGCACCCCTGTCCATGCAGCCAAGCTCCCGGCATTGAAAGTCGAAGGCACACGATTGGTCAATACCAAAGGAAGACCCGTCCAGCTGAAAGGAGTCAGCACCCACGGCCTATCCTGGTTCCCCGGATATGTAGACCAGAAAGCTTTCAAGGATATCAAAAAGATCTGGAAAGCGGACGCTGTACGCCTTGCCCTCTACACCAGCGACTACAACGGCTACTGCTCCGGAGACGCCGCAAACAGGAGCGCATTAGAGCAGCGGATAGACAAAGGGGTACAATACGCTACAAAAGCGGGCTTGTACGTGATCATCGATTGGCACATACTCAGCGATGGCAACCCAAGGACATATGAAAAACAGGCAGTCCGGTTTTTCAAAAAAATGGCCTCCAGATATAAAGACCACACCAACGTACTCTACGAGATATGCAACGAACCAAACGGCGGTACCTCCTGGAACACGATCAAAACATATGCAAAAAAAGTGATCCGCGCGATCCGCGCTCAAGACAAGAACGGGGTCATCCTCATCGGGACACCCCAATGGTCACAGGATGTGGATATCGCGGCATCCTCACCCATCAAAGGCTACAAAAACCTCATGTACACCCTGCATTTTTACGCCGGGACCCACGGGGCATACCTGCGGGACAAAGCCAAGACCGCCCTCGATAAAAAACTGCCCCTATTCGTATCAGAATTTGGCATCTGCGATGCTTCCGGCACTGGATCTTTAAACAAAAAAGAAGGAGCACAATGGATGCGCTTCCTGAAAAAACACAAGATCAGCTACATAGGCTGGAATCTCTCAAATAAACAGGAAAGCTCCGCCCTCCTCAGACCATCCTGCCAAAAGACATCCGGCTGGAAAAAAGCGGACCTTTCCCCCTGGGGAAAATGGCTCCTGAAACGATCCTGACCACATCAGATACTCCCTAATACCATGATATCCCTAGCATCCATATGGATCCACATCTCATCTTTGGTCTTTTCCCGGCAGCGGGACTCCTGCCAGGACTCCTTTGTCATCTCCACCCGGATACGTGTATCTTCCGTCTCCTCCGTCACCCCTTTTGGCTGGAGGATGACGACGATCGAAAAAACGTCTTCCACCACCCGCATGACCTGGCAGCAGAAAGTATTCTCCTGTCCCGCAGCGCTGCCGGATGGCACGGGATGGATATAATGGCTGCGGACACCGATATGGCTGAAGCCTTCTGGAGCCTCTCCCGTATATCCCAGGACCACGCCCCAGTCTTCTGCATAGACCTTTTTTTCCCCTGCCGGACGGGCACGGGAAAAATTTTTGCAACCGGACAACACAGCCGCCGCCTTAGACCGGGGCGCTTCAAAAAGCTGTTTGACCGGTATCACCGGACTTGACTTACCCTTCTCCATCACACAGACCCTGTCGCAGACACGATATATCTCTTCCCTGCTGTGGGATACGAAAAGAGTACTGCCCTCGAATCCTTCCAACAGGCTGGCCAGCTCCAGCTCCAGCCTCCACTTCAGAAAATCATCCAGTGCTGAAAAAGGTTCATCCAGCAACAAAACCCTGGGCTTTGACAAAAAGATACGCGCCAGCGCCACCCTCTGCTGCTGTCCGCCGGAGAGCTGACTGGGCTTATGTCCCGCAAGCCCGTCCAGGCAGAATCTCTCCATCACAGTATTTATAGCCGCCGCTGCCCGTTTCTTATCCTTTTCATATGGCTTCAACCCGGTCATCAGATTCTGCCACACAGTCATATTGGGGAAGAGCGCGTAATTCTGGAATAAAAGTCCCACATGCCGCTGCTGGGGCTTCAGATCGATCTTCTCCCTGTGATCAAAGAAAACCGTCCCGTCCAGCTCGATCCGTCCCTCGTCCGGCCTCAAGATCCCGGCGATACAGCGCAGCGTCATGCTCTTTCCGCATCCGGAAGCCCCCAGGATCCCGGTCACACCCCCGTCCGCCTCGAACTTCGTCTCCAGGACAAAATCCCCCAAGTCTTTCTTGATATCTACATACAGTGACATATCAGTCCCTCCGGGATCCTCTCTCCCGTTTTTCCAACAGGTTCACAATGAGCAGCACCACCGCCGAGATCACCACATTGACCACGACCCAGCGAAAAGCCAGGGCATCGTTATCTGTCCTCCACAACTGATAGACCGTCGTGGAGATCGTCGCCGTTTTTCCCGGCGTGTAGCCTGCGATCATGCTGGTCGCCCCGTACTCGCCCAGCGCCCTGGCAAAAGCCAGCACCCCTCCGGCCAGGATCCCCTGCCGGCAGGCCGGCATACGGATGCGCCAGAAGATATACGTATTGGACAGCCCCAGCGTCTGCCCGGAAAAAGCCAACGTCTCGTCAAAACTCTCAAAAGCCCCCCGGGCCGTCCGGTACATCAGCGGGAACGCCACCACAGCCGCCGCAAAGATACCTGAATACCAGGTCATCACCAGCCGGGTCTGGAAAACGTCCATAAACCAGGAACCCAGGGGCCTGCGCGGCCCCAGCAGCACCAGCAGGAAATATCCCACCACCGTGGGCGGCAGGACCAGGGGCAGCGTCAGCACCACATCCAGGACACCTTTTACAGCCGGATGGAGCTTTGCGATATGATATGCCGCAAAAATACCGCTGAAAAAAACCACCACGCTGGAGATCAGCGCGATCCGCAGCGAATTATAGAGAGGATACCAGTCCATGATAACGCCCTTTCCTACTGTATCTCACCTATTGGGCTTTGATAAAGCCCACTTCCTCGAATACTTTCATACACTCATCTGTCTGGAGATGATCCAAAAACGCCTGTGCTTCTTCCTGATGCTCTGAAGTCTTCAGCACCGCCGCCGGATAGATAGCCGGCTTACACAAGTCGCTCCCAGCTTCCGCGACCGAAGACAGACCTGCCGAATACGCATCCGTCGCATAGATGATCCCCGCATCTGCCGACGCCTCTGAAACCTGCGTGGTCACCTCTTTTACATTCGAACCGTATGTGATCTTATTGTCCGCTTCCAGCCCTTCCAGAAGACCCAGCGTCGTGAGGATCTCCGTAGAATACTGGCCCACCGGAACGTCCTCATTGCCCAGAGCCAGCAACTTCAGCTTGTCCGTGCCAAGATCCTCGAAGGAACTGATCCCCGCCGGATTTCCCTCCGGTACAGCCAGCACGACTTTATTTTCCAGCAGATCGACCCGGCTCTCCTTTAAAACAAAATCCAGTCCCTCTTCATTGACTGCGGGGTCCGCCTCGATATCAAGCTGATCCATCTGCTTCTGCGCCGCTGAGATGAACAGATCGCACTCCGCCCCCTCCTGGATCTGGGTCTTCAGAGTACCTGATGAGTCAAAATTAAAGACCAGTTCCACATTAGGCGCTACCTCCGCGTACATCTCCTGGATCTTTTCAAGCGTCTCCGTCATAGATGCCGCCGCAAACACATTTAAAGTCACCGCCTCGTCCCCGGTCGTCTCTTCTTCTTCTCCAGCCGGAGTCTCTGTCTCCTCTTCCTCTGCTGCAGGCGTTGACGTCTCGGTCGTCTCAGTCGTCTCGGCCGGCTCTTCCGTCTTTTCAGTACTACTGCAGCCCGCCAGCAGCGATGCTGTCATCGCAGCGATCAATATACCTGTTATCTTCTTCATCTTCATTTCTTTTGCACTCTCCTTTTGTACGCATATTCGTTATTTTTTGTAAAAAATAACACTGACCTCATTATACATTTGATCAAATATACTGTCAAGCCAAAAAACCTTTTTTTGAAAACCCATCCCCGTGCTACACGCCCCGACCGTTATCCTCATAAAACTATTGCAGATCAAGGCCGCATCGTATATGATAAGATTATCCGATGGGAAGATGATCAAAACACAGAGGAGGAGACAGCCAATGGCACAGATCAGATGTGTCTGCATCAGCACAAAGAGAAAGACAAGTGCAGTAAATATCCACCAATGCCAGGCCGCCCTGGACGGTCTGGAAGGAGATATCCACAGAGGACACGGCCACCGGCATGTGAGCATACTACCGATGGATGCTGTACAGAGTTATTTTACTGAAAAAAGAACGCCCATCCAATACGGCCGTTTCGGGGAAAACCTGGTCGTGGAAGGACTGGATCGGGAACATCTACAGGAAGGGGATCTCCTGCGCGCAGGGACTGTGCTGCTAAAGATCGTCCGCCTGGGGGCAGGCGGGCCCAAGTCCGATGCCTACAAAGGTGAAAAAGTATGCGCCCCCATGGAAAAGCATTTTATATTCTGCAAGATCCTTCAGGAGGGACTCCTCCAGGAAGGGATGGATATGGCAAAGGAGGAGAACAGATGAAATGTATTGATACGACAGATGCAGTGGGACATGTGCTGTGCCATGACATCACAAGGATCGTCAAAGATGTGGTCAAGGACACAGCTTTCAGGAAAGGGCACGTGGTGACGGAAGAAGACATCCCCATGCTCCTCTCCCTGGGAAAAGACCACTTATATGTGTGGGAAAAGGACGAGGACACCCTCCATGAAGATGAAGCCGCCCAAATCCTATACGACATATGCAAAAATGAACACATGCACCCCACCCCGGTAAAAGAAGGCAAGATCGAACTGATCGCCGACTGCGACGGACTCTTCCGGGTGGACGTGGAACGGCTGGAAGCCATCAATGGACTGGACGAGATCATGATCGCCACCCGGCATACGAACACAGCTGTTAAAAAAGGCGACCGTCTCTTAGGCACCCGTGTCATCCCCCTGGTGATCCAAAAAGACAAGATGGAACAGGTGAAAAAAACAGCGGGCGACACACCTCTGGTATCCCTGACACCCTTCAGATCCTTCAGAGCAGGGATCGTGACCACCGGGAACGAAGTTTATCACGGACGGATCAAAGACACCTTCACTCCAGTCATCATCGACAAACTGGCCTCTTACGGCATAGGCGTCTCCGGGCACATGGTCTGTGACGACGACCAGGAAAAGATCACAAATGCCATCCTGACCCTGAAACAAGAAGGGGCCGACCTGATCCTCTGCACCGGCGGCATGAGCGTGGATCCGGACGACCGGACCCCCGGCGCGATCAAAGCTACAGGCGCGCGCATCGTCACCTATGGCGCCCCGGTACTCCCCGGCGCTATGCTCCTTCTGGGATATTTTGAAGACGGCACCCCGATCCTCGGACTCCCCGGCTGCGTGATGTATGCAAAAGCAACTGCCTTCGACCTGGTACTCCCCAGGATCGCTGCAGGCGTGGAACTGACCAAAAAAGATCTTGCCCGCATGGGCAACGGCGGATTCTGCCTGGGCTGCGGCACCTGCCATTACCCGGCGTGCGGATTCGGAAAAGGGGTGTAAGGAGACTCATATGGAAAAAGCGATCAATGAACAAGTGACCATCGAACAGGCGACCGACCTGATCCTGGAACATACCAGGATCATCACCGACACAGAAGAGATCCCCTTATTGCAGGCATCTGGACGTTTCCTGGCCAAGGATATGGCCGCCTCCTTTGACAACCCTCCCTTCGACCGCTCCCCCATCGACGGATACGCCTGCCGGGCCTCCGATGTGACCAGCGCTTCCAGAAACACCCCGGCCCGGCTCAAAGTCATCCGGGAGATCGACGCGGGACAATACTCTGCAGAGGAGATCAAGGAGGGGCAGGCCGTGCGCATCATGACAGGCGCCGCCATCCCCCCCGGATGCGACTGCTGCATCCGTCAGGAAGATACAGACTACGGAGAAGACGAGGTCTGTATCTTCCGTCCTGAAAAAGCCTGGGGCAATTACTGTTTCCGGGGCGAAGATTTTAAGACAGGGGATATACTGCTGCAAAAAGGCTCCCGTTTGAGCTTTGTGGAAGCCGGGATCTTAGCCGGGATGGGGCAGACGAGCGTCCCCGTCTACCGTCTGCCCCGGGCCGCCGTCTTCACCACAGGGGATGAAGTAGTCCTTCCCGGACAGCCCCTGCCGCCTGGCAAGATCTACAACAGCAACCAGACGCTCTTGGCCTCCCGGCTCCTGGACTTCGGCGTGCAGCTCGTCCACGTCTCCTCCATACCGGATCAGCCCCCGGCTATGGCCGAGGCCCTGCACAAAGCTGCCGGAGACGTAGACGTGATCATCACCACCGGGGCCGTCTCCGTGGGGAAAAAAGACATCATGCACGAAGCGCTCTCCCTGGCCCAAGCTGAACGGGTCTTCTGGCGCGTACTGGTAAAACCAGGTATGCCCACACTCTTCTCCACATACAAAGGCATACCCATCCTGAGCCTGTCCGGCAATCCTTTCGGCGTAGCCGTCATCACGGAACTCCTGGCCCGCCCCCTGTTCCAGAAGATGAAACAGGACGACACTTTAAGGCTCAAACATGTACAGGGCACCATGGCGGATCCATTCGGCAAAGCCAGCGGCGGACGCAGGTTCGTCCGGGCATTCTGGGACGGGAGCGACTTCCACCTGCCCAGCGGCCTCCATTCCAACGGGATCCTGGCCTCCATGGCCGGGTGCAACTGCCTGATCGACATACCCGCAGGCTCCCCGGCACTGCAGCCCGGAGACAGGGCAGAAGCCGTCTTATTATGAAAACAGATACGAAGATCTTCGCCATCAGCGGAGTCAAAAACTCCGGCAAGACCACCCTGATCACCCGTCTCCTCCCGCTCCTGGCCGGACAGGGGCTGAAGATCGCCACCATCAAACACGACGGGCATGATTTCAATGCTGATGTACCCGGGACCGATACCTACCGCCATTTTCAGGCGGGCGCCTACGGCACGGCTATCTTCTCTGACTCAAAATATATGGTGGTCAAACAACAGCCTCATTTAACGGAAGAACAGCTCATGGGATCTTTCCCGGAAGCTGACCTGATCTTGCTGGAAGGCTTCAAAACCTGCCCATACCAGAAGATCGAACTGATCCGCAAAGGCAATTCTGTAAAAAGCGTATGCGAAGGATATAACCTGGCCGCCATCGCCACCGACCTCCCGCCTGGAGAAGTGGAGCGCACCGACCCGGCCATCCCCCTTCTGGACCTGAACGATCCACACATGATCGTGTCCTATATCCTGGAATGTGTCGAGATCTGAAAAAAAGGAGTAAAAAGAGATGAAAACAGGTGCTTTGATCCTGGCCTCTTTACCGCCTGAGGAAAAAGACCGGGGAAACGAAGAGATATCCCTCTTCCTGCCCATGTATCCGCTGGACGGCACCACCGCGATCAAACGGGAGATCGCCGCCCTGCGGAAAGCTTCCCTCTCCCCCATCGTCGTCCTGACAGGCTACCAAAAAGAGATCCTGAAAAACCACTTGAGCCATAACAACGTGATCCTGGCGGACCACGATACATACCGTGAAAACAACAGTGGAGAAACCCTGCAGATCGGCCTGGACGCCGCCCGCCAACAGATGGAGCGGGCAGTGGTCGTCCCGGTGGGCTCTCCCGCTTTCTCCCCACAGACATTGGAACAGCTCCTGGAATGCAAGAAGAGCGCCGCCCCCCTCTGCAATGGCCAGATGGGCTGGCCCAGGACCTATGTATTCCAGGAAGATGGAACATCCGCAGACCTGGAGACGATCCCGGTAGATGATAACGGCATCCTGCTCTCCCTCTCAGACCCTGGGGGAGCTGAAAGGATCCAACAGTATTTCAGAGCACAGCGCAGCACCAACGAACTGCGCTGCAAGACCAAAGTGGTCCTCACGAAAGAAGAAGACTTCTTCGGACCAGGCATCTGCCGCCTTCTGGATTATATCGACGAGACCGGCTCCATCCAGGCAGCCGCCGCCAAGATGCATATGTCCTATTCCAAAAGCTGGAAGATGGTGAACAAAGTAGAAAAAGAAATGGGCTTCCCCTTTCTGGACCGCTGTAACGGCGGAAAAAAGGGCGGGAGTTCCACACTCACTGAAGAAGGCAGGCTGTTCATAGAACGCTATCAGGCCATGACCCGGGATATGCGGCGCATCAGCCAAAACTTTTTTGACGTTTATTTCAAAGATTTCCAATAAATGAAAGGAATGCCAGATGCTCCATGTCTCCGGCACTCCCAAAACTGCCATGCGACCCGATCCGGCTTATCAGACTATCCGCTCATACACATTAAGCCAGTCAGGACAGATAAACGATCTTCCTGACTGGCTTTTTTATGTTTATATACTATAGACGACCATTCCCAGGACAGCTGAGATCAAAATGAGCCATATAGGAGATACATCCTTCTTTGCCCCTTTCTCCACCGCTAAGACCACCGCCAGCAGAAAAACCGTTATAAGAGTTCCTTGTCCATCAGATCTAAACGCCGGGAGGAACGTTGCTATATTGCTGACGATCATATAGATGCCCGTCGCAAGGATCATCCCTACGATACAGGGCTTCACTCCATCTAGCGCTGCCTGGACAGCCTTATACCGCAACAGCTTTCTAAAAGCCGCCATGACCAGCAGGATGATCGCGAACGCAGGGAAGATAACGGCCAATGTGGCTATGGCAGCTCCTATAAACCCTGCCTGGCTGCTGCCGATATAGGTGGCGAGGTTGACCATGATCGGTCCCGGCGTACTCTCACTGACAGCGATAAAATAGACCAATGTCTCTTCATCCAGCCATCCATAAGACATCACCACATCCCTGATGAGGGGGATCGCTCCATAGGCCCCGCCAAAAGAAAAACATCCCACCCGGAGGAACCCCAGGAACAGATCCAGCAAGATCATTTCGCCGCACCTCCCTTCCGTGACACAAGCCCCTTTATCCCAAAAGCAACAAGCCCCGCCACAGCCGCTGCCAGCAGCAGGCTGATGGACGAAAGATCCCAGGCAAAAATATCGATCAGCAGCATGGCCCCGCAGGAAGCGACCATGATACCACGTGACAACAGACCCTTTTCCATCTTCCTGATCATCTTGAGCGCCGCCCTGAAGATCAGAAGACCCACGCCTATCTTGATGCCTTTGAACGCATACGCCACCAGCGGGATATCCAAAAAACTGTCAAAATAAGCCGCGATCAGCAGGATGATGCTAAAAGATGGGACAACGATCCCCAGCGTCGCTGTCACCGCCCCCAGGAGCCCCGCCTGCCTGAACCCCACAAACGTGGCACAGTTGATCGCTATAGGCCCCGGCGTGGCTTCCGCCACGACCACCACATCCATCATCTCCTCATGGGTGATCCAGCCCTTCTTCGCCACACATGCGTCCTCGATCAAAGAGATCATGGCATAACCGCCGCCGAATGTGAACAGCCCTATCTTAAAGAATGTGAAAAACAGATCGATCAAGATCCCCACTTTGCTCTCCTGTATCCCTAAAATAAACGCCTCTAACGACTCCCGCATTCCCCCGCTGTCCCTCTGAGGATACCCAGGCCATGTTCCAACTGGGGCAGTACATACTCCAGACTTTCTCTGACCGCTTTCGGGCTCCCCGGGAGATTGATGATCAATGTTTTTTTGCGGATGCCGGAGACAGCGCGGCTGAGCATAGCTCGTCCTGTTATCGTCAGAGAGTATTGACGGATCGCATCCGCGATGCCATTGGCCATGCGGTCGCAGACCCCGATCGTCGCCTCCGGCGTCAGATCGCGCTCAGAAAATCCCGTCCCGCCCGTTGTAAAGATCACATTCACCTGCCGCTGATCTGCCAGTCGGCAGAGCTGTGTGGATAAAGGCTCTTTTCCATCCGGAAGGAGCAGCGTCTCCACTACACGGTAACCCTCTTTTTCCAACATCTCCTGGATGACGGGCCCGCTCTTGTCTTCCCGCTCTCCCTTCGCGCCTTTATCGCTCAATGTGACCACCGCCGCCGTGAATGGACGGTCGTCCGGGAGCGGTAACATCTCGATGGTATCCCCCGTCTTGATCTTGCCCCCTTTGATCACCTGGGTGAACACCCCTTCCCTGGGCATGATGCAGTCGCCCACCGCGTGGAAGATCGCACAGTGACTGTGACATTCCTTACCGATCTGCGTGAGTTCCAATATCGCTTCTCCGATCTGGAACCTGGTCCCCACCGGCACCTGCCGCAGATCGAACCCCTCCACCACAAGGTTCTCACCAAAATCCCCAAAATCAACCTCCGCTCCTTTCGCGCGGAATCCTTCTATCTTTTCAAAAGACAGAAGGCTCACCTGGCGGTGCCACTTGCCTCCATGGGCATCCTTCTCGATCCCCCAATCCTCGATCAGCGTCGCCTCGTCCACAGGTTCCTTCTGCACACCTTTTTTCTCACTGATGCATATCGCCAATATCTTTCCCATAAGACCATCCTCCTATACTCATATCCCTCTAGCCGTCCGCCATCTGCTCCGTGCCCTTGGCACTTCCACATGGCCGCTGCCCGGAGTTTCCATAGTAAGTTTTCAGATAATATGTTATCATAAAGATGACCGATCGTAAACTATACAAGTATCTTTGTTTTACGCCGAATGGGCAGACCTGTATCTTAAAACATATTGATAAACTGTAAAATACATGGTATGGTATGGTATAGACATCCACAAGAAGATCGTACGTCCACCATACACGCAATAAAGGAGGGATCGTTCTATATGTCTGATAAACAAATGAAAGGAATGATCGAATTTATGGACGAAAAAGGATCGAGCGATAAAGAGATCCTCGACTGTTTCCGCAGGATGTGCGGAGCAGATCCCAGTCCAAATGACCAGATCCAGGATAAAGAAAATGAGTCTTAGAGTGCGTTTTAAGGGATCCGGGTAAGATCCGTGATCTGAGCGGCTGCGGATCGTACGAAATGTTAGAACACCATATCCTGAAAAGACCGCCGCCCAGCTGGACAGCGGTCTTTTGCCCTATACCTGTCAGACCGACGCATTTAATCTGAAAACCGGATCCGCTCGATCATGCTCTGCCGCCGGAATATACGCATGACCAGATAGGTGAGCGCTAACTGTATGACAAAGACTACCGCTGTCAGAAAAGCCGCCTGCCAGACCGGATAGTGATAGCCGACGATCCCCAGTATCCCATTTTCTCTGGCATACAAAAATACAAGATATCCAGCCAGTGATCCTATGCTCAAGGACAAGCCCAGCGTCCCGGCTGTATAAAACATCCCTTCCAGCTGGAGCATACGCACCATCTGTTTTTCAGACAGGCCGATGGCCTGCAGGATACCCAGTTCCCTGCGCCTCACATAGATACTGTTGATCATGGTGTTGACCAGGTTCATGATGCCGATGCCTCCAAGGACCGCCATGAATACATAACAGATCTGGGATGTGAATCCGGAATTTTTCTCATTGTATGCAACTCTTTCCTCATACGTCTCCAGTCCCAGAAATTCCTGCCCTTCCAAGATAGCCCGAAGGCTCTGTTCCGCATTTTCTGTCTGATCCTTCTCTGTATCCACCGACCAATAATAATCCATGGGACGGCCGCATAGTGTATCCACCACTTCTTTCGGGAGCAGGAAACCTGCATAATGGCGTAGTCCCTCCGGCATATCCGCCACCGCTGCGATCTCAAAGGATCTCTCTGTCTGTCCGTCCCCGGTCTCCAAGATCATGTCCACTGTGTCCCCCACTTTCCAGTCCGGCGCCCAGTGCAGCATATTCTTATCCATGAGGATCTTATCCCCCTGGTACAGCTCCTCATACGTCACATCCCCCTGGACGATACTGTCTTCCATCCTGGCGGCATACTCTTTTGGTATGCCGATGATACTGTCCCTCCAGAACTGATCCCCGTCCATCAGATCTTTCAGATATACATGCAGCTCACTGGATCTTGTGATCTTCTTTACACCGGGGATGCTGCCGATCTCTTTTTCCAGATCCTCATTTAACGGATCATCTTTACAGATGGCTGTCCATTCCCGTTCCGGGTGCATCTTGTCGCCTGAACGGCTCTCCACCGAGATCAGCAGGTCATCAAACATCTCCGCCCTCGCGATCTCTCTTGGATCCGCACAGGATAATACCGTGGACAGCACCATGAAAAGGATCCCTGTCAGACTCAGTGTGACCACTGTCAGCAATGTGCGCTTCTTATTCCGGGAAAGGTTCGCGCCTGTGAGAGCCGTCAGGCTCATCTCCCTGTGTCCTTTCCTCTTCTCCTGCCGGATCTTCATGTCCCCATTGTAGCGCATCGCCTCCACCGGTGTGATCTTGGAAGCGATCTGCATAGGCCGTATCAGAGACACGGCCACTGTCACCAATGTGACCGCAACAGCCATGATATAGATCCACGGCTTCCATAGGGGGATCCGGCCCTGGCTGATGATCTGCGCCATGACTTTACCCTGGGCATTGTCACCGAAAGACATCCAGAGATATCGGAGTCCCATCTTTGACAAGACAGTACCCAGCGCCAGCCCTACAGGGATCGCGATCCCCGCCACCAGCATCCCTTCTCTGAAGACCATCTGGCGCACCTGCCGTTTTGTAGCGCCCAGAGCTTTAATCTTTCCATATTCCTGCACTTTGTATATCATAGAGATATAATAGATACTGCAGATCGTCATGATCCCTGCCAGTACCACGATGAGGAGGACACACACAACACCTGTGTAAAAAGCAGGATCCACATAATTCGCCCACAACAGATCCCCATTCGACACCACATCTCCTTCCGGGACTCCTAAATCCGCCGCCATATCCTCCATGATCTCTTCAATGGCATCTTTCGTCATATCATCCGCCCCGGCGACCCGGAACATGGCCCGGTATCTCCGGCTCTCTCTTGGCTGTCTTGCCTCCATAAGATCCCTCGACACCAGTGCAAAATACGCATTTGTCTCTTTCTGCTCTTTCGTCGTGGGGAGTATCCCGGTGATCACAAGATCCTCACTCTGCTCAAGCCCGAGACCATCCGGCTCTATGACCTGAAAAGGCACCCGTATCGTGTCGCCGACCCCCGCCGCGATCCCCAGCTGTTCCAGGATCCCTTCTGACACACAGATCTCATTTCCCCGCTCTGGCAGATATCCTTCTTCCAGTCCTATCTTGCCTAGACCCTGTGCCGTTTCATCCACATAGATCATCAACACCGTCCCGTCTTCTATAGGGATCTGCGCCACGTCCTGACGGAGTCCCATGACCTCCACCTCTGCCCGGTGCCGCAGTTCTGCCGCTGTATCCTCATCCACATCCCGGTACATCCCATGGAACGTCGGATACATCTCATTGACAGCCGCTTTCTGGGCGTCTATCTCCCCGAAGCCGATCGTCGGTATGACAAAAAGGAGCAGTGTGGTCAGGATGACCGCTATGCCTGTCAGCGCATTTTTCCCCTTATTCTGTTTAAAATTCGCCCATGCTGTCTGGCTCACCGTATTCATCTGCTCACCACCTTACCGTCCGCGATCACCAGCGCCCTGTCTGCCATCTGGGATATGGTCTCATCGTGGGTGATCATCACCAGAGTCTGCCCATATTCATTTACACAGGCTTTCATCAGAGAAATGACTTCAAGCTCCGTGCTGGAATCCAGGCTGCCCGTAGGCTCATCCGCCAAAATGATCGCCGGCCTGGACGCCAGGGCGCGCGCGATGGCCACTCGCTGCTGCTGACCCCCGGACAGGGTATTCGGCAGGGAGGACAGCTTATCCCGGATCCCTATCTTGTCCGCCAGATCCAGGATAAAGCCCCTGTCCGCCTTCTTCTTATCCAGCCCTATGGGGAGGACGATATTTTCCCATACATTCAGAGAAGGGATCAGATTGAAGTCCTGGAATATGAATCCGATCTTACGCCGCCTGAAGACCGCCAGCTGCTCGTCTTTCAGACTGAACACATCCTTCCCCTCGATCAGGACCTTGCCGCTGTCCGGCCGGTCCAAAGCCCCCAGCATATGGAGCAGGGTACTCTTTCCTGAACCGGAACGCCCCACGATAGCTGTAAATCCGCCCCGCTGGATATGCATCGTCGTATGATCGATGGCCTTGACGATGTTCTCCCCGCTTCCATAATATTTACACAGATCTACTGTCTCCAGTATCCACTCACTCATACTGATACCCCTTTCACGTTTGGTCTTCTAACATCTTACACCCGGATCCTTACAAAAAAGACGCAGAAAAGATAACAGATCTGTAAGAAGATCCGCCGGCTGCAGGAATGGGTTTTAAACACGCTTTAGAGTAATGGCCGGTAATCTACTCTGGGCATATCTTTCAATGGTATTGAAAGGAAGATCTGCATGTGATAAAATGAAAACGATCTATGTCAACCATATGTCACGATCTGCACCCAATGCTATATATAGAAGATCTGTCCAGGATACGGGATACATATCCCACAGAATGGGACGTATAAACGGCATGGATAGACAGACATGTCAATTTAGAAAGGATGTATAAAACACATATGAACGGAAAAGAACTTGTCAAACTAGCATTAGATCTGGGGTTCTCAGATGCCGCTCTGATGGATACGGAGGATCTGGTATTCCTCCCCAATTTCCGGACCCTGTGCGAGGAAAATATGTGCGGAAAATACGGTGTCAATTACGCCTGTCCGCCTGACTGCGGGACCGTGGAAGAGATGCGCAGGAAAGTCCTGCACTGGAGACAGGCACTGGTGATGCAGACCATGTGGGATATCGCCGATCCTCTGGATAATGGAGAGATCAAGCCAGCCAAGGCGCAGCATAACAAGATGACCCGTCAGCTGATCGATCGAGCGGGAGGACAGGGGCTGATGATCGGTGTGAGCGGCTGCAGTCTCTGCGATCCCTGTGCCATCACAACAGGGGAACCCTGTCGTTTTCCCGAGCTGCAATACTCCTGCATGTCCGCTTACTGTATTTTTGTCAACAAGATGGCGGAACACTGCCATATGGATCATAAATGTGTTCCCGGGATCACCACTTTTTTCAGCATGTACTGTTTTGATGAGAGGGAGGACGGATGACCCGTCCCCCTCTCTCCACATGAGCCATGTCGGCCCCTTAGAAAAACGGGTCAGGGATCTGCTGTATGATC
Organism: uncultured Lachnospiraceae bacterium; assembly: GCA_947652925.1. Lineage (GTDB taxonomy): Bacteria > Bacillota > Clostridia > Lachnospirales > Lachnospiraceae > MGBC164599. The sequence continues at coordinate 21,709 of CANTEW010000018.1, forward strand.
TTTACACAACGGTCAGGAAGCCACAGGGACCGTGACCACGAACACACTCCCTTTCCGTCCCTTCTTCACGCAGATCGTCCCGCCCTGTGCCTCCAGTATCCTCCGTGACAGATAGAGTCCCACTCCGGATCCTTCTGTTTCCTGTACTCTCCGGGCGCGCCCTCTGTAAAAGCGCCGGAATATACGGTTCATCTCCCCTTTGTCTATGCCCATACCCTCGTCTTCGATCTCGAGCAGGTAATGGCTGACCATGCGCTTCACCCGGATCTCTATGGAAGTCCCGCTTTCTGAATATTTCACGCCGTTGTCCAGGATATTGATAAGGGCTTCCTGTGTCCAATGAGGATCCAGATACACTTCCCTGTCCTCAAACTCATTGACCGACAGCGAGATGCCTTTATCATAAGCTTTCATATAGACACTGTTCACCGCACCCTGCAAGATGCTCCGCAGGTCCACCCATACTCTATCGATCTGGATCATATTGGCTTCCAGCCTGGACACCTGTACAAGGGAACTGATCAGCTCTTCCAGCTTATCCACTTCCCGGCGCCCCTGCAGCAGGAATCCTTTCTGTTCTTCTCTCGTAAAGCTGTCCACATCTGCGATCTCATAACACATTTTCAGCGAGGCCAGGGGGGTCTTGAGCTGATGGGACACATCTGTGACCAACGCTTTCGTCTTCTCCTCCTCCTGCTCCATCTTGTCCTTTAAGATCTTATTCGACTCCTCCGCCTGCAGCAGCTTGTCACTGAGTGCAAATATCTCCAGCTCCAATCTCTCCTGTCTTTTCTTCTGAAATAAGATCAGTATCCCCAACAACAAGGCCAGAAGAGCCGTCACAGAAAGCTGCACCGGAAAAAATGCGGCGACTGAGGGGGAACGGGATGCATAGACGCCCACATATCCATACCTCTCATCCGCCCTCCGGCCTTCCATCACCGCTCTCTCCCGGTCAGCAGCCAGTTTTCCCCTCATGACGCTCACGTATTCTCTCTCTGTCTCCGGCTCCATGAGGATCAGCTGGCCCAGCATCTCTTCATCCTGGACGCGCACTGTCTCCCTCCACGCCAGCACAGACACCACGCTCCCGACCGCCAAACAAAAAAGCAGCCCTCCGAAAAGGACTACTCTTTTAACACTTCCTTTGTCCATATATACCCAATACCCCTCACGTTCTGTATCCCGTCGTTATCCAGTTTCTTCCTCAAACGGCTGATGTTCACCGGGACCGTGTTGTCATCCATAAACTGTCCGTCCATGTCCCACACGGCATCCGCGATCTGCTCTTTAGAGAAGATCTGTCTGGGATTTTCCAGAAAGAAGATCAGGAGCTGCATCTCTTTCTTGCTGAGAGAGAGCGGCTCCTGCCCTTTCCAGACTTTCATCTCCCGCAGCGAGATCCGTATATCCCCACACACAAGATAAGCAGCATCCGCCACCTCCACCCGTTTCATCAGTGCATGGACTTTGGACACCAGCACCATCAGGCTAAAGGGCTTTGTGATGTAATCATCCGCCCCCAGATCATAGCCATTCACGATATCGATCTCCTGGTCCAACGCTGTGAGGAATATGAGATACACACTGCTGTGTTCCCGCACCCGGCGGCAGAATTCTATCCCATCCCCATCCTCCAGCGTGATATCTGTGATGACCAGGTGTACCTCATGCCGTTCCATCAGCTCCTCTGCCTGGGACATGCCAAACGCCTGGAGGACGTGATACCCTTCTCTTTCCAGGCGCATGGCGATCCCCCGGTTCAGATTCTCATCATCTTCCAACAAAAGGATCGTTTTCTGCACAGCCTCTGTCCTACTCCACTTCCACCGTCCATCCGTGGGTATCCTGGATCTTACCCAGCTGGATGCCAGTCACTGTATCGTATAGCCTCTGGCTCAGCTCTCCGATGCCTCCGTCCCGGATCTGGAACACCTCCTGTTCATAGCGCAGATGGCCCACCGGAGAGATGACTGCCGCCGTCCCGGTCCCCCATACTTCTTCCAGGGTACCATCCTTTGCAGCTTTCTCCAATTCTTCCACAGAGACTTTTCTCTCTTCCACTGTGTATCCCCATTCTTTACAGAGAGCGATACATGTATCCCTGGTCACACCGGGCAGGATGCTGCCATTTAATACAGGGGTCACGACCTTTCCATCGATCTTGAAGAAGATATTCATAGCCCCCACTTCTTCAATATATCTCCTCTCCACTCCGTCCAGCCACAAGACCTGGGAATACCCTTCCTCATGGGCTTTGATCTGCGCAGCCATGGAAGCCACATAATTGCCGCCTGTCTTCGTCTCTCCGATACCGCCCCGCACTGCGCGCACATATTCATCCTCGATCCAGATCTTCACTGGATCCAGCCCTTCCGGATAGTATGGGCCTACCGGAGAGAGGATGACCATGAATTTATAGGTGTGGGAAGGCCGCACGCCCAGAAACGGATCTGTAGCGATGACAAACGGGCGGATGTAAAGGGATGTTCCCGGTCTTGTGGGGATCCACCGTTCATCCATCCGCACCACTTTTTTGATACCCTCCAGGAAGATATCATCCGGGATCTCCGGGATCATCAATCGGCGGTTGGAATTGTTGGCACGCTCCAGGTTCTTATCCGGGCGGAATAATAAAATCTTGCCTTCCTCTGTCTTATAGGCTTTCAGACCCTCGAACATCTCCTGCCCGTAATGGAACACCATAGCCGCCGGATCCAGCTCCAGATCATGATACGGCACGATCCGCGCGTCATGCCAGCCTTTCCCCTCTGTATAGTCCACTTCCAGCATGTGATCTGTAAATATCGTCCCAAATACCAACGGATCGTCCGGGGTGGGTAAAGTCTTCGGTGCTTTTGTCTGTTCCAGTCGGATCTCTGTCATAGTTCTCTTCATCCCTTTCGTTTTTTCTTATCTTTAACTATAGCACATTTGGGAAAAAGATACAATTATCTGCTACATTTTCCTTTCATATCTCACAAAAGCATATTCCAGATCAAAGTAAGTCTGCTCCTCACTGGACGCCGCGATCTCCCACTCCTCCATCTGATCCAGATCAGGAAAAAAGGAATCCGCCTCATAAGCAAAATCTATCTTGGTCACATACGCCGTATCACAGAAAGGGAGCATCATCTTATACACACTGTCCCCGCCGATCACATAGATATCCCGGGACGGATACCTCTCCAGCTCTTCCAGCAGCTGCTGCCGGCTGTGTACGATCTGAGCGCCTTTTACCCGGTACTCCTCATTCCTGGTAAGGACGATGTTCGTCCGCCCGGCCAGGGGCATCCCTCCCGGGAAACTCTCCAGGGTCTTTCTCCCCATGACCACCACTTTCCCTATCGTCTCCTGTCGGAAAAATTTCATATCCGCCGGGATGCTCACCAGGAGTTTATTGTCCTTCCCGATGCCCCAGTTCCTGTCGACCGCAACGATCGTATTCATACGCCTCCCCCTTTCCTACACAGCTACCGGGATATCCTTGACCTGCGGCCCGGCCTGGTAATCTTTGATCTGCAGACTGTCCACCGTAAAATCATAAAAATCCCGCACTTCCGGATCCAGGGTCACTTTCGGCGCATCATACACCGGCCTCTGGATCAGTTCTCTCACGATCGGGACGTGACGGTCGTATATATGGGCGTCCGCGATCACATGGACCAGTTCCCCCACCCGCATGTCCGAAACGATGGCAAACATGTGGACCAGCAATGCATATTGACAGACATTCCAATTATTAGCCACCAGCACGTCCTGGGAGCGCTGGTTCAGTATGGCATTCAATGTCAGCTCCTCCTCCCCGGGCCGCTGAGTCACATTGAACGTCATAGAATAAGCACAGGGATACAGAGCCATCTCATGGAGATCCTGATGCACGAACAGATTGGTGAGTATCCGGCGGCTGTACGGATTATGGCGCAGGTCATAGAGGACCCGGTCCACCTGATCCATCATCCCTTCCTTATAAGAATGTTCCACCCCCAGCTGATACCCATAGGCTTTGCCGATGGAACCTGTCTCATCCGCCCAGCTGTCCCAGATATGGCTGTTCAGGTCGTGGATGTTATTTGACTTTTTCTGCCAGATCCACAGTAATTCATCAAATGCGTTGCGGATACCTGTTTTCCGCAGGGTCATAGCAGGAAATTCCTTGCGCAGGTCATAGCGGTTCACCACGGCAAACCTCTTGATCGTATAGGCCGGCTCTCTGGTATCCTGCCAGATGGGACGCACTTTCTCCCCACGGGTGTCCACTCCGTTCTCCAGGATATCCTGGCACATATTTATGAAAATGTTATCTGCGATACTCATCGTTTCTCCCTTTCACTTTTTTTACAAGATAACATCTCTTATCAGATGTGTCAATCTTTTCTATCGCTTTAGTACTCCATCCAGACAGTAAAAATATAGAACAAAAAATACTTGGTAATATAAACTGATCAGTTTATGATAACAGTATCATCAATGATCTGTAAAAGGCTCCAAGCCTCCGATGATCGAACAAAGACTTGAAAGGCAGGTAGAAAACATATGGACTACGAAAACATCGACCAACTCATGGATAGGTATGCTCTGTTACTGAAGATCAGATTTAATAACAACGATCATGATAATCTTTTCCTTGAAGATGAGATATTCAACACAAAACAGCGACTCCAGGCCCAGCAAGTTTCTACAGAAACACTTCAGGCTCTAGTGTACTGTACCGCTCATATTCAGCAAAACTCCTTGCCCAATCTTTCATCAGACTGTGTTGGCTTCGATCAACGATGCCACCGCATCGCCTCACTCAGCCGCCTTGCTGCTGAAAGATCGTCCGGCAGATCTTTGCTAAACATGAACGGTACAGTACACTAGAAGAACGTTATAGCGTCCGGTGAGCCAGATCACAAAAGCGGGACAAAGCTGATCGACACCTTTGTCCCGCTCCCCACCCGGGATGTCACTGTGACCGTGTGGGACAGCTCCCCCAACACTCTCTTACAGAGATACATCCCGATACCTGTAGCCCGTTTATCTTCCCTTCCATTGTATCCGGTAAATCCTTTCTCCCAGATCCGGGGCAGATCCTCCGGCGCGATCCCAATGCCTGTATCCTGGATCACCAGGACTCCTTCCCCCTCCTGATAAATGGATATACAGCCTTTGTTGGTATATTTAAGGGCGTTGGACAGGATCTGCCCGATGACAAACACCAGCCATTTTTCGTCTGTGACCACCTGGCCTTCAAGGGGTTCCAGATCCAGCCGGATCTTCTTCTGGATAAATATAGACGCATATTTACGCACCGCCTGCCTGACCAGATCCTCCAGGGGATATCTCCGGAAGACATAATCCGTTGAACTGCTCCCCAGACGTATGTAAGAAAGAGCCATCTCCACATACTGCTCGATCTTAAAAAGCTCCGCCTGCAGATCCCGCCCCATCTGCGTATCCTCTCCCTGACAGATCAGACGCATGGCCGCGATCGGTGTCTTCACTTGATGCGTCCAGAGCATATAATAATCCAGTGCCTCCTGCTGCTCCCGTCTGCCCATGGCAAGGCAGTCCTCCTTCTCTTCCCACAGCATCTTCAGCAGACAGAGATACTCTTCTTCCAGGAGATCTTTTGGTGCGGGAAGATCTGGGAAACCCTGGGCCACTTCCGCCTGCATACGGACCAGGTATCCATACCTGCACCAATACCCATAGAGATCCGCCGCCGCTGCCACCAGCCCTACAGCCAGGCACATAGTCAGTCCATAGAGCAGGGGTTCCCACGGAAGATCATACAGTTGATATACCAGACTCAATAGCAGGCTGCACACCACCGATACGATCCACACCCTTCTCCTGTCCCTTATATAAGACAACACCACATTTTTTCCCCGCTCTTTACTACTCAATGATATACCCCATCCCTTTCTTGGTCCGTATAAGATCCGAGATCCCCAGGGAAGAGAGCTTCCGGCGCAGGCGTGCCACATTTACGGTCAATGTATTCTCATCTATATAACTGTCTGTCTCCCACAGTCGGGTCATCAGCACATCACGGCTGACCACCCTCCCTTTATTTTCCATCAGAGTCTGCAGGATGCGGTGATCGTTCTTCGTCAGGTCGATCCTCTTCCCCTGGTAACTCAAAGACATATCTTCCGTATTAAGGACCGCCCCCTTATGTTCCAGCCAGTGGAGCTGATCGCCGAAATCATATGCTCTGCGCATGACCGCCCGGATCTTCGCCATCAGCACCTGCAGGTCGAAAGGCTTAGAGATAAAATCATCCGCCCCCATGTTCACCGCCATCACAACATTCATATTATCCGCAGCCGACGACAAAAAGATCACCGGGACCTTCGACACTTCCCGGATCTTCCGGCACCAGTAGAACCCATCGTAAAATGGGAGCGAGATATCCAGCAATACCAGCTGAGGCTTCCACTCCAGGAACCTGCCCATGACATCCCGAAGATCCTCCACAGCCTCCCCCACATAGCCCCAGGAAGCCACATGGCCGCACACCGCCTCCGCGATCGCCGGGTCATCCTCCACGATCAATATCTTATACCGCCTGCCCTCATCTGCCGTTATACTCATGATATGCTACCGTCCCCTATCCTTTTATAGTATGATCTGTCCTTATACATCTATTATAGATCCAAACACCGTAAAATGCAAAAAACTATTGCATCCCATCCCTGTGGAGTATAGAATATAGATAAAGCATCACCGTCCACAAACTGGTCAGTGACAATAATAAATATCAGGAGGTCCGCAAAGATATGACTTACCAATTTACGAAAGATCTTGAAACTGGAAATGCCACCATTGACTCTGAACACCGCCAGCTGATCCAAGCGATCAACGATCTCCTCAGCGCCTGTTCTTCCGGGAAAGGCAGAGCCGAGCTGGAAAAGACGACCCGCTTCCTCTCCGATTACACAGCCAAACATTTCTCACACGAAGAGATGCTCCAAAAGCAGAGCCGCTACCCAGACTATACCAACCATCACAGATATCATGAAGAGTTCAAAAAAGTAGTGGCCGACATCTCACGCCGCCTGGCTCAAGAAGGCCCCACCATCACACTGGTCGGCCAGGTGAACACTGCGATCGGCGGATGGCTGCTCAATCACATCAAACAAGAAGACAAAAAACTGGCCGCACACATCAAAGCCAATAGTTAGGTACATAAAAATGATCGGGGGCGTGTCCGCACGCCCCTGCTGTCATTTCAGATCTGGCATCTGCCCTTTAAGGACCTGACAATATTCCGTAACACTGTATCCTTTATCATTAAATTCCACTACAGCACCTAAACTGTCCTCAAACTCTATATATCCGTTATCACATTCCTCACTGACCAGGCAGGGGAGCAGCTCTGCTATCTGTGCCCTATCCTGTATCTTCTCCTCCTTACTGTCCTCCCCATCCCGGGTCTGATAGTCATACAAAGTGATACTCTCCACTTCTTTGGGATCAAAAGCCTCCACTAATCCCGCTTTCTGTTTTTCCAGCACAGCCAGCGTCCTGGTAAAAGAAGGATAGATGAAATAATCATCGTTCTCGATCATACCCGCCCGTTCCTGGTCTACATCCTGCCCGTTTATCTTGGAACCCCAATGGGCAGTCAGTTTCATACGCCCTATCGGTATCTCATCTTTCAGCGTATGCTCATCTATCTGCATCAATTCTGCCCGATAGGTCTTCAGAAACTCCGCTCTCTCCTGTGCATTCCCCTCAAAGACCGACGTACGGCCGCCTTTGCTGGAAATGATCGTTGCCTGCTCGATGCAGCTCTCCAGTTCCTCTTCCGTCATGGTCGTCAGCGGATAGGTCGTCTTCTTATAAGCCTCACTATTAAACAGCGATAAAAGCTGCTGTTTGTACTGGCTATGATCCACATAGTACCCTCTGAAGGCGACCCGATCTTTGCCAAGCCCGTATACCACCTTTACATAGCGGATCTCATCTGCTCTTGTGCCATCTTTCTTTCTATATTCCGTACCATCCTGGAGCTTTACCTTCTCCAGACTATTTTCCATGATCTCCTGCAGTATCTCATACACTTGAGGATCCCTGGCCTGTTTTTCCATGGCTTCCTTCTGTTCCTGTCCACGATCTTTATACATGTTCCTAAAACTGCTGTAGTCTGTGTCACCCACCTGGATATCCACCCACTGCAGACTGTCCTGTTCCGGGAAAAAACGATCATATCCGAACACATCTCCATAATAAATCCCGATCACCAGCAGAGAAGTGACGATCGACGCCCCCATCATCCACGTATGCGCCATCACCCGCCGGACATCGCCCTCGTAGATGACTTCCATGATGCCATGGATCAGTACGCCGCCCAAGAGTACGCCGAAGAGCATCCATCCAAGGTACCCGCGCACCGCCACGCTGTAAAACAAGATCCCAGAACACAAGATGACCAGCACCTCGATCATATATTGGATCACTTTCCCCAGCCGGAAGAACGCCATCGTACGACCCGCTGCCTCAGAAGGGCGTTTCTTATACAGACAGAAACATAAAACAAACAACACCACCACCGCCAGGCCGCCCATGATCCAGACCTTACTCTCCACCACAAAAGGATCGCCGGACTGACAGGTAAGGTAAGAGACTACTGGGGAAAGCCTTTCAAAAAACTTTTGGACCCTTGTCTCCCCAGAGAAAAATGTATCAAAAAAAGTTGACGCCAATCCCTGCAAGATCCCACTCATGAGGGGACTGTAGAAAGTCAGCACAAAGGCTCCCAGCACACCCGTCAGCACTTTTCCCGTGAGCATCATGGCCAGGACCACCACCAGATACATCAGTACATAAAACATACATTGGTAGAGAAAACTCAGCAGCGAGATCCTGACCACATCCCCCTGGAAGATCCCATGGATGATACCCACCACATAGACCAACAGCAGATTGACCAGGTAAGGGACAGCATAATATAAAACCCCCAGGACAACCCTGCCAAAAAATATCTTTTCCCTGCGCACCGGCAGGCTATGGTAAAAATCCGTCTTGACCCTGGAATGCAGCCACGAAAAGCTGCTGACCCCTGTCAGGAGAGCGCTGCCCATGGTCATCATCGCCAAAAATGGGAATCGGGTGCCCGCAATCAGCCGTATATAAGCTTCTATAGCCTCCGCCTGCGTCAGATCCCTCGACTGGATGATCTCCAGATATAACATACCCATGACCGGCAGGCTCAGGAAAAATCCCAAAAAGATCAAAGCCGGGATCCATACCTGTTTTTTCATCGTCTCCTTTAAGATATTAAAAGATAAGATCTTTGACTTCATAGCCAGCCACCTCCGTTTCGCTGATAAAGATCTCCTCCAATGTCAGCGGGATGATCTCGCAGAACAAAGGATCTTTTTCCTGTATACGTCTCATGATCTCTGAACGGGTCCCCCGCGCCGTCACCATCAAAAGAGAACCCTGATGGGCACAGCGGATCACATCCAACTCCTGCAGGAGCTTCTTCTCCTGCTCATCTTCCGGTATCACACACTGTACTTTATGCAGATGGAGCTTCATATCTTCCAGGTTCTCCGACAGGAGGATCCCTCCTTTGTGCAAAAGCCCCACGTTCTCGCAGATATCTTCCAGCTCCCTCAGGTTATGGGACGCGATCACCGGCGTGAACTCCCTCTCCATGATCTCTGTGGCGAACATCCCTTTCACCGCCTGGCGCATCACCGGATCCAGACCGTCAAAAGTCTCGTCGCACAACAGATACTTTGTATTGGCGCTTATGCCCAAGACCGCACTCAGCTGCTTCTTCATGCCTTTGGAGAATGTGCGGATCCTCCGTCCTTTTTCCAGGCCAAACTGCGTGAGCAGTCTATAAAACCGTCCCGTGTCAAATTTCGGATAAAACTGTCTGTAATACCGTTCCATGTCGATCGGCGTGCCATTGGAAAAGAAATAACTGTCATCTGAGATATAGAAGATCTCACATTTCGTCTCCTCATCCTCAAAAACGGGCCGTCCGTCCACGGTGATCGTCCCTTCGTCCTGCTTTAAGATACCGCAGAGCATGCGCAGCAAAGTACTCTTTCCGGCCCCGTTCGTCCCCACCAGGCCGAACACTTCCCCTTGGCGGATCTCCAGGGACAGGCTGTTGACCGCCTGCACATCATCGAACTTTTTACTGACACCTATCGTCTGTATCATATGGCTCCCTCCCTATAATGATCATCGGCAAATCTCAAGAACTCCTCCCTGGAAACCCCATAAGTCCTGCCCTTCTTTATCAGATCCAGGAGTTCCTGAAAGAACATCTCCCGTTTCCTGGAGGCTGCCTCCATATCGTGGGAGACAAAATTCCCCCGCCCTTTCACTGGGTAGACAAAACCCTCCTGCTCCAACTGAGCATACGCCCTCTGGATCGTGTTCGGATTGATGGACAGATCCATCGCCAGCCTGCGCACCGATGGGAGCTGGCTGTCCGGCGGGAGCGCCCCGTTCAAGATCAATGCCTGGAACTTCTCCACGATCTGCTCATAAATGGGCCGTCGGTCTTGATAATCAAGAATGATCATACACATCCCTTCTTTCTGATCACTGTATTAACTGTACCAACTGTATTATAAGTATTGATACACTTATTATAAAAAAAAGATCCACCTTTGTCAAGGCTTTTTCTCCACAGTCTTATCTCTCAATGACGCGGACGGACTCAGAGTCTCTGCGATGAACGCGGAGACTCCGCTGCAGCTCCCGCCCTTCAGATGATCCCTGTCACAGACCACCATCACATCCTTTCCATGAGCCGCTCCAACTGGCCGTATGTCTCCAATGTATTGACTTCCCGGCGCAGCCTGGCGCTGTGGGGCATCCCGGCCGTATACCAGGCCACATGTTTCCTCATTTCCCGCATACCCGTATATTCCCCTTTATACTCCACCGATAGACGGCCATGGCGCAGGATCATCCGGCGGATCTCCTCTTTATCCGGGAGGGGTCTGTATCGCCCTTCCATGATATATGCCCGGGTCCTGGAGAATATCCAGGGGTTGCCCCGGGCCGCCCGCCCGATCATCACCGCGTCACAGCCTGTCTGGCGGAACATTTCCTGGGCTTTTTCCGGAGAGTCCACATCCCCGTTCCCGATCACCGGGATGGACACGGCTTCTTTTACCCGGCGGATGGCGTCCCAGTCTGCCCGCCCGGAATAATACTGCTCCCGGGTCCGCCCATGGACGGCGATCGCCGCCCCGCCGCTGTCTTCGATGATCCGGGCGATCTGTACGATATCTATATCTTCTCCTTCAAACCCTTTTCTTATCTTCACCGTCACCGGCTTATGGATCGCCCTGGCCGTCTTCTCCACGATCCTCCCGATCAGCGCAGGGTCTCGCAGGAGAGCCGAACCTTCCCGGTTATTGACCACTTTCGGCACAGGACAGCCCATGTTCAGATCCAGGATGTCAAAAGGCTTCTCCTCGATCTTCTTTGCCATCTCGCTGATGATATCCGGATCATTGCCGAAGAGCTGGAGGGATACGGGATGCTCTTTGGGGTGTATCTCCATCAGTTTCTCTGTATTTTTGTTGCCGAAGAAGATCGCCTTGGCGCTGACCATCTCCATGCATACGAGCCCCGCCTGCTGTTCCCCGCAGAGCAGACGAAATGGCAGGTCGGTAACGCCTGCCATGGGTGCCAACACGATAGGGGTTTCAAGTTCTACATTTTTGATCTTCACTCCCATATGGACCTCTGTCATACATTCAACGATTTTTTTCATAGATGAGCCGCAGACCCTTTAACGTGAGCATATTGTCGTAGACCTGGATCGAATCTGTCTCATCGGCGATGATCTTCCCCAGGCCTCCTGTGGCGACCACGCGCAGGTCTTTGATGCCTGATTCTTCTTTCACCTTTTGGATGATGTATTCTGTCTGGCCTATGTATCCGTAGACCAGGCCTGCCTGCATACTGGTGATCGTGTCTTTTGCCAATATGGATCTGGGCTTTCGGATCTCGATCTTCGGCAGTTTGGCCGTATCCTCCCACAGAGCTTTGGCGCTGATGCGGATCCCCGGCGAAGTGATACCCGCCGCAAAACTCCCGTCCGCCAAGATCAGATCGTATGTGGTAGCCGTGCCGAAGTCCACCACCAGCACAGGCCCTCCATACAGGGAATATGCAGCCACCGCATCTACGATCCTGTCCGCCCCGATCTCTTTTGGATTGCCCGTCACCAGCTTGATCCCTGTCCTGATGCCAGGCCCCACCGTGATCGGCCGCACTTTGAAATATTTGATCACCGCACTGTTCAGCGAATACATCACATCCGGGACCACCGAACTGATCACCACATTCTCGATACACCCCGGGTCCGTCCCCCGGTGTTCCAACAGGCTGCACAGGTAGATCCCATATTCATCCGAAGTCCGCACCAGACTGCTGGTCATGCGGAAGACCCCCTTCAGTTCCTCCTCCTGGAACACACCGATGGTGATATTTGTATTTCCTACGTCAATCGCTAAGATCATGATCCATATCCTCCAGTCCTTCACCCAGACAAAAAACCCGATAATACATTTCCAAAGACCGCAGCAGTCCTTCTTTCTCTCTGCGGATCTGTTTGATCTTCAGCACGCTCCCGATCTCATCAAACCGTGCGTCTGCATCCATCGCCTCTACTTTAAACTGCAGGTTCCCCTCCACGTCAAATTCAAGGAGTAGGACCCCGCCCACATCCTCCGTGTACAGCACGCACATGATCTGCAGCTCGTCCTGGACGGAGGGGGGCAGCGCGGAAAAATCCGGGTTCAGATAATATTTCTGTTCATAGGCATTCGCCCCGCAGAGTACCACATTTTCCTGATACATCACAGATATAACCTCCAGATGAAAGACAGCGGACATCTATCCCTGCAGTGCAGCAGGCAGATATCCGTCCGACCGTCTCTCATCGATCTATATTTATTTATACATAGCCGTCAAGCCCCCGGACAGAGACTTCCCCGGCATTGACCTCCACCACCGTCCGGTCTTCTCTCTCCACCAGCAGCTCACCCCGGTCATTGATGCCCAACGCTACGCCTGAGAGATCCCCTCTGTCCAGCCCGGCGCCCCGTACGACCACCGGCTGTTCCCTGTGGACCAGCATCCGGTCATATCCCTCCCGGAACGCTGACAGATCCGCAGACTGGCAGAATATCTCATAGTTTTTCTCAAACGCGCCCAGCACCGCCGCCGTCAGGGGCGCACGGAGGATCCGCTCCCCCAGCTCCTGCTGCAGACTGGTGGCTTTGCCCTTAAGCTCCTCTGGGAACTCTGTCAGATTCCCGTTGATGCCCACCCCGATCACCACGGAACGGATCCGCTCCGGACCCGCATCCATCTCAGTCAGGATACCGCAGACCTTTTTCCGGGAGAGTACGATATCATTGGGCCATTTGATCCCCGCGTCCAGATGGTACAGATCCCGGCACGCCTGCGCCACGCTCAGCCCCATCAGCAATGTGAGCATAGAAGCCTTCTGGGGCATGAAGTCCGGGCGCAGGATACAGGTCATGGCCACAGAACTGCCTTTGGGCGTGACCCATCCCCTTCCTCTGCGTCCTTTTCCGCTGAGCTGCTCTTCCGCCAGCACCACAGTCCCGTGGGCTGCCCCCTTCTCGGCCAGGGTCCTGGCCCAGGTGTTGGTGGAGTCCACCGTTTCTCTATAATACGATACCCGGCCCAGCCATTTTGTCCGCAGGTATCTCCCAGTCTCCTCCGGCTTGAGAGTATCCCCATCCATAGATATCATGGACCGACCTTTAAGGTGGCTTCCATCACCGCTTTGATCGTATGCATCCGGTTCTCCGCCTCGTCAAATACTTTGGACTGGGCAGACTCGAATACCTCGTCCGCCACCTCCATCTCTTTCAGGCCGAACCTCTCTCCCATCTCTTTTCCGATGGTGGTCTTCAGATCATGGAACGCGGGCAGGCAATGGAGGAAGATGGCATTTTCCGCCGCCTGGGCCATCACCTCTTTCGTCACTTTGTAAGGAGTCAGTTCCCGGATGCGCTCTTCCCACACTCCTTCCGGCTCGCCCATGGACACCCACACATCCGTGTAGATCACGTCCGCGTCTTTCACACCTTCCTGGACACTTTCTGTCAGGGTGATGGTGGCTCCGCTCTCCTGGGCATAGCCTTTGCAGATATGGACCAGCTCTTCGCTGGGGAAATATTTTTTCGTGGTGCAGGCGACAAAGTGCATCCCCATCTTGGCACATGCGATCATCAGGGAATTGCCCATGTTAAACCGGGCGTCGCCCATGTATACCAGCTTGATCCCTTTTAACCTGCCGAAATTCTCCCGGATCGTGAGAAGATCCGCCAGCATCTGCGTGGGATGATATTCATCAGTCAGGCCGTTCCAGACCGGCACCCCTGCATGTTCTGCCAGCTCCTCCACGATCGCCTGTCCAAATCCCCTGTATTCGATCCCATCGTACATCCGCCCCAGGACACGGGCTGTATCGGCGATGCTCTCTTTCTTCCCTATCTGTGAACCGGAGGGATCCAGATAGGTCGTCCCCATCCCCAGATCGTGGGCGGCAACTTCAAAAGCGCATCTGGTCCGTGTGCTCGTCTTCTCAAAGATCAGCGCGATGTTCTTGCCTTTGTGATGATCCACGGGGATCCCTTTTTTCTTCTTTTCTTTCAGGTCGGCAGACAGATCCAGGAGATATCCGATCTCCTCCGCCGTAAAATCCTTGAGTGTCAAAAAATCGCGTCCTTTCAGATCCATTTCTATCGTTCCTCCTCTATCGTCTCTTATCTTACTTTTACTGCTGTATAAATAACGCTGCAAACTGGGGGATCTTTTTATTTTCTGTCAGCCCCTCTTTCCTGTCCTCTATGGCCGCTTCCAGTTCCTGCAGCGTATAGATCTTATATTTGCGCAGCCGTAAAAGACGGGCCGCCGCTTCCAGGATAGCCAGATATAATCCCTGGTATGTCCAGTTGGAAGAGAGCTTCAGTTCGTGGGCCACCTGGCCCAGACGGACTTCTATGAACCGCCGCAGATCCCCGTCCGGGTCTCTCGCTGCCAGCCGCTCCAGATAAAACGCCTCGTCATCCGGAGCGTCTATATAATAGATCGAACCTTTCAGCCCGTAGATCATGCGCATGGCGTCATAGTATCCGACGGTCATGTTCCGTCTGCTCTTTTGCGGGTTGAAATCAATGATATTCCCCAGCGGGATCCGGGGCTCCACGGAATGGATATGGACATGCTCCAGATTTTTCACCTTTTTTTCCCGGCCCGGCCCGTATATGCGGATCATGATGATATCCTCATACCCCCGGTTTACCAGGGAACCCAGCGGCACGTTATTGATCACGCCGCCGTCTATAAATGTCTTCCCCTGGAGTTTTTCATTTTTGAACAGGGGGAAGATATACGCGCTGGCCAGGAGCAGGTCCGGCAGTTCCTCTTTTGAGAGGGTGTGTACGTCCACATCCAGCTCTTTTAACTCGTCCACACAGAACGTGAGTATATAGAATTCTATGGGGGACGCCTCTACCTTTTCGGCGTCCACATACTGCCGGATCAAGTTCCGGAGAGGCGTGATATCCACGCCGCCCTCTTTCATGGTCTGGAACAGGACCTCGAACGCCTCGCCCGGCGGGATCGTCCCCTGGAAGAGCTGGGACATCAGATCATCGTCCACATCCATGACTTTGGAATAAGAGATATCCTTCCAGACGTTCTCGGCATTCTCATAGTCATCCATGCACATGAGGGCGCCGTTTAAAGCGCCCACACTCGTCCCCGCGATGCCTTTGATCTTCACGCCCGCTCCCCTCAGCGCTCTCCAGGCTCCGATCTGATAGGCGCCCCTTGCTCCGCCGCCTTCCAGCACGATCCCATATTCTCTTGTAAGATCCAGTACAGCTTCCATCTCCTACTCCCTGGGACTGTCCGTTAAGACTTCTTTGAGTGAAGCGGCCAGTCCTGCCAGCCCCTGTATCTCGGAAGGGATGATGATCTTCGTGGACTGCCCGTCAGCCGCCTTGGCAAATGCTTCCAGACTCTTCAGCGTCAGCACCGCCTGATCGGCCCCGGCCTCTTTGACCGAACGGATACCGTCGGCATTGGCCTGCTGCACCTTCATGATCGCCTCCGCCTGGCCTTCCGCCTCCCGGATCATACGCTCTTTCTGGGCCTCTGCCCGCAGGATGGCCGCCTGCTTCTCCGCCTCCGCTTCCAGGATCGCGGATTCTTTCTTACCCTCGGCCACCAGGATCGTGGAGCGCTTTTCCCCTTCCGCGATCAGGATGGATTCTCTCCGCTCCCGCTCCGCCTTCATCTGTTTTTCCATGGCGTCCTGGATGGCTTCCGGCGGGATGATGTTCTTTAATTCCACCCGGTTCACTTTGATGCCCCAGGGATCCGTGGCTTCATCCAGAGAAGCCCGCATCTTCGTGTTGATCACCTCTCTGGAGGTGAGCGTCTCATCCAGTTCCATGTCGCCGATGATATTACGCAGCGTGGTGGCTGACAGATTCTCGATCGCCATGATCGGACTCTCCACCCCGTATGCATAGAGCTTCGGGTCTGTGATCTGGAAAAAGACCACCGTATCGATCCGCATGGTGACGTTATCTTTGGTGATCACCGGCTGGGGCGGGAAATCCACCACCTGCTCTTTTAAGTTCACCCGCTTTGCCACCCGTTCGATGAACGGTACTTTAAAATGGATGCCCACACCCCAGGTCGCTTTGTATGCGCCCAGCCGTTCCAGGATCAGAGCCGACGCCTGGGGCACGATCTTGATGCAGGATGCCAGCACCAGCAAGACTATGATCAGAAAAATTATCATCACGATGATACCTGCCATTTTCAACCCTCCATTTTCTCATCTATAAAACAGTCTACGATCAGTTTCACGCCCTGTACTTCCAGCACGGTCACCACTGTGTCCGGGGCGATGGTCTTCCCGTCCTCTCTCGTCCGGGCCGTCCAGTCCACCCCCTTGATCTTCACCCTCCCGGTACCTTTCAGATTCTCGATCTTCTCCGTCACCAGGGCTTTCTTGCCCAACAGACTGTCCACATTCGTCTTCTCCGTCTTCTGGTCCATGAACCGGACAGCCATAGGCCGGGTAAAGATCAGCAAGACCAGTGAGACGGCAAAGAACAGTCCGATCTGCACGGGCAGCGGCGCATGGAAGAACACAGCCAGAAAAGCCGCCAGCGCGCCACCTGCAAACCAGATCGTCGTCAGACCCAGTGTCGCCGCTTCGATCGCCAACAGGATGACCAGCAACCCAAGCCATAAGACCGCAGGATTCAACTCCATATAATATCCCCCTTTCCGGCAACAGCATGTATCCTATAGATGATTATAACATCAAATCTCCCCCAGGAAAACCTCTTTCTCTTCGATCAGTCAAAAAAAGGGGTTGATTTTT
This sequence comes from uncultured Lachnospiraceae bacterium, assembly GCA_947652925.1. Taxonomy (GTDB): domain Bacteria; phylum Bacillota; class Clostridia; order Lachnospirales; family Lachnospiraceae; genus MGBC164599. The sequence continues at coordinate 39,131 of CANTEW010000018.1, forward strand.
AAGATCATTGTGTTATAATAGTCCCATCGGATGCAGATATAGTTCATCGGTAGAATGCCAGCTTCCCAAGCTGGAGAGGGGGGTTCGATTCCCCTTATCTGCTTTTTGTCATAATCTTAAGATAAGATCTTCAGGGCAGGGTGCAATTCCCTACCGGTGGTATAGCCCACGAACCGCAAGGTATGATCCGGTGCGATCCCGGAGCCGACAGTATAGTCTGGATGAGAGAAGATATTGATATATGATATTTGCTCTGGGATATTTTTATATCCTGGATTTTTTTCGTAAAGTCATATGATCATTTTACCCTGGACACTTTATCTTGTCCAGGTTTTTCTTTTTTTGGGAGGTAAAGATAGTGAACGATCATCAATATATGGAGATGGCTCTTTGCTTAGCTGAAAAAGGCGCCGGATGGGTATCCCCCAATCCGATGGTGGGCGCCGTGATCGTCAAAGAGGGGCGCATCATCGGGCAGGGATACCACGAGCGCTACGGACAGCCCCACGCGGAGCGCAATGCCCTCGCATCCTGTACGGAAGACCCACGAGGTGCGGATATGTATGTGACCCTGGAACCATGCTGCCACCATGGAAAGCAGCCGCCCTGTGTGGACGCAGTCCTGGAAGCGGGGATACGCCGGGTGGTGGTGGGCTCCGCCGATCCCAATCCGCTGGTCAGCGGAAAAGGCATCCAGATCCTGCAAAGCCATGGCGTCCTTGTGGAGGAAAACGTCCTTCGGGAAGACTGCGACAGGCTGAACCAGGTATTTTTCCATTATATCCAGACTAAACGCCCCTATGTGACCATGAAATACGCCATGACCATGGACGGAAAGATCGCCGCATACACAGGCGCTTCCCGCTGGGTCACCGGAGAGACGGCGCGGATGCACGTCCAGGGACAGCGGCACCGGAATCGGGGGATCATGGTGGGGATCGGGACTGTGCGGGCAGACGATCCGCTCCTGACCTGCCGGATGGAAGGCGGCCGAGATCCGATCCGCATTGTCTGCGACTCACGCCTCTCCACCCCCCTTACTTCCCAGCTCGTGCAGACAGCCGGCCATACCCCCACGATCATCGCCACCTGCTGCGCCGATCCAGCAGCACATGCCCCGTATCTGGATGCCGGATGCCAGATCCTGGTCACAGGGGAGAAAGACGGCCATGTGGATCTGCCCGCTCTCATGGAAGAGCTGGGCAAGGAACAGATCGACAGCATCTTATTAGAGGGAGGCGGTACGCTGAACTGGTCCGCACTGGAGAGCGGGATCGTCCAAAAAGTCCAGGCTTACATCGCGCCAAAGCTATTTGGCGGCCAGTCGGCGAAAACCCCTGTGGAAGGGACCGGATTCCCCTCCCCCGCAGACTCCGTACTCCTAAAAAACAGCCAGATCACCCCTCTGGGAGAAGATCTCCTTATAGAAAGCGAGGTAGACAGCTATGTTCACAGGGATCATTGAAGAGATAGGGACGATCCAAGGGATCCAGAAAGGCAGGCACTCTGCCGTACTCTCCATCCAGGCCGTATCGATCCTGGAAGACCTGAAGATCGGGGACAGCGTGGCGGTAAACGGTGTCTGCCTGACGGCCACGTCACTCAACCCCCATGGATTTACGGCAGATGTGATGCACGAAACGCTGGACCGCTCTTCCCTGGCACAGCTAAAGAGCGGCAGCCATGTGAACCTTGAACGGGCCATGCCTGCGAACGGCCGCTTCGGAGGCCATATCGTCGCCGGCCATGTGGACGGTATGGGGACGATCACACAGATCCGCCGGGACGACACAGCCATCTGGTATACCATACAGGCGGATCCGTCCATCTTACGGTATATCGTGGAAAAAGGTTCGGTGACCATAGACGGCATCAGCCTGACCGTGGCCCAGGTATCCACAGACAGCTTCTCTATCTCAGCCATCCCCCACACAGTCCAGATCACAGTCCTGGGCGAACGCCGGGAGGGCGACCTGGTGAACCTGGAAAATGATATCATCGGAAAATATGTGGAGCGCCTGCTCGCCCCTTCCGATACACAGCCGCCCAAAAGCCGCCTAACAAAAGAATTTTTACTCCAATGCGGGTATGATATAGAATAGATAAATGAAAGGAGAGGACAGCCATGTTCAAATTTAATACGATAGAAGAGGCGCTGGATGAACTGCGAAAAGGAAAGATCATCCTGGTGACCGACGACCCGGAACGGGAAAATGAAGGCGATTTCATCTGTGCGGCTGAATTTGCCACCACAGCCAATATCAACTTTATGGCCACCCATGGGAAAGGGCTGATCTGTATGCCCATGTCCAAAGAATATGTGGGAAGACTGGGACTCCCCCAGATGGTCGCGCAGAACACAGATAACCACGAGACCGCATTTACCGTATCCATCGACTCCGCCGAGACGACCACAGGGATCTCAGCGGCAGAGCGTTCTATGACCGCCCTAAAATGCGTGGATGAACAGGCAAAGCCAAAGGATTTCCGCCGTCCGGGACACATGTTCCCGCTCCTGGCCAAAGACAACGGCGTCCTGGAGAGAAACGGACACACAGAAGCTACCGTGGATCTGTGCCGACTGGCCGGACTGAAAGAATGCGGACTCTGCTGCGAGATCATGCGGGAAGACGGCACCATGATGCGCACACCGGAGCTGACCGAGCTGGCAAAGCGCTGGGATATGACCTTTATCACGATCAAAGACCTCCAGAACTACCGCAAACACCACGACAAACTGGTCGACCGGGTCACGACCACCAAAATGCCCACCCGATACGGGGATTTCACAGCCTATGGCTTCGTAAACCGTTTAAACGGGGAACACCATGTGGCGCTGGTCAAAGGCGAGATCGGGGACGGAAAAGAGGTCCTGTGCCGGGTGCATTCCGAATGTCTCACCGGTGACGCCTTCGGATCTTTGCGCTGTGACTGCGGACAGCAGCTGGCCGCCGCCATGACCCAGATCGAGAAGGAAGGACGGGGCATCCTGCTCTATATGCGCCAGGAAGGACGGGGCATCGGCCTGATCAACAAACTGCGGGCTTACGAACTCCAGGAACAGGGGATGGACACCCTAGAGGCCAATCTCGCCCTGGGCTTCGCCGGGGACCAGCGGGAATATTATATCGGATCCCAGATCCTCAAGGACCTGGGTGTCAAGAGTATGCGCCTGCTGACCAATAACCCGGATAAAGTCTACCAGCTCTCAGAATTCGGGATGGAGATCACGAAAAGGGAACCGCTCCAGATGCTCCCCACGAAATACGACCTGTTTTATCTCCAGACCAAACAAAAACGGATGGGACACATCCTGAACTATCATTAATAAAGAAAGGACACAATGACCATGAAGACATTTGAAGGAAAACTGATATCCCAGGACATCAAGATCGGCATCGTAGCCGCCCGTTTCAACGAATTTATCACATCAAGATTGTTGAGCGGCACACTAGACGGACTGACCCGCCACGGCGTGAAAGACGAAGATATCCATGTAGCCTGGGTCCCCGGCGCTTTTGAGATCCCGTTGATCGCATCGAAAATGGTAAAGAGCAAAAAATACGATGCAGTCATCTGCCTGGGTGCAGTCATCCGGGGCAGCACCACCCACTATGACTATGTGTGCAACGAAGTCTCCAAAGGGATCGCCGCCATATCCCTCTCCAGCGACATCCCCGTCCTGTTCGGCGTGCTGACCACTGAAAACATCGAGCAGGCCATCGAACGCGCCGGCACGAAGGCAGGAAACAAAGGGTATGACTGCGCGCTGAGCGCCATCGAGATGGTCAATCTGATCCGGGAGATCGACGGATAAGAAGGTCCCAACTCTACTGACATTGTTAAAGAAAGGCTGGATATATGGAAATATCATACAAAAGCACAAGGGGAGATGGAGAGACATATACTGCTTCACAGGCGATCCTGCAGGGACTTTCCCCCGACGGCGGGCTGTTTGTCCCCACCCAGATCCCAAAACTCAAAAAAAGCCTGAAAGAACTCTCCCAGTTAAGTTACCAGGACCTGGCCTATGAGGTGATGAGCAGTTTCCTGACAGACTTCACCCCTGATGAGCTAAAAGGGTGCATCGAGAGAGCATACGACAGCAAATTTGACACAGAGAAGATCGCACCTCTGGTGGAAAAGGGCGGCGTCCACTATCTGGAACTGTTCCATGGGGCGACCATCGCCTTCAAAGATATGGCGCTGTCCATCCTGCCCCACCTGATGACCACCGCCGCCAAAAAGAACCGGGAAGACCGGGAGATCGTGATCTTGACGGCGACCTCCGGCGATACGGGAAAAGCAGCGATGGCAGGTTTTGCAGACGTTCCCGGGACCAAGATCATTGTTTTCTACCCCAAGCACGGCGTCAGCCCCATCCAGGAAAAACAGATGGTGACCCAGAAGGGCGAGAACACCCACGTGGTGGGGATCACAGGGAATTTTGACGACGCACAGACAGCTGTCAAGAAGATGTTCCATGACCAGGATCTGGCCGCAGAGCTGGCCCGGGCAGGCTATCTGGTCTCCTCTGCCAATTCTATCAATATCGGACGGCTGGTCCCCCAGATCGTCTACTATGTATATGCCTACGCCACATTAGCAAGAGACGGGAAGATCCAGGACGGGGAGAAGATCAATGTTGTGGTACCCACCGGGAACTTCGGCAATATCCTGGCTGCCTATTATGGAAAACAGATGGGCCTGCCGCTCGATCGGCTGATCTGCGCTTCCAATGACAACAAGGTCCTCTATGATTTCTTCTCTACAGGCATCTACGACAAGAACAGGGATTTCATCCTCACCACTTCGCCGTCCATGGATATACTGATCTCCAGCAACCTGGAACGTCTGATCTACAAGATCGCAGGGGATGATGCTGAAAGATGCAGGGGACTGATGGAGTCACTCTCCGCACAGGGCAAGTATGGGATCACCCCTGCCATGAGAGAACAGCTGGAAGACTTCTATGGCGGCTTTGCCACAGAAAAAGAGACCGCACAGACCATCGCCCAGGTATCCAAAGACACCGGATATATACTGGATCCCCATACAGCCGTGGCCGCTGCCGTATATGAAAAATATAAGGCGCAGACAGGAGATACCCGCACCACCGTCATCGCCTCCACAGCCAGCCCCTATAAATTTACCCGCAGCGTCCTGTGTGCGCTGGATCCAAAATACGACAGCATGACAGATCTTGAGCTGGTGGATGAGCTGCACAGGCTCACAGGCCTCCCCATCCCCAAAGCCATCGAAGAGATCCGCACGGCCCCTGTCCTCCATGACCGGGTGGTGGATGCAGAAGATATGCCTGCGGCAGTCAGGGACATCTTAGGGTGTGTTTGAAGATCTCAAATACCTTGAGATCACAGAAGGGATCCGTGGGAGATCTGTGATCCCCCGGATCCCTTCTGGTACTCTTCTCGTAAAAGATCACATAGGTGACCGTTCCTTGGCGATCTTGACCAGACGGCTGGTCCCCAGCCTGTCTGCGCCCAGGCGGATGAATCTTTCTGCATCTTCGAATGAAGAGATCCCTCCGGCCGCTTTTATCTTCACCTGACCGCCGCAATGTTCTCTCATGAGCTCCACGTCATCAAATGTGGCCCCCGCCGAGGAAAAGCCTGTGGACGTCTTGATGAAGTCCGCTCCCGAATCTGTAACGATCCCACACATCCTTATCTTCTCTTCCTGGGTGAGCAGGCATGTCTCGATGATGACTTTTAATATCCTGCCTCTGCACGCCTCCCGGACCGCCCTGATCTCCTCCCCCACGTCCGCATACCTCTGGTCTTTCAGATATCCGATCTGTATGACCATGTCGATCTCTGACGCGCCCTTTCTGACCGCATCCTCCGCCTCATATACTTTTGCCTCTTTCGTGCTGTAGCCATTGGGAAAACCGATCACTGTACATATGGGGAGTTTCCCGTCTACATATCTTGCCGCCCGCTCCACATAAGACGCCGGGATACATGCGGATGCTGTCCCGTATCTCATCCCATCATCCAGGATCCCTTTGATCTCATCCCAGGTGGCTGTCTGGGACAGCAGTGTATGATCCACATATCTCAATATCTCTTTCTCTGTCATCTTCTACCCCTTCTATATCAGATACTTTAACAGCGACTCCCCGATCGTACCCAGGGGCATGGCTGTGCCAAAATTCTCCGCGACTGTTGCGCCCACCACCGCAAAAGACTCCTGCTCCGGCAGTCGTCCACTTGACTCCATACCCTTTGCGTATGCAAGGAAGGGCACCTTTTCCCTGGTATGGTCCGTCCCCGTATAAGTAGGATCGTTCCCATGATCCGCTGTGATGATCAGCAAGTCCTCCTCTCTGAGCTTCTCCAGGAGTATGCCCAGCCTCTCGTCGAACCTCTCCAGTTCATCCCGGTATCCCCGGGGATCCCTCCTATGCCCCCATTTGGCATCAAAATCCACCAGATTTACAAAGCACAGCCCTTCAAACTCTTCTCCCGCCAGTCCGATCGTCTGTTCCATACCATGGACAGAGGACTCTGACTTATACGCCTGGGTGATCCCCTCTCCGTCAAAGATATCCCTGATCTTACCCACAGAGATCACATCGTACCCATCCTCTTTCAATGCGTCCAGCACAGTCTTGCCCGGTGGTTTTAAAGCGTAATCGTGACGGTTGCTGGTGCGCTCAAATCCCCCTCTCCTTTTTCCGATATAAGGCCTGGCGATCACGCGCCCCACTTTCCACTCCTCTTTCAAGGTCAGCTCCCGTGCGATCTCACAGCAGCGATACAGCTCCTGCAGGTCAAAAGTCTCCTCATTCCCGCAGATCTGCAGGACAGAATCCGCCGATGTGTACACGATCATATTGCCTGTGGCGATCTCTTCCTCACCCAATTCCTCAATGATCTGGGTGCCGCTGGCGCTCCTGTTCCCGATCACTTTATGCCCGGTACGTTTTTCAAGTTCCCTGATCAGCTCCTGGGGAAAACCATCCTCTGTAAAAGTCTTGAACGGCGTCCTTGTCTCAATGCCCATCATCTCCCAATGGCCTGTCATCGTATCTTTGCCGTTGCTCTTTTCCCGCAAGATCCCCTGGTAGCCAAGAGGATCTCCCACCGCCGCCACTTGTCTGAGGGGCGTCAGATCCGCAAGTCCCAGGCTCTGCATATGAGGGATGCGGAAAGTATCCACCGCTCCCGAGATATGCCCCAGGGTATTGACTCCTATATCACCAAATCTCTCTGCATCCGGCATGGCCCCGATCCCCAGGGAATCGATCACGACTACAAAGATCCGTTTATATTTTTTCATATCTTTACCTGCCTGCTCATGTTTTCTCCATTGTACAACAGCAAAAAAAACTATTCAAGCTCTATCCAAAAATAACGAAAGCCTATATAATGATCCTATGACGATCAATCAATTAGAATATTTCCTGGTCTGCGCTAAACACGTGTCCCTGACAAAAGCAGCTGAAGAATTATATACGACCCAACCCCATGTGAGCATGGTGATCAAATCCCTGGAAAAGGAGCTGGGGGTGACACTGTTTGACAGAAATGCCCGCGGGGTAGGTTTGACAGAAGAAGGAAGGCGCATCCACCCCTATGCTGTCAACGCGTTAAAAAACACGGCCCTGATCTTCTCCGCCTGCCAGGAGCATGTCCGTCCCAGCCTGCGGATTGCCACCAACTCCAGCAGCCACATGACCGCTCTACTAGCTGGATATTATCAACGATACCAAGCTGAAGATCCATTCTTCCAGTATACGGAATGTAAGATCGAAGACATGCTGGCGCTGCTCTCGGAACAGGGATACGACCTGGGCTTTTCCTTTGTCCCAGAACATAAAAAACCCGCTCTTTTCCAGATGCTCAAACGCAGGCATCTGGCATTTACCCCTTTGTATACGGCAGACCTCGTCCTTTATGTAGGCAGAAAACATCCTCTGTACGGGACAGCCGTCCTCAGACCGGAAAAGCTGTCTGATCTGCGTTTTATCCAACTGGAAGATGATTTTTTTGCCGTGGAAGACCTTCTGTATGATATAAGCCTAAAACAGATCATCAAGACAAACAGCAGCCATATGATGATCCATATGTTCGAACACACGGATCTGTGCAATCTGGGGAGTTTCTGGCTCAAAGACATGTTCCGCCAATATGATTTCGGGAGGATCGTTGTCGATGGTTTTCAGGGACAAGTGTCCTTTGGATATGTAAGGCATTGTTCCCGCCCTCTGAGTATACAGGAGAGATCGTTCCTTGCATTTCTCCAGGCATCTATCCGCAAGGACAGCCGCCCCTCTCCCCCCTAGTGCGCCATCCGGCCAGAAATCATAGTTTGGCTCCGCCTGTTCAGCACCATTGCGTCGTTAAGATTTCTAACCGATGCACCGCATCGCTGTCGAAATCTTGCCTAGCACT
>CANTEW010000019.1 GCA_947652925.1 uncultured Lachnospiraceae bacterium
GGGTGAGATCCGTGATCCCCCGGCGCTTTTGGTACTTTTCTCGTAGAAAAGTACATAGAAAAATTTGAGCAGCCGAGGATTGTATTAAATACTTTAAATGCTCGTAAAACTTAAACTATTTACAGAACTTTTGAGGTTTTAAAATACACTTTAGACAAAATCTTGACAGCGACGCGGTGGCATCGGATAGAAATTTTAATGACGCGATGGTGTGGGTCAGGCAAAGCATTACTCTAATTTCTGGCCGTATAGAGTAGACATGGCCCGTGTTCATATATATAGGAAGGAGTCGAGCAAAATGTTCAGTGTGGTGATACCTGTATACAATTGCCAAGAAACAATAGAGAGAGTCCTGGACTCTGTAAAAGACCAGACACGTTTCGACCTGATCGAAGAGATCATCGTCCTCAACGACGGATCCTCCGATGGGACGGATACGGTCATCACCGGATACCTCTCCCGCCACCCTGCCCTGCCGATCCTCTATCTGAAACATCAGAACCACGGAGTCTCTTATACCAGGAACAGAGGGATCCGTGCCGCAAAGGCCGAGTGGATCGCATTATTAGACGCGGACGACGTATGGGTGGAAAATAAACTGGAACGGCAGGCACAGATCATCAGAGAACACGACGACATCTGCTTTCTGGGGGCACAGGCGCCTCTGAAGATCCTCTTACGGAAACGGCACGGACTGTGCAAGATGACTGCCCGGGAGATCTGCATCCGAAACCTCCCGCCCACCCCGTCCGTCATATTCAAAAGATCCGTGGGTGAAAGGCTGGGGCTTTTTGATGAACGCAGGCAATATGGCGAAGACGGCCATTTCTATCAGCGCTTCCTCCTCTGCGACAGCTATTACATCTTAGCGGAAGAGCTGGTCCATCTCTCCATCCAGAAAAGGTATTTCGCAGAGAGCGGCCTGACTTCCAATATGGATATGTGCAGAAAAGGAAGGAACGCCAACATAAGAGAACTCCACGGGATGGGCCTGATCAGCAGACCATACATGTTCGCCATGCTGCTGCTGAACCAGATAAAATATCCCCGCAGGCTGCTGATCCGTTTTATAGACAGATGTATCGCCGAGGTAAAGAAATGACCTACGACCTGATCATACCCATATACAATATAGAAGACCATCTGGATAGCTGTCTGGACAGCATCCTTTGCCAGACACATGGAGACTTCCGCGCCCTCATGGTGGACGACGGATCCACCGACCACAGCCCCCTGATCGCCCAGGGCTATGCGGCCAGAGATCCCCGCTTCATATATTACCGAAAAGAAAACGGCGGACTGTCCGATGCCAGGAATTTCGGACTCGCAAAAGTCTCCTCCGCGTATCTCCTGTTTGTTGACGGGGATGACCGTCTCCGGGCAGACACTCTTGAGACAGTGGAACGGGAAATAGATAGAACACCTGTGGATATATTAGAATTTAACGGCTGGATCGTCAAAAACGGCAGAAGATACAGCTCCGTGAACACACGCCCCTTAGATGCGGGGATCATCAAAAACGGCAGGGACTACCTCTTAGATAATGTAAAAAACAGGAGCCTGATCACCCCGGTGTATACAAAAGCCATCCGGAGCCGTCTGATCTTACAGCATCGCCATCTATTCGCAAAAGGTCTCCTGCACGAAGACGAACTGTGGACCCCGAAGCTGTATCTCCTGGCAGACACCGTCAGATATATCAACAAACACTTATATGACTATATCCAGCGTGAAGGTTCCATCACCCATCAGAAGGACAGATCCAAAAACGCCCGGGACATAAAGAAGATCTACTACCGATTAGAACGTTATTACAAAAGCCTCGGCTTTACAAAACACCAGTACAACATCCTGGCCAGCCACCTGTCCAGGCAGATGATCAGAGCCTGCCAGATATCAGAAAAGGAAAAGATGACCCCCTGGGACAAAAGATTCATCATACGCAACGCCAGAGATCTCAAGAGTGTGGGAAAAATGCTCCTGTATCTCACAACACCCCGCCACTACCCAGTACTGAGTGAGAAAGTGAAAAAGATAGTCAGATACAACGCCAGTACTCCATCCAGTCAGAGATCGTATAGAAATGAGGACAGCTTATGATCCCAAAAAAGATCCATTACTTCTGGGTTGGGGACGCCCCCCTGCCCGAAAAAAATAAGCTCTGTATAGAGAGCTGGAAAAGATACTGCCCGGACTATGAGATCATCCAATGGGATGAGTCAAACTATGACATCACAAAATGTGCCTATATGGAACAGGCATACCAGTCCAAGCTATGGGGATTCGTCCCCGACTATGCCCGCATGGACATCATCTACCAGGAAGGCGGGATCTATCTGGATACAGACGTACAGATCATCCGGCCCCTGGACGGTCTCTTGGGGCACAGAGCCTTCATGGGCTTCGAAAACAAAAGGTTTGTTGCCCCGGGGCTGGGATTCGGGGCGGAGTGCAAAAATACGCTCATAAAAGAAATGCGGGACATCTATCGGGACATCCCATTCATACGCAAGGACCGCACCCTGAACATCCTCCCCTCCCCCGTCTACGCCACACAGATCCTCCAGGCACACGGACTGCGGACAAATGGAAAGAGACAGACCATACAGGATATGGAGCTATATCCCCCTGAATATTTTTCCCCGCTCAGCTACATAGACGGACGCCTGAAGATCACCGAAAACACTTACAGCATCCACTGGTATCAGGCGTCCTGGCACACCCCGGAACAAAAAGAACAGACAAGGCAGACACAGATGGTCAACCGCATCTGCGGACCTTATCTGGGAAAGATCGTGGACAAAGGGCTGCGCGGTATGAAAAAGGCCAAAAAATATCTGCAGAGACAAAGGAGATAGACCATGGGACCCAGGACAAAAAACAGCGCCAAAAATATCTTCTTCTCCGAGGTCTCCTTTGCCGTGATCCTCATCCTGCAGTTTGTGAACAGGAGCCTTTTTATACATCTGCTGCCGGCATCCTATCTGAGCCTGAACGGTTTATTTTCTAATATATTATCTTTCTTATCACTGGCAGAACTGGGCATCGGCTCCGCGATCAATTTCGCTCTGTACAGACCGCTGAAAGAACAAGATACCGAGACATTGAGATCGATCATGGCTCTCTACCGACGCCTCTATGTGATCACAGGACTGATCGTGTTAACTGCGGGGAGCCTGCTGGCGCCTTTTCTGCCCCATCTGATCAAAGGGATGCCGGATGATATGCAGCATATATATCTGTATTTCATCCTCTACCTGGCCAACTCCGGCCTTTCGTATTTTTTTACATATAAACGCTCTCTGATCATATGCGACCAGAAAGAATATATCACCACGGTCATAACAACGCTGTCCAATATCCTGCTGAAGATAACGCAGATGTTCGTCCTGGTCTTTTTTCAGGACTATACCGCCTATATATGTGCCATGATCGGGGCATCCCTATGGGAAAACCTGGTGATCTCCGCCGCCGCAGATAAAATGTATCCCTTCCTGAAGGAAAAAAATGCAAAAAAACCTGCTCCCGCGATCATCAGAGACATCAAAAAGAATGTCTATGCCCTCGTATTCCAAAGGATAGGGGAGATCGTCGTCTATGCCACTGATAACATCATCATCTCCAGATTTGTAGGATTTGCTTCCGTGGGGCTCTATTCAAACTATACTCTGATCATCCAGGCCGTCCAGATGGCCGCATACCGTTTTTTCGACTCGATCACAGCCAGTATCGGCGACCTGGTGGCCGCCGATGACAAAGAGCATGTGGAAAAGATCCTGTACCGGATCCTGTTCATCAATGCATGGATGTTCTGCTTCTGCTCCGTATGCCTCCTATGCCTGCTGCAGCCCTTTATCCAGCTCTGGATCGGCGCCAGCCATCTGCTGCCCGGCGGCACTGTTGTGATCATCGTCGTCAATTTCTATCTGGAAGGGATGCGGGCGACCGTAGTCACTTTCAGGAGGGCGATGGGCTTCCACTGGCAGCTCCGTTACAAGCCCATCATAGAAGGGATCCTGAACCTGGCGGTCTCCATCCCGCTGGCCATACGCTTCGGCATCGCTGGGACACTTCTGGGTACGATCATCAGCACCATGTGCGTATCAGCCGTGATAGAACCGTATATGCTGTTCAGATATTATTTTCAAAAAAAGCCCTGGAGATTTATGTCCAGACAGATCGGATACGCTGCCACCACCTCCATGGCTGCCCTCCTGACCATCCGCGCATGCCGCCTGATCCACACGGGTCCGCTGACAGGTTTCTTTATACGGATCTGTCTGTGTTCACTGATCCCGCATCTGTGTATGATCTTGGTCTACCGAAAAAATGACGAGCAGCTCTATCTGAAAAGATCTGTCGTACAGTTTATCAAAAAAAGGACAGGACTCCGATCAAAATATTAAATTTAAGATGGATCGGCCGTCTGGCTGCAGATATACTCTTTCAAAAATCTATAGATCTCATCCGGCATAGGCGGACAGCCGGCCAGATGATGGGCAAACCCGCTTGTACAATTTCCGATACCCAGCCTCCCAGACTGTTTTTTATATCCCTGGCCGATGGAGATCTTCTCATCCAGCCTCTCCAGAAGCCCTTCCTCCCGCAAACGGTCAAGAGCGGGGAGAAGATATCCGTAGCAGGCACTGCAGGATCCCACTTCTTCCACAGCATCCTGCAGTTCCACCACTTTCCTGCTGTTAGAGACAGCAAGATCCTGGAGATCCACCCTTGACAGTTCCCCGGCTCTGTATTCACGCACCTTTACCTGGGTCCAGTCCCCGCAGCCCACACCCAGCTCCTCGGCCATCCCGATATAAGGCACCTGGTCTTTCTCATACCCCATCATATGGCAGACCCAGGCGTCCACCAGGACAGGATCGGCCGCCGTCCAGATCTGGTCGCGGACCACCGGATGCCCTCCGTCCTCAAAATCCAGATCCCCACAGATATGATCCACCACGATAAAGTCCTGACGGATCCCCGCTGCCAGATGTGCGATGGGACGGTGCAGGCCCATCTGATGGAAACGCCGTTTCTCTTTATTGGGGATCAGCCCTTTCATATTTTTCAGAGCGCAGGTGATCTTCGTCTGGCAGTGGCCTTTCAATACAGGGACATTGATCATAAGATCCACCTGATCCACACAGGTACAGATGGCCAGATCCATCCCTTTGCAGTCTCTTTTTTCCCATGCGCTCTTCTGCGCATCCTCAAACTCTACCTGATAATAGCGGCAGAGATCTCCATAGCCGCATACCCGGACTGCGTCGGAAGTCTTCGCCCCCACCCAGGATCCTTCCATGATGACGATCTGGCGGACACCATATGCCTGCAGATATTCGATGATACCCGCCACCACCTCCGGATGTGTGGTCGCCCCTTCCGAAGCCACAGAGGGCGACACAAGATTGGGCTTGATCCCCACCCTGCAGGATCTATCCGATATCCGGCCGATCAGATCCGATGCCTCCAGAAGCTCTTTCGTCATCTCCTTGTAAGCCGTTCCATGGTTTATAAAGATATTTTTATCGTCCATTTATATCACCTCTCCCATCGTGCTGTCTGTTCTTCAGATATCCAGTATACCAACAAAACAAAGGGATCTCAAGTCTGGAACATGGCCGGCATTTTTAGCTTGTACTCCGGACGGATATCTGTTATACTGGATACCGTTAGCAGCTAGGGGTGCCGAAAGGCTGAGAGTATCACCCTCACTACTTGAACCGGATAATACCGGCGTAAGGAAGCGGAGCGGACGTGTTTTATAAAACATGATGGATCATCCAGAGTGGACACAGTGTGTCCTCACCCCTCCTGTATATTTTATGAAGGAGGTTTTTTTATGCCCAGATTTTTTTACTATGAAGACGGATATCACTCTCCCACCACAGCGGGGATCGTCTTACTCGTGGCGCTGGCGGCGACCGCGCTGATCCTTGCCTCTGTATTTTTAAACCGCAGAGGGAGCGGGAAAAAAGTCTTTTCCGTCAAAACCCTGGCTTTTTGCGCCATGGCCATCGCCCTTGCCTTTGTCACATCTTACGTGCGGCTGATCAAACTGCCCTACGGCGGATCGGTCACTCTGTTCAGCATGCTGTCCATCTGTCTGATCGGCTATTGGTACGGGCCGAAGGCCGGGATTCTGACCGGAGCTGCCTACAGCATCCTGCAGTTTCTCCAGGAACCGTATATCCTGTCCCCCTTGCAGGTATGCCTGGACTATCTCTTTGCATTTGCCGCCCTGGGGATATCCGGATTCTTCCGGGAGAAAAAAAACGGTCTGGTGCTGGGCTACCTGGCAGGCGCTTTTGCCCGTGGGCTGTGCCACACCCTGGGAGGCTATCTGTTCTGGATGTCCTATATGCCGGAGGACTTCCCCCGATCCCTGTCTTCCCTGTATCCCATCATATACAATTATTCTTACATCGCCCTGGAAGCAGCGATCACAGTGGTGGTCCTCTCCATCCCGTCTGTAAAAACAGCCATGGCCCGTGTCAAAGATCTGGCCGAGACATAAAGAACACCAGGCAGCACTTGAGGCACAAGTGCTGCCTGGCATCACGTCTCTTATCTCACTCTGACAGTCCTGTATTTACCGTAATGCCCGCGATACGTCTTCCCGCCTACCTTCTGATAAGCTCTGATCCTCAGCTGGATCACATCTCCGGACTTGAATTTCTTGAGCATCCTTTTTTTGACGGAGCCACTTTTCAGTTTCCGGGTGTGGACTTTCTTGCTCTTGTTGACCCGATACTGGACCTCATACCCTGTATAGGCTTTTGACGCTTTACGGATCTTGAACCGTATGGTCCCTTTTTTCGTGGAGACCAGATCTTTGAACCCCGTTGTTTTCGGGATCACGGTCACGGTACACTGTCTCGACGCTGCCCGATAATTCTCACTCTCCGCCGCGCGGACTGTGATCTTAGCCTTTCCCACGCCCACGAAACGGATCTGGCCGTTTTTGTCCACCAGGGCGACTTTTTTGTTGGAAGAGGTAAAGGTCAGTTTCGCTTTGGCGCCTCTGATCTTCTGGGTGACCGATGTGGCTCCGACCCGGCGTTTCAGGGATCTAAAGGAACGCTTCAGCTTCTGGGCAGCTTTTCCCACGGTGACGGTAACGTCCTGCTCGATGGGCGGCTCTGAAGGATCTAACGTGTAGACCATCCTATAGACATGTGTCCCGGCCTTTGACGGCTTGGTGTCTGCATTCTTAAAGGAAAAGCTCCCCAATGCGCTCCCGCCTTTGAGCGTCGCCTGGGACAGGGACTGTCCATAGGTCATGGTCACCTGGGACGGGAATGTGACCGTCTCCACAGGCGGCGCGTCGTAAATGGCCAGCGCCATTTTGGCGTCTATGTAATCCATCGGCATGATCCCCAGTTTTTTGCCGTTCCGATATTCACGGGCGGCGCGGCTCAAAAACCATGTGGTCATATTCCGGGCGCTTTTGATGATGACCATAGGATCTGTGCAGCTGGTAAAATTCCAGATGTAGGACCCGCCGGGGATCTCTCCTTTCTCGGCCTGATCGATGGTCTTCTCCACATGGCTGCGTTTATCTGTGGTGTTTACTTTATAGGCGTCCTGCACCCATATCTGGCAGCCCTCCTGGTCATAGACCTGGCGCGCGCCGGGGATCTTATCGTAATCACTGCCCCAGCCGCTGGCAACATCCGGACCGAACCAGGTCTCCTTGGCAACAGGTTCATAACTGCCGAAAGAAAATCCGCGCATGAGTACGATCTTTCCCCGGACTTCCCCCAGCGTCGGGACTGTGTTCGTCTCAGGTCTGTAGATCGGATAGCTGCTGTCCTGGATACAGCGGTCAATGGCCTTGGCCACATTCTCCGGTCCTCCTCCGCTCCCCTGGGCGCCGACCTTGATGATCACAGTCTCGCTGGGATTGACCCGGAGGAAGTCTGTTGTCTTCTGGAGTACATCCTTCAGGGTCAGTTTGCTGTAATCCTGCTTGCGGCACTGGCCATACTGATCGCCGTGGACGATGTCCGGGTCGTCCGTTGCATCCTTTTGATAGACGCGCAGGTCAAAGGCGCGCACGCCTACGTTTAACTGCTCTTCTACAAAGAGCTGCTGGCATTTGGATATGGACGTACTCTCCGATTCACTGAGGTCCATGCCGTATGCTGAAGTCCATGCCGTCCCGGTGTCGTGAGAAGCAGGGATGTTAAGATCGGACAGCCGCGTATCATCCGAGATCTCCGACATCCATTTGACAGACCTGGCATCTTGATCGGCCACATTGATGACATCCACCTGCCAGTCCATCGGCGTGCTGCTGATCACCAGCCCCACGTTGTTGTCGTCCTTTATCTCTCTTAAGGATGCGTATTTTCCGGTATACACGTTCTGGATCCGGTATACGCCATTTCCCTGGGACACAAATCTCCAGTACTGGCTTAAACTGTCTTCGACTTTCTCCCAGCTCTGGATGGTCGTACCCTCCTCGTATCTGCGTTCTTTCACCTCCCAGACCGTGCCCAGGCTCTTCTCGGTGATCGTCATGCAGCCCAGTCTGTATGCCTGGTAAGTAGCGTTCCAGGTGCATTCGAACTTGGAACTGGTCCCATGCAGATACAGATGCAGGCTAGCTCCGTTCTTTTTGGAATCTCCGTCCACGTTGACATCCCTTTTATAACCCTTAGGGTAGATCATGCAGATCGTTCTGTGGTCACTTGCATTCTGGGGCAGTTTCTGCGCTCCCGATGGAACAGGGAACGCGGCGTTTTCCACCACCCATTCCATAGGCTTGGAAGATGTGGCGACTTTGCGCTTGTATGCGATATCCTGATCTTTGTCCAGGCCGATGTAGAGGCTTTTCTTTTCATTGTCGCCTTTTTTGGACAGGATGTAATAGGTATTTTTCTTTACATTCCCTTTGGAGTCCTTGACCGGCACGAACCTAAAGAGCTGGTTATCCTGGTCCCTGCTCTTTTTTCCGTTGTGCAGCACGCGCCCGGTCTTGCTGTCGTCTTTTTCAGAATCAATGAAATATCCGGATCCGCTGTAGCGGATGCTGTAGTAATACGTGCCCCCTGACGTTACCTGTTCAAATTGCATCGTACAGTCACGGCCGCTGTTTTCGTCCAGGTGGACGCAGGCGTTTTTTCCGGTCCCGTTGGTGTTCCAGCGGTATTTTTTGTTCGCCGCGGGGTAGATCATCAGGTATTGGGATGTGTCCAGACGGACAGAATCCAGCGCACCCGCCATGAGTTCCGGTTCCTCGATGATCTCCGCATCGTTGACAGAAGACATCTGTGTACTTTCTTCTCCCAGCTCTGCCTCTTCATTTGATCCGGACTGTCCCTCCGGTGTCTCCACATATGTCTCCTCCACGGGGATCCCCGGAGTCTCCAAGGATCCCTCTCCGTTCTCGGACGGAAGTACCTGATCCTCTTCCTGGCTTTCTTCTTTTGTCTCCCCAAAGATCTCTCCGTTCTCCTCGTTTTCCTGCTCTTCCCCGGAGAGTCCTTCATCTGCCGTATCTATATCGGCGACCGCATCCTGTTCCACATATCCATCGTCCATGACCGCCGCCCCCACAGACGTTCCCCATGTTCCAGTCAGCAGAGCCGCTGTCAGCAGGGCTGTCAGGATCCGCCGGCCCTTCTCTTTCCATGATCGTTTCATATCTGTCTCCTTTCCTATTCATAACAATTTCAGATTCCTGGCCGCCAGCACTGCTTCCGCCTTGCCGGAGACCCCCAGTTTCTTATAATTTTGTTTGTTGTGATACCGGACTGTCTCCACGCTCAGAGACAGCTGCCGTGCGATCTCACTGACGGACATCCCTTTCCCCTGGAGCCGCAGGACAGCCAGAGCATGTTCGCTGAAATCCGGCGCCTGCGCTGTCTGACTTTTCAGATACATGGGATAGCGCAGGGCCATCTGGCGAGTCTCTTCTAAAACCTTTTTGGACCACGCCCTATCCAGGGCATCCCCATGGCTCCATTCCCTGCGCCCCCGTTCCAGGAGCGGGAGGACAGCCGCCCCTTCTTCGCTGAGCAGCCGGACGAAACGATAACGGCAGATCTCCGGCAGCAGGACATCCATATCTCTCCGCCAGTCCTCCCGGCCCATCCGGTATTTGACAATGGCCGCCAGCAGGCCCGCTTCCATCTGGATATACGTACGGCTGTATGCTTTGGCGTAATCCAAGAGTTTTTCCAGGAGCATATGTGCTCTTAAGTACTCGCCGGACTGCAGATAGCACCGGACCTTCGTGAGATACCGATAGCGGTCCAAAATGAAAAATCCCCGGTCCTCATCAGGCGCTCCCTCCATCCACGCATCCACCGCCGCCCTCTCACCACTGTACAGGGCCATACGGCATCTCAGCGCCCGCAGATTGGGCAAAAGCTGTATGGCGCCCTTCTCCTCCACTGTCTGTTCAAATGAATCCAGGATATGGGCCGCCATGTCCTCTTTGCCGTGGAACAGCTCCAGCCGCACCTGCAGACCCACCGAGACAAACCCGATCTCCAGCATCCCTCCCCTCTCCGTCTCCACTTTTCCCCGACTCAGGAGCGTCAGGACCTCATATGTATCCTCACCTTTTTCGTAACCGCTCTCTCCCAGGGCGATGGATACCAGTCCTTTCCCGTACCTTCCCAGCGCGCGCTCCACCAGGCTTCCCACAGATGCGGCCAGCTCCCTGTCATGCTTGCTCCACGCACAGAAATCTTTTCCTCCATTCATCAGAGAAGGCAGATTGCTGGTAACGGAAAATTCTGGCAGGAAGATCCCCCGGTCCCGGACGAGAGCAGGCAGGCGTTTGAAAATCCCCAGAAGATCCCAGCTCCCCCGGTGGGGAAGGGCAATGTCCAGATAAGTCAGATAACTCATAGCTTCCCGGCGCTTGGCCCCCCGTGCCGTTCGCCCGCAGTCTTCCAGCCGCCCATACCAATATTCACTCTCCCTGGTCCGCATCAGCAGCGAATGCAGCATACTCAGAGCAGCCAGCAGTACCACGTTATCAGAGATGTCCTCTTCCCTCAGACGCAGATAATACACCCGCAGTTCATAGTACCACCCATTTCCCGGATTCCGCCGGGCGTTCAAGGTCAAGAGTTCCCGGATCCGTTCTGTATAGCCAGACTGCTCATACATGGCCAGAGCTTCCGGGACCTGCCCATGCATCTCATAATACAGGCCCGCGTTGTACTGGTATTCTTTTATCCGTCCTCCATAGATCCGCTCTGCGCGCCGCACAAGGGTCTGCCTGAGGATAGGCCTGAGCCGGAAGAGATCCTCCTCCTGGGATAGAAAATTCCCGACGGCAGATGCCCTCTCCAGCATTTCTCCGGCTTGACAGTTTCCGGTGATCATCTCCGCCAGAGGGACTGTAAATGCATCCACCACACTGACCTTCATGAGAAAATCTAAAAGATCCCTGTCCCACTGGGCCATGATCCCATGCTCCAGATACTCCCTGAAGATCCGGGCATTTTCCTCCACGAGCTTCGGACTGTACTGTCTCCCTTCCGCCAGCATCCGCGCCAGATGCCGCACCACACAGGCATTCCCTTCATTGTTTCTGCATATCTGTGCCGCCACCCCTTCCTCCAGGAAAATACCATATCCAGACATGTATTCCTGGACACCCGCCTCATCCATCTGCAGATCACCTTCACCGATCAGGATAAACCCTTTCTTGAGATACAGCGGCATCAGCCAGGGCGGTGGTACGCTGCGCCCGATCAAGATCACCCAGACTGCCGGATCACCTGCCAGCGCGAGGACTTTCTCCCGCCGCTCCTTTTCCTTTAGAAACTGCAGATCATCCACCACCACCGCCGGATCGGGCGACAGGCGATCCATCTCCCATGTATCGGATCCGCCCGCTATACAGGAAACATAACAAGATCCCCGGCACTCTTTCTCCAGATACCGCTTCGCCAACTCAGTCTTGCCAAACCCGGTGGCCCCGTAAATGTAGACCGTATGCCCGATGTCCTGAGCGGCGCGCAGCTTCTTCCACGCTCTCTCCGGCCGGATATACCTATCTCCCTGTCTCGGCATTTTCCCCCTCCTTTTCATTTTCCTCATTTTAACATAGGGTAAACGAAAAAGGAACTACCCGTTCGGGTAGTCCTATACTCACAAGGTATCCATACACGCGCGGATCACCTCATCCATATCTTCCGTCGGCTGTCTGCAGCTCCCTCCCTCGCACAGATAGTATGTGGCTGTATCGCTGAGCGGATGCTCTTCCGTAAACGGCGCCAAACGTGCCAAACATCCTGCGTTCTCCGGTGTCTTCACCAGGATATGGAGTCCCTGGTCCGGGAGAGCCGCCAAACGACGCTGCAGCTCTGTCATATCATGACCTTTGGGCAGGACACAGACCAGCTCCCTGGCCGGATAGAGTACCTCCGTCATAGCCAGCAGGGAAAAACAATAGCCAGCCGGATAGCTTTTGACCTGATCCGCCAGAAAAGAGAGCTGGCGGTCCCTGCGTTCGATCCACTCCGGCTGCGCCGTGAGCGCCGCCAGCCTGCAGAGCACATGGGCGGCGACAGAGTTTCCGGAGGGCATCGCCCCGTCCCAGACATCTTTCGGACGACTGATCAGCTGCTCCCCGTCCGAAGCATACAGGTAAAACCCGCCATTTTCCCTGTCAAAGAAATACTCCACCATCATCTCGGCCACAGAGACGGCCTCCTCCAGATAGGAGAGTCGAGATCCTATCTGGTACATCTCCAGCAGCGCATATGCGTAAAAAGCATAGTCGTCCAGATGCCCCCGATGGCCTGCCTCCCCGTCCCGATAACGCACCATGAGACGGCCTTCCCCATCCGTCAGAGAACGTCTGACAAAAGCCAGGCTGTCCTCCGCCATAGAAAGACACTGTCTGAAGACAGGATGTGCATCCTCCTGCCGCAGGGCGGCCCTGGCACCTTTGACACAGGCGGCCGCCATCAGACTGTTCCAGGAAGTGAGGACTTTATCGTCTTTGTGCAGGGGATATCTGTCTTTGCGGTATCCATACAGTCTCTCACGATCCGCCGCCGTCTCCGGATCCGGGATCCACGGCTTCTCCTCCCCCAGCAGATGCGGGATAGCCATCCCCTCGAAATTTCCCTCCTCTGTGATCCCATAGCGCGTACAGAACGCCTCACCCCGCTGCCTGCCCAGTACCCCACAGACCTCTTCCGGGGACAGTCCATAATATCTTCCTTCCACACCCTCACTGTCTGCATCCTGTCCACAGAAAAAACCGCCTTCCTCCCCGGTCAGCTCACGGAACACATAAATAAAGATCCTCTCCGCCGTCCAGAGACACCACGGAGCCCCTGTCTGCTCCCAGCATTCCAGATATGCATAAGCCAGAAGCGCATTGTCGTAGAGCATTTTCTCGAAATGTGGGATCAGCCACTGACGGTCCGTGGAATACCTGGAAAAACCACCGCCGATATGGTCGAAGATCCCGCCCCGCATCATACAGAAGAGCGTCTGCGCCGCCACATACTCCACCGTCTTATTGTCGTGCAGCTTGCTGTAACGCAGCAGGAACAGAAGATCATGGGCTACCGGGAACTTGGGCGCCTGTCCAAATCCCCCGTATTCCTTATCAAAAGAACGCAACAGATCCCCCGCCGCCTGGTGGAGCAGCGCCTGCGCAGGCCAGGCATCTGCAGCAGCCTCCCCGCCGGCTTCCAGATGGCCGCACACAGAGGCCCCCGCCTCTCGCAGCTTCTCCGGTTCTCTGTGCCACAGATCTGCGAGCTGTCTGAGTATCTGCATAAGCCCGGGCATCTTCCCCCTGCTCTCCCGGGGCAGATACGTGGCTGCGAAAAAGGGCTGTTGCTCCGGCGTCATGACGATCGTCAGCGGCCAGCCCCCGGAATGATTGACTGCCTGGCAGACAGCCATATACACCGAATCAACGTCCGGCCTCTCCTCTCTGTCCACCTTGATGCTGACAAAGTTTTCATTTAAGAGCGCGGCCGCTCCCTCGTTTTCAAACGACTCCCGCTCCATCACATGACACCAGTGGCAGGTAGAATAACCGATACTCAGAAAAACAGGCTTGTTTTCCCTTTTTGCTCTCTCAAAGGCTTCCGGCCCCCAGGGATACCAGTCCACCGGATTGTGGGCATGGGAGAGCAGATAGGGAGACTTTTCATTGATCAAATGGTTGCTGTATGTCGTCGATCTCATAGATAAGACCCTCCATATAATATATTTTCCACTACTATCACTATCTTATCTATCATACCATAAAACTGCCCACTCTATTTATCTCTACATAAAAAAAGGCATCCGCTCATATCTTTTTCAGACACGTTCTGAGCAGATGCCTCTGATCGTCTTTCTCTAATTGCTCCCTGTCGGCAGATACGGCCGCAACGCTCCGGCCACATTACTGATCGGCATGGTCTGCAGCCACACATGCCCCGGCCCGGTGATCACCGTATTGAAGAAACCTTCCCCGCCGAATAATTTGTTCTTCAACCCCGGCACAGTCTGGATCTCCATGGTACAAGTAGCAGACATAGCAGCCAGATGTCCCGTATCGATCACGATCTGCTGTCCCGACGAAAGGTCGTATTCCACCACATGACCGTCAAACTCTGCAAAAGCCACCCCATTCCCGCTGATCTTCTGCAGGATAAAACCTTCCCCGCCGAAAAGCCCGGAACTGAATTTCTTATGGAAATGCATCCTTAAGTCCACACCTGACTCACTGGCCAGAAAAGCGCTCTTCTGCAAGATATATTCCTGCCCCGGACTCACCGTGAAAGGCTTGATAGAACCAGGAAAACTGGACGCGAACGCGATCAGTCCACTGCCGCCCATGGCCGTATAGCGATTGATGAACAATGTATCCCCGGACAACATCCGCCCCAGGGCTTTCCCAATGCCGCCGCCGGAAGTCGTCTCCATATCCATATTGGGAGACATCCACGCCATCCCGCCGCTCTCCGTGAACATAGATTCCCCGGACTCCAGTTGACAGATGACTACCGGCAGTGTCTCTCCTTTTATCTCATAACGCATGATGCCCTCCTCAGAACTTTTTTAAAAATATTGTATGATCTCCGTATGACCGGCAATACTATAACTATTCATTGGAATCCCCTCCAATGAATACAAAAATACTTTTTATCCTCCCCTTGACGAGGCTGCCATCAGATCGACCAGGCGGCCTCACATTACATAACATAATGCTGCGTCAGTTCCTCCGCCATCTCTCCCACGGTCTTGCCCGTGACCGGATGGCGCAGATAAGGAGCGATCTCCCGCAGGGGGAGCAGTACAAAATCTCTTTTCTGCATCTCTATATGAGGGATCTGCAGATCTTCCTCATCCACCACTTCCTGATCATAAAAGATGATGTCAAGATCCAGCGTCCTGGGTCCCCAGTGGACTTTCCTCTCCCGCCCGGCTTCCCTTTCGATACCCTGGAGGATCTCCAGGAGTTCCCGCGGTGTGGACAATGTACGGATCTGCATACATCCATTCAGAAAATCATCCTGTTCCACGCCTCCATAGGGCGCCGTGCGGATAAAGGAAGACACTCTCTCCACCTGGCAGCCTTCTTTTTGACGGATCTTATCCACCGCCATCTGCAGATAACTCTCCCGCTCACCCATGTTGGATCCAAGCGCGATGTATACCCTGTGCCAGCTGCGCTCAATCGCCACCGACACAGTCTCCAGCGAAAGTCCGATGGGCGCCCAGGGTTTTTCAAGTTCTAGCTCCACTTTTTCAAGGCCCGGGATCTCCAGGAGCATCTTCTCCGCCAGGGTCTCCACCGCCCGCTCCAAAAGAGCAAATGTATGCTCTTCCAAATACGTCTTCATCATGTGGCTGACTTCCCCATAGTGGATAGACTCCGTCAGATCGTCCGTCTTCCCTGCTTTCCGGATATCCGTGTGCAGGACCGCGGATATGATAAACTTCTGTCCCAGCACATTCTCTTCCGGAAACACGCCATGCTTGGCAAAAAACTCCAGTCTCTTGATATATATCCTGTCCATTCCCTACCTTCCCATGATCGCTTCTGTCATCTGTATCACCCGCTTATTTTCCCGCACCTGATGCACCCGGATGAACGCACAGTGTCCTAACACCCCGATCACCGTCGTGGCCAGCGTGCCTTCCAGCCGCTCCCCGGCAGGCAGATCCAGCGTATTCCCGATCACCGATTTGTTGGAGGTACCCAACAGGATGGGATACCCAAACTGGTGCATCTGAGAGATCTCCCGGATCACTTCCAGGTTCATCTCATACGTCTTCCCAAATCCCACGCCCGGATCCAGGATGATCTTATCCGGAGCGATGCCGGCTCTCTCCGCGATCTTGACAGACTCGCCCAGATCCTGGAGGAATCCTTTCATAAAATCGTCGTACACAGCCTTTTCCCGATTATGCATCAGGCAGCAGGCGACCTTTGTGTCCGCGATGAGTCCCGCCATGGCAGGGTCGTACTTCAAACCCCAGATATCATTGATCAGATCTGCCCCCGCCTGGACCGCAGGCGCCGCCACTTTGCTCTTATAAGTATCCACCGAGATCGGGATATCAAAACGGCTGCGCACCGCTTCGATGACAGGTACGACCCGCTCGATCTCCTCCTGCTCTGTGATCTGCACATGGCCCGGCCTCGTGGACTCTCCTCCGATATCGATGATATCAGCGCCCTCGGAGATCATCTCCTCGGCATGCTTTAAAGCTTTATCCAGTGAATCCCATTTCCCCCCGTCGGAAAAAGAATCGGGCGTCACGTTCAAAATACCCATGATGTAACATTTCTGTTCTGTATCAAATACTTTATCTCTGATCTTCATAAAGAACTACCTGCCCTCTCCCCAATGATCCCTTATCACCATGTTCATCTTATCTTCAGGCCAGTTGCACATCTCCCGGGCCGCACAGTCAAAACAGTTCCGGGACATCTTATCTGCCCGGTACAACAGATCTGCAAGGCTCTCCGTCCTTCTATCCTCATTTCTGCGGTGCCCCAGGATCGCGTCCCGGATCTGCGCCTGCTCCTCCTCTGAAAAAGAACACGCGGGCAAGATCCCATCCGCCAGATGGACACTGGCCTCCTCGTGGGGGATGCCGGCCTCATATTGGCGGTATCTGCCGATATCATGCAAAAGAGCCGCCGCATAGATCACGTCCTTTTTCACGTCCAGTCCCCGTTCCAGGCAGTGGATATAGGCCAGACGCGCCACATCCAGAAAATGCCCTATATCATGGCGGCAGAACTGTCTGTCCTGCTCCCAGGTCTTTATCTGTGCAAGAGCATACTGATACTTGGGATGGAACAGGATCTGGTCTATCCGTTTCATCCTTTCACCATATCCAGGATCAGCTTCTGCATCCCCAGATCATCTTTGAGTACGCCCCTTGTCACACAGCTCACGGTCTTACTGCCAGGTTTCTTGATCCCACGCATCGTCATGCACATATGTTCCGCTTCCACGACTACCATCACACCTTGGGGATGCAGATGTTCCCACAGGGCATCTGCGATCTGTGCGGTCAGTTTTTCCTGGATCTGTGCTCTGCGGGCATAGACTTCCACTGTCCGGGCCAGTTTGCTCAGACCCACCACCTTGCCGTCTGGTATGTATGCGATATGTGCTTTCCCATAGAAAGGCAGCAGATGATGCTCACAGGTAGAATAAAATGTGATATCTTTTTCCAACACCAATTCGTTATCCTCTACTGTGAACTGCTTAGCCAGATGTACGCTTGCATCCTGCTCCAGGCCCCCGTAGATCTCCTGGCACATCCTGGCAACGCGGGACGGTGTCTCCAGCAGCCCTTCCCGGCTGACATCCTCTCCGATCCCCTCCAAAAATAAACGTACGCTTTCTTCGATTTTCTGCTTATCGAGCATGAAAAGATACTCCTTTCCGTATATTACACATTTCGGAGGGTGTTTTTACTCTATATCAAGATGAAAAAAACACCTCCATCATGCGAAGAACATATGTCGAAAATATTCCCTACACAATATGAGATGTCTGGCTCCATGTTGCAACGGGTGCGATCCCCATACCGCAAGTTCAAGTCAATAATAAACTTTTCGTTTCAGCAGCAACTCCCTATCCACCGAACACTTTACGCATGGAAATCTATTTTGCATATTATTCGTTACCATGATTATATCATATACCTATGAAATGACAAGCATATCTTTTAAATTTCAGACCATTTTCCATTGTTTTTTTTATGATGCATCTATACGCCCAAAAAGGGCGTCCCTGCTCGTTAAGGACGCCCCTGTCTGCATAGCTTTTCCAACACTCCCGCGCACCTTACAGATGCGCCTCTGCAAATTCCCTGAATCTCTCCACTTCTTCATCCGTCACATGATTCTCAAAAGTGACTGTGATGCGTTCTCCCTTACGTGCGTCCAGAGAGACAAGATCCGTGAGCTTATCCGCACTCACCACATTGTCATCCCTGGAGACGGTGACCGCAGAATCCAGCCCCTTCACCATCTGCACAAACTTGCTGGCTGTTTTTGCATGGAACCCTGATCCATTCCGTAAAACATGATGAAATTCTTTCATTGCTCTTTACCCCCTTTGTTTTATATATGCGCTCCCGGAAGATAATGGGAGGACATTCGTAACGCTTTTATGAAAAAATCCCAAAATCTTTTAATGCTGCAAGGGATACCTCACACAACTGCCGGCTGGGGTTCTCTATGGCCGCGTCAGCCTGGGGCAACCTTTCCCGTATAAGACCCAGGACGCTCTCCCATGAAAGATCGCCCTGCCCGATCCCCAGATGCTCATCCTGTTTCCCGTGATTGTCATGCAGATGGAGATGGCGTATGTATGGAGAAAGCTCTTGGAGCCATTCCTCTGCCGGATACGGTGAAAAACAGTTTGCATGGCCTATATCGAGACACAGCCCAAACGCCGGATGATCCACCTCACGCACGATCTTCCCAAGGGGCGCGTACTCCGGATCGAAGACATTTTCCAAGCAGACAGACACCCCGCTGTCCCGGCCTTCCATAAAATCCCTCCAGAACTCCGTCATCCGCTCCGCCCAGCCATCCAGAAGGTTGGTCATCGGCACAAAACAGGTATGGTAGATGATCTTCTCTGCACCCAGCGCACAGGCCGCCTGGTAAGCCTCTGAAAAACGCTCCCGCGCAGCCTGCCTGACCTTGCTGTCCCAGCTCACAGGGTTCAGATCCAAAAAAGGGCCATGTATGCTCAGCGGGCCGTCAAGGCCCATGTCATCCAGACGCTGCCGATAAGAGGCTGCCCTCTCCTGCCATGCATCCAGGCAGTATCCAATGGAAAATTCAATGGATTCCACTCCCACAGGATAACGGGCCAGCAGGCCGGCCATATCGCTGTCTGGTATCAAATGTGATAAATATACCAAATACATCCCCCTCTTACCTGTTTCTTTTGTTTCATATGCTAAAATTTACGAAAGATTATACCATCACGCATCACACATGTCAAACTTTTTTTATCTGATATACATAAGTCTCCCATCGATACAGAAAAAAAATACCCCGGCTGTCCAGCAAAACGACTGCACAGCCAGGATATCCCAAGGATACACATCTTCTATCTATACGCGATACTATTCCAGAGGAGCTCATTCTTAAACTGACGTATGGTCGTGTCTCCATCGATGTAGACCGCCTCGATGCCCATAGCCGCCGCCCAGTCGCCCATCTGCTCTGCAGTCAGGTCATAGGAGAACGCCGTGTGGTGGGCGCCGCCCGCTAAGATCCATGCCTCAGCTCCTGTCTGGAGGTTGGGTCTGGGCGTCCAGAACGCTGTCGCCACCGGGAGCTTCGGCATCGGCCTTTCCACTTTCTTACAATCCACTTCATTGATGATCAGGCGGAACCGGTCGCCCAGATCGATCAGGGATGTGGCCACCGCCGGACCCGTTTTGGATGTAAAGACCAGCCTGGCCGGGTCTTCCCTGTCCCCCATGGAGAGAGGCTGTTCCTTGATACTGATCTTGCCGTCTGCGATCGACGGACATACTTCCAGCATATGGGCCTGTAAGATACCCTCTTTCCCAGGGACCAGGTTATAGGTATAATCCTCCATAAAAGAAGTCCCCTTGGCATCTTCCATCCCCTGGGTCATGAGCTTCATCACACGGACCATAGCCGCCGTTTTCCAGTCGCCCTCGGCTCCAAAGCCATATCCTTTCTCCATGAGCCTCTGGATAGCCAGGCCCGGAAGCTGTCTCAGCGCGCCCAGATCGCCGAAATGGGTGACGATCGCGTGGTAGTCCTTTTCTTCCAGGAAACGCTCAAATCCGATCTCGATCCCCGCCTGGACAGCCACATTCTCACGGAACTCTTTCTCATCCCGGCCTTCCAGCAAGATCTCATATCTATCATAATACTCTTCCACCAGAGTATCGATCTCTCCCTGCGGGACCGCATCCACCGCCGCCGCGATCTCATTGACCGGGTAAGCATCCACTTCCCAGCCGAATCTGATCTGGGCTTCTACTTTATCACCCTCGGTGACCGCAACATTCCTCATATTATCGGCGATCCTCATGACGCGCACATGACTGCTCTCCAGTACGCCCACGGCTGTGCGCATCCAGGACCCGATCCTTTTCTGCACATCCTCGTCTTCCCAGTATCCCATGATCACCTTACGTTCCATGCGGAGCCGGCTGAAGATATGTCCGTATTCCCGGTCGCCGTGGGCAGCCTGGTTCTCGTTCATAAAATCCATATCAATGGAATCATAGGGGATCTCCCGGTTAAACTGGGTATGCAGATGCAGCAGCGGCTTGCGGAACTCCTGCAATCCTAAGATCCAGGATTTTGCCGGTGAAAATGTGTGCATCCAGGTGATGACCCCGGCGCAGTCCCCATCTATATTCGCTTCGTTAAATGTTTTCCGGATCAGCTCGTTTGTGATCAGTGTGGGTTTCCACACCACTTCATAGGGAAGGTTCCCGGAAGCGTTCAGCACTTCCACGATCTTCCTGGAATGCTCCGCCACATGGGTGAGGCATTCCTCTCCATACAGATCCTGCGACCCGGTGCAGAACCAGAACTGGTATCTCCTCGTCTTCAACATAGTCCTTCTTCTCCTTTTTCCAAACACATTTCCCAAAACACGCTCAATATGTCCTCTCCTCCAGGATCTTCTCCAGATCCATAGAGGTGTCAAAATACTGTTCTTCTATATATTGGATCTTCTCCACACGCTCTCCGGCCTCCAGCTCCTCGATGATCTTTGAGACTTTCGGTCCCAGCAGCGGATTGCACTCGAAGTCCGCGTTGATCTTCCCCTCCTGCATGAACTGGATCGCGGTCCGCACCGCGTCAAAAGAGATGACGATGATATCCCCATCCGGCCCGCAGGTGCGCCCGGCACTCTCTATGGCTTCTATGGCGCCGAAGGTCATGTTGTCATTCTCACTGATCAGCACGTCGATCTCTTTGTGGGACTGCAGGAGATCCCGCATCACTTCCTGGCCTTTCGCCTGGGTAAATTCCCCGCTGCGCCTCTCCAGCATCTCCCAGTTCCCATGCGCTGACAGCACATCCTGAAAACCCATGGTCCGGCCGATCTGAGCAGAAGAGTCCAGTGTACCCTGCAGCGTCACGATCCGGATCTGTTCTTCCCGGCGTCCCTGACTCTCCAGATAGTCCGCCAGCCATTGCCCAGCACGGCGCCCTTCCTCGCGGAAATCGCTCCCCACCCAGCAAGTATATAAGTCCTCGTCTTCCACCACGATCTGCCTGTCCACCAGGATCACAGGGATCCCTGCGTCCTTAGCCTCCATGAGTACCGTATCCCAGCCTGTTTCCACGATCGGATCCAGGATGATATAATCCACTTCCTGCAGGATAAGATCCCGTACCGCCTTCAACTGGTTTTCCTGCTTCTGCTGCGCATCCTCAAAGAGGAGATAATAGCCGTTCTCCGCAGTAAACTCCGATCTGAAAGATCCTGTGTTCGCATTGCGCCAGTCTGATTCTGACCCGATCTGGGAGAGGCCGATCACGATATAATCTTCTTCATCCTGCATCGTATCCTGAGAAGGGGCTTTTTCATCCGGCACGCAGCCGAAGAACATCCACCCTCCCGCGGCGCACGCCAGCAGGACCACCACAAAGATACCGGAATATCTCTTCATCATAAGACCTCTCCTTTTTTGCTCACTCAGATCCGACTTTCTATGCTTTCTTTTTGCGGGCCATGACCACGCTCTGGATCACCAGGAACAGACAGAGCATAACGGCCCGGGTGATGCCAGACCACCACGCCTCGTCCAATCCGGCCGATGAGACGATATTCTGGATCGTCCCCAGAGAGAGTACGCCGAAAAATGTACCCACGATATTGCCCACGCCTCCAGTCAGCATGGTGCCGCCGATGATGGAGGATGCGATCGCATCCATCTCCGCCCCTGTGGCATGGGCGGCGGAACCAGAACCCACATGGAGAAAATAGACAAAACCGCCGATACCGGCCAGCAGCCCGCAGAGTACATGAGAGATGAAACGGGTCCTCTTCACATTGATACCCAGCATCAGCGCACTCTGGTGATTCCCACCCACCGCATAGAAGGAACGCCCCAGCTTCGTCCATCTGAGGAAACAGAACATGACGATCACCACAAGGATGGCCACCACCACGCCCAGCTCCACATAAGCGTCCACATACACGCCCCGTCGGTTGGGCGCGCCCATGCCCGGTACGATCACACGGGTCAGCTTCAGTTTTGTAAAAGCTTCGTTGGCCACATTAAAAGGCTTCGTATTGACAATGGTCGTCAGACCGCGGGCAAAGAACATCCCCGCCAGCGTGATGATGAAAGGCTGGATATCCAGATAGGCCACCAGGAACCCCTGGAAGATACCGAAGGCCAGCCCGATCCCCAAGGCCATCAAAAGGGATGTGGACACATTCCCCCCATGGAAATCCAGATACACGGCACAACACATACTGATCAGAGCCGTCACGCCGCCCACAGAGATATCGATCCCCCCTGTGATCATGACAAGACTCAGCCCGCAGGACAGGATGATCAGAGCCGCGTTGGCATTTAAGATATTAAAGAATGTCTGCGGTTTTGTAAAGCCGCCGCCCTGGAACAAGATCGCGCCGATATACATAAGGAAGAAGACCACGATCGTGATCGTGAGGAGCAAGTTCGTATCTGTAAGATCTTTCAGTGAAAATTTTTTCTTCTTCATACTACACAGCCTCCTTCTTCATGGATCTCTTCGAAAGTCCGGCAAGCCATTCCCGCACTTTCGGCGCGCTGAGCACCACCAGGATGATCACGACCACAGCCTTGTAGGCCGGGAGCGCGTCGGACTGGACATGGAATTTGTAAAGGGTCGTGGTCAGGAACTGGATCACATAAGCCCCGATGATCGAAGCGGCCATGTTGAATTTACCGCCGCTCAAGGCATTTCCGCCCAGAGCCACCGCAAGGATAGCGTCCATCTCTATATCTTTTGCGATGACCGAATAATTGATCGTGGAGATACGGCTGACCTTGATCAGACCTACCACAGCCACGCACACCCCTAAGATCACAAAGGACAGGACTTTGACCACCTTCGGATCCAGACCGTTCAATCTGGCAGAATCCTGGTTGATGCCCACAGCTTCCGTATACAACCGCAGATCAGTGAACTTTAGCACAAGGCCGATCACGATCATACACGCCACCGCTATGAAGAACGGCGTGGGGATCGGGATGCCCGGGATAAACTCACCAAAATATTTAAAAGAAGGCTCACTGATGACCGGGAGTTCATTGTTGTTCACCCATGCGGCGATGGAACGTCCCGCCGTGTATAAGATCAGCGTGGCGATCATCGGCTGGATATTGAAATACGCCACCAACACACCATTGAAGGCTCCAAAGAGCATCGCCACCAGACAGCTCACCAGAAACGCCACGATGATCGGCGCCTGGAGAGTCTCCGGCCTGGAGTTGCTCCCGCACAACACACGCAGCAGCACGCTCCCCGCGATGGCTACCGCCGCGCCTACGCTGATATCCTGTCCGCCGGAAGCCGCTGTGACAAGGGTCATACCGATGGCCAGGATCGCAAGCTCTGAACCGCTGTCCAAGATCGTGACCAGAAATCCTGACAGGACCGGGTTCCCCGCGCTGTTGTCCGCCAATGTGATCTTGAAAAATCCCGGATCCGCGATCAGGTTAAATGCCACCAAGAGCAGCAGCGCGATCAGAGGGATAAAACACTGGTTCCGTACGATCTTCGTTAAGATACCCGACCCTGTTGACGTCTTTCTATCTTTACTCATGGCTATTCCTCACCTCCGGCTATGGTATTCATGACTTTGTTCTGGTTCAAGTCCTCTTTCGTCAGTTCCCCCACCACTCTGCGGTCGCGCATGACCACAAGGCGGGAGCAGGTGCGCAGCATCTCGTCCAGCTCCGAAGAGATGAACGTGACGCTCATGCCCTCTGAGGCAAGCTTGAGGACCAGCTTCTGGATATCCACTTTCGTCCCCACGTCGATGCCTCGGGTCGGTTCATCCAGGATCAGATATTCCGGATGGGTAAAGAGCCACCGGGCCAGGATGACTTTCTGCTGGTTCCCCCCTGACAGGGATCTGATCGGAGTGTCCGCGGAAGCGGTCTTGATGCTCAGGAGCTTTATGTACTCGTCTGCGATCTTATTGGCCTCCGCCTTAGAAAACGGCTTAAAAAATCCCCTCAGGACCTGTTGGGCCAGGATGATGTTATCCCGCACAGACAGATCGCCCACGATGCCGTCCATCTTACGGTCTTCCGGAAGATAGGCGATGCCGTTTTTCATAGCGTCCAACGGTCTATTGATCTTGACAGGCTTTCCTTTCATCTTCACAGTACCGCCTGTCACTCTGTCCGCGCCGAAGATCGCGCGCACGCACTCGCTCCTGCCCGAACCCAGTAATCCGGTAAATCCGTTGACCTCTCCTTTATCGATATGGAAGTCAAAGGGCTTGATCCCCGCATCGCTCACCAGACCTTCGGCCTCCAGGACAGGCGGGATCCCCTCTTCTTTCTCATATTCCTGCTGCTCGTCCTTGATGTCAGACATATCGTCCAGCTCCTTGCCCAGCATCTTAGATACAAGCTGTACACGGGGCAGGTCTTTGATCGCATACTCCCCTACAAGCTGGCCGTCCCGCATGACGGTGATCCGGTCGCACACTTCATACACCTGATCCAGGAAATGGGTGACAAAGACGATGCCCACGCCTTTTTCCCGCAAGTTCCTCATCAGCCCAAACAATTTCTCCACTTCCTGCTCATCCAGCGAAGATGTGGGTTCATCCAGGATCAGCACTTTACATTCCATGTCCACCGCCCGCGCGATGGCGATCATCTGCTGCACAGCGATGGAACAGCTCTCAAGCTGCTGGGTAGGTTTTGCCGGTATGTCCAGGGAGCGTAAGATCTTATCTGTGTCCGCGTTGACCTTTTTCCAGTTTTGCCCGACGCCTCTTGTCCGCCCGATGAACATATTCTCAGCCACGGACAGATTGGGACATAGTGTGATCTCCTGGTACACTGTACTGATCCCCAGTTTCTGTGCATCCTGGGGTGAATGGATGGCGGCCGCTCCCTCGCACCCGTCCAGATGGATAGCACCCTCGTCTTTTCCATAGACCCCGGTCAGGACTTTGATCAGTGTGGATTTCCCCGCGCCATTTTCGCCCATCAACGCATGGATCTCACCTTTTCTCAGCGTAAAGTCCACGCCCTGCAGGGCGCGCACGCCGGGAAAACTCTTATGGATGTTGCGCATTTCTAATACAACGTTCTCTTTCACGTTCCAGTCCACCTCCTCAAAAGAAAGAGTGCGGAACGGATCATCTCATTCCCGCACCGCACCTTTTTAACAATGATCTTACATGGATCATCCGATACCGTATTGGTCTACATCTTCTTGTGTGATGGTCGAGGCATCAAAGCCTTTCTCTTCCATGATGATCTTCTTCTCTGTCAGAGCCTCGCCGTTTTCCAGTTTATCGATCACATCCATGATATACTCAGACTGGAAGGGATTACACTGTCCATCGTAGTTCCAGTTCTTGTTGAACAGTTCTTCCAGAGCCCACTTATTGCAGTCAAATCCCATGATGATCACGTCTTTGTCCACGCCATGGGAGATGTTCGCTTTGTCAAGAGCTGCGACAGCGCCTTTGGCCATGTCGTCGTTCTCCGCATAGATCACGTTGAAACTGTCCTTGGAATCGATCACAGACTGTACGATCTGCTGTGCGTTGTCCGCATTCCAGTCGCCTGTCTGCTGTGTGACAATGTTCCATCCTTCGTCTTCCACTGCTTTATCCAACGCTGCGGAGCGTCCGATCTGTGCAGCAGTGCCCATCTGTCCCTGGAGATGGATGATGTTATATTCGTCCAAACCCTGGTCTTTCAGCCAGTTCACTGCCGTCTCGCCTTCTTTTTCCATGTCGGATACGATAGCGGCCTCATAGAGAGACTCGTCCGCATCAATGACGCGGTCGAACAGGATGACCCTCGTCCCCTGATCCTGTGCGTCCTGGAGCACGGAATCCCAGCCGGCTGTATCAGCCGCGGAAATAAGGAGATAATCTACGCCGTCCTGGATGAACTTCTGCGCAGATGAGATCTGTTCGTCGTTTTTCTTACTGTACGCGAACTGTGCGTCGTATCCGTTCTCTTCTGTAAAATTCGCTTTCAGGTCTGCGTCGTTGGCTGTACGGTAGCCGGACTCGTTGGGGTCGTTGTTGATGATGCCCACTTTGATCAGTCCGCCGGACGTGCTGTCTTCCTGAGCGGCGTCGTCCGCCCCCTCTGCAGTATCTCCGCTGTCTGCGCTGTCTTCCTGTGCAGCCGTACCTGTACTGCTGGCTTCTTCGCTGCCCCCTCCGCAAGCTGTCAGGCTAAAGCAGAGACATGCGGTGAGTACCATTGAGATGATTTTCTTTTTCATACTGGATCAACCTCCTTGTTCTCCTGTTGTTTTTTATACTTCGATTATATCTTCGCTGTATCAAAAATCCATGGAGATTCTTCGGAAGTCGGTTGTTTTTTTACGGAGATCTGCCGCTATCTCCCCCGATCAGTTTGTTTTTTTACGATTTAAGTTGGATTTTTTATGATGCAGGGATCGTGACCTCGACCTGCGTCCCCTCCCCGTGTCGGCTGTGGATCCGGATCCCATAAGCGGCGCCGTAATTCAGGCGCAGCCGCTGGTCCACATTGAACAATCCAAAACCAGATGTATCGCCTCCTTCCTCCTGCACGCCGCCGATCAGCCCCTGCACACGTTCCAGCTCTTCAGGTCCCATCCCGATCCCGTCGTCCCGGACGCAAAAGACGATCCTGTCCCCTTCTCTGCGGCCGTCCACCCAGATATGGCCCACACCCCGTTTATTCTTGATCCCGTGATACAGCGCATTCTCCACCAACGGCTGGAGGGTCAGCTTCAAGATCAGATACTGGCCCAGCTCCTGGGGGATGCGGATATCGTATTCCAGGATGTCCCGGTAGCGCAGCCGCTGGATCTGCAGATAACTGCGGATATGCATCTCTTCCTCCTTCAGCGTGATATAGTCCCGCCCTTTGCTCAATGTGGTGCGGAAGAAATCCGACAGGGACGAGACGATCTGCACCACTTTCTCCTTTTCTCCCGCTTCTGCCAGCCAGATGATGCTGTCCAGGGTGTTGTAGAGGAAATGGGGATTGATCTGCGCCTGCAGGACCCTGAGTTCCGACTGGCGCAGATTGGACTGCTCCGTCTTTATATCCTCCACGAGCTGCCCGATCTTCTCCACCATCCGGTTAAAGCTGGCATTTAACACCGCCAGTTCATCGTCGCTGTCTTCCTGGGCACGGACGGCAAAGTCACCGCTCCCCGCCTGTTTCGTCGCCTCCGACAGCCGCCGGATCGGCACCGCGATCCCCGTGACGATCTCCCGGCTGATCATCACCGCCCCCAGCAAGATCGCGGCAAAGATACATATGCTGGTCCGAAGAGCTGCCAGTACGTCCGCGCGGATCCCCTCCCGCAGTTTCTCCAGACGCTCCGTCTCCAGGGAGATATACTCCTGGATGCGCTCCTGGATCAGGTCTGTGAGCACACGGATATCCAGGTCCAGACGCTCCATATTCTCATCATAAGCACCGCTGACCAAGGCATCTGCCTCTATATCCTCCACCCGGTCTTCCAGTGTATGCAGGCATTTCAGGATCCCTTTAAGCTGGCTCCGGGTGTACTCAGAATCCGACAGACGGTACAGTCGTTGAAAATCCTCCCGGGCCTGTCCGATGATCTCATGAGGACGCCGGCTGCCCAAAAGCTCTTCAGCCCGTTCCATATTGGCCACGATCATATACATGGTGTAATCCATCTCTTCTTTAAAATCAATGCTGTACCCATTTGCCAGTGTGATATTATCCGCGATGGCGTCATACCGGCTGGAGAAATGGTTGACCAAAAAGAGCAGGTACACGATCATCACCGTCAGTGGCACCAAGCACACAGCCACCAGTATATACAGCCGTTTCTGCAGCGGGGAGCCTTTCTTCCTCCTCATCATCCGCCCACCCCTTGCCGGAACTCCCTGGGCGTACATTCCTGCGTCTTTTTGAACAGATAACTGAAATAATGGGCGTCCTTATACCCCACCGCATAGGCGATCTCCGCCGACCGCATGGATGTGGTGCGCAGCAACTCCTTCGCCCTGCCCATGCGCACAGATGTCAGGTATTCCACAAACGTCTGCCCCACCT
Organism: uncultured Lachnospiraceae bacterium; assembly: GCA_947652925.1. Lineage (GTDB taxonomy): Bacteria > Bacillota > Clostridia > Lachnospirales > Lachnospiraceae > MGBC164599. Next base: position 28,765 of record CANTEW010000019.1, read on the forward strand.
CCTGTCTGAATATGCTGCTGAAATGGTTCGCGCTCAAGTTCACGCTGGCGGCCACCGCGTTCAGGGAGATATCTCCATCCACAAAATGCTGTTCGATGTAACTCTTGGCCTCCTGCAGCAGGGAATGATATTTTTTCTGGGAGACAGCCTCTCTCAGGTCGATGGTGGCTTCCAGCACATCTATGAGATATTTTTTATCCACCTGCGCCGTGGAAAAAGCCGTGGCCATGTCCTGGATGTCCCCGCATCTCTCCACCAGCTCCCCGGCCTGGTATCCCAGTTCCTCCAGAAGGGCCACCGCCGCAAAATACATGTCCATGATCACATACTGCCGGAACAGGAACGACTGCATATTGCGCTCGCCAAAATTTTCGAAATATCCATCCACAAACTGGGGGACTTCATTCTTCAGCCCGGTCTTGAGGAAACGCTCCACCACCCGCCTGTCCAGTTTGCGCACCTCCAGGGAACGGATATCCGCATCTTCTTTTATGTATGTTTTGGCCGACAATCCGTCGCTGGATATGATCTGATCCCGTTTCTTGATATACCGATAGGCAAACGCGTGGCTGGCCGCGCCAAAACATCTGTCCAGTTCACTCAGCCTGTCCACCGCCTGCCCCACGCCGCCAAAATACTCTATGTCCCCCTCGTTTTCAAACAGATCCTGCAGTTTTGCCGTGAACTGTTCCTGCAGCGTCCCGATATCCTGTTCTTCCGTTCCTTTTAAGATAAATCCCCAGCCCTCGATCCCCAATTCCACCATCAGGATCTGGGGCGTACGATCGGCCAGGCCTTTCATCGCCTGGATGAGGACGTTCTGTCTCTGCGGGTCTCCTTTCGCCTCTTCTCTGTCAAAGATCTGGAATAACAGGATATTGTAGCTGTCCGCGGTCATGTCCATCCCGATCTTGCGCCCCTCTTCCAAGAGCGCGGAAGCGGGGTTTTTCCCCAGGACCAGTTTACGGAAGAATTTCTGGCGGGCCAGCTGGACGTTTTCCTGGTGTTCCTGTTCAAAAGCCTTCTGGAACGCCCGCTCTTTCTGGATCGTCTCCCCCACTTTTTTGACTGCCTCGAGGAGCTTGGCTCCGGCAATGGGCTTGAGCAGATAATCCGTGATCCCGATATCGATCCCTTCCCGGGCGTATTCGAATTCGTCGTAGCCGCTCAAGATCATGATCTTCACCTCCGGCAGTTCCTGTTTCACCAGACGGCTCAGCTCCAGTCCGTCCATAAAGGGCATCTTGATGTCTGTGATCAGGATATCCGGCTTTGTCTTCTGTATCAGCGGGTAAGCCAGTTCCCCGTCGCTGGCTTCCCCTACAAATTCAAACCCCTCCTTCTCCCAGTCGATGTTGTAGCGGATCCCCTCCCTTATGATGATCTCATCTTCAACTAAGAATACTTTTATCACTTCTGCCTCCTAATGATCTTCGTACCATCCGCATCAAAACCACGTTAACAGATCAGCATCGCGTCCCCAAAAGAAAAGAACCGATACCTCTCCCGTACTGCCTCCTCATAAGCCGCCAGCACATGCTCCCTCCCGGCCAGCGCGGACACCAGCATCAAAAGCGTTGACTCCGGCAGATGGAAATTCGTCACCAGCCCGTCCACTATCCGGAATCTATAGCCTGGATAGATGAAGATATCCGTCCATCCGCTGCCGGGATGGAGGATCCCCTCCTCATCCGCTGCCGTCTCCAGCGTCCGGCAGCTGGTGGTCCCCACGGAGATGATACGCCCTTTATTTTTCCGCGTCTCATTGATCATCTGCGCCTGTCCTTCTTCGATCTGATAATATTCAGAATGCATATGATGTTCTGCTACATCCTCCACTTTTACCGGGCGGAAGGTCCCCAGTCCCACATGGAGCGTGATACGGGCGATCTTCACCCCCATCTTTTCTATCTCTTCTAATAAAAAGTCCGTAAAATGAAGGCCCGCCGTAGGCGCTGCCGCCGAGCCTTCATGTTTTGCATAGACTGTCTGGTAGCGTCCTTTTTCTTTCAGCTCATGGGTGATATACGGGGGCAGGGGCATCTCTCCCAGCTGATCCAGTACCTCCTCGAACACACCTCTATAGGTAAAATGGACCAGGCGGTCCCCGTCCTCCACGATATCTGTGATCTCGCCTTCCAGCAGCCCCTCGCCAAAGACAAGGCGGCAGCCGGGCTTTATCTTACGTCCCGGCTTTACGAGCGTCTCCCAGACGTCCCCTTCCCGGCGCTTCAATAACAGAAGTTCCACTGCCGCGCCCGTATCAGCTTTCCTCCCATGCAAGCGGGCCGGTATCACTTTCGTATCATTCAAGACGAGACAATCCCCCGGACACAGGTAGTCTTTCAGATCCCGAAACCGCCGGTGTTCCACATGCCCGTCCTCTTTTCCCAGACACAAGAGCCTGGAAGCGCTCCTGTCTTCCAAGGGGTCCTGGGCGATCAGTCCCTGCGGCAGACTATAATAAAAATCACTGGTCTTCATATCCATGATCCTCCTCTTGATACTAATAAGTAGTATATTAGTATATCATTTCCATTTCTCAGATTCAATAACTGGAAAGATCCACAAACATCAGAGGATCAGGGTAAGATAATACGGAAAATATCCCAAATAGTCCAGAGATTTTTCTTTCCCGTCGTATTATGATATCTTACATAAAGGAGGTGTTCTCGTAAAATGATCATAGTTGGAGAGAAGATCAATGGCTCGATCCCATCTGTGGGAGAAGCCATCAAAAACCATAATCTCGAGTTCATCAAAGAACGTGCAAAGATCCAGGCTGCGTCTGGAGCGACTTTTATCGACTGCTGCGCATCTGTAGATGAAGAGATCGAAGTTGAAACTTTAAAATGGATGATCGACTGCATCCAGGAAGTCACTGACCTGCCTATTGCCGTGGACAGCCCCAGTGCCGATGTAGTCCTCCAGGCTTACAAATATTGCAATAAGCCAGGCATCATCAATTCCATTTCCATGGAAGGCGACAAAGCGGAGAAAGTCTTCAAGGAAGTGGCAGACAGCGACTGGCAGATCATCTGCCTTCTAAGCGACGACTCAGGTATCCCCAAGACAGCCGAGGACAGGCTCAATGTATTCGGCCAGATCATGGAACTGGCCAAAAAATACAACATCGCCCCCAGCAGGCTCTATGTGGATCCGCTTGTAGAAATGCTCTGTACATCCGAAGACGGCATGAGCCTGAACGTCCAGGTCATCAAGACGATCCGGGAACAGTATCCGGACATCCATATCATCGCCGCTGTCAGCAACATATCCTTTAACCTGCCCGTCCGTAAGATGGTGAACTTAGGATATACTGTACTGGCTATGAACGCCGGGCTGGACAGCGCGATCTTAGATCCCACAAACCGTGACATGATCGGTCTGATCTACGCAACAGAAGCTCTTCTGGGTCTGGATGACTACTGCATGGAATATATCGGCGCTTACCGTGAAGGCCTATTCGGTCCGGTACAAAAATGATATCTATTAAATGATCCAATCTCATTTAAATCAATATAAAGTTATAGGAGGATTTATATTATGTCTAAAGTTGATGAGATCCGTGAATTAGTGAAAAAAGGTAAAGGCAAACTGATCGCTGCTGCTGTCCAAGAAGCGATCGATGCAGGCGAAGACGCGAACGAACTGCTGAACACAGGTATGATCGGCGCTATGGACGAAGTAGGCGCACAGTTTACAGAAGGCAAGATCTTCGTTCCTGAGATGCTGGTCGCTGCAAAAGCTATGAAAAAAGGCGTAGAAGCCCTCCAGCCATACTTGTCTGCAGAAGGAAATTCCGGATTGGGCAAGATCATCATCGGCACTGTTGCCGGCGACCTTCATGATATCGGCAAAAACCTTGTCTCCATGATGATGGAGAGCGGCGGTTTTGAAGTGATCGACCTGGGCGTTGACGTTTCCCCGGAAAAATTCATCGAAGCTGTGAAGAATAACCCGGACACGAAGATCGTCTGCTGCTCTGCCCTGCTGACCACAACAATGCCGGCGATCAGATCCACGATCGACGCATTCAAAGAAGCAGGCATCCGCGACCAGGTCAAGATCATGATTGGCGGCGCACCTGTGACACAGAAATACTGTGAAGAAGTAGGCGCTGACGCTTACACTGCGGACGCCGCCGCTGCTGCCCAGAAAGCAAAAGAATTAGCTGCCTGATCGTTCGATCATTCTATGATCTTCGATAACGGTCATCATTGATTTGTTTCCTTTATGAGTTTTACCCTTGATTTTAATATATATTAGCTGCCTGATCGTTCTCTCAGGCAGCTTTTTTCATTCTTTTCTTTAGAGCGTGTCTTAAAACCTAAAATACTCCATGATCATCACAAATTTACAGATAATAGGCTACCTGACTTTCAAACACACTTTAATGTTCCGCCTATCCATATGACAATATTTTCCTGTAGTCTAGCCATATCAGCATTTTTTTCACCAATAACAAATTTTTCCCTATCATTTTATCAAAAAAAGGAGTAAAATATAATCAATCCGTGCATTATTTTCCCTTTATAAGGAGGTGTCCCCAATGGATCAAGAAAAAAACGAGAGTAATATCAACAGCCGGACGAAACTGCAGAATTTCATTGACATTAAAATACTAAAGGATATCCTGGATGCCTTTACTGAAACGACCGGCCTGATGGCAAATATCGTCGATATCGAAGGAAAATCCATCTTCTCCCGCAAAGACCTGTCAAAATGCTGCAAATTCTGCCAGCTCATCTACAACACAGAAAACGGGCTGCAGAGATGCCGGGGGGCTTATAAGAGAGCAGGTAAGCAGGCCGCCATGTTCGGCGAACCTTATATCTTCCGCTGCCCTTCCGGACTGATCGAATGGGCCTCCCCGATCATCGTAGAAGGTGAACATCTGGGTACGATCATCTGCGGCCAGGTGCTGATGTGGAAACCGGAGGAATTCTTCTGGATCGAACTCAGGGAGATGAACCAGGAACTGACCTCCGATCTTACAGAACTCTTCCAGGCAGTGGAAGAACTGCCCGTCGTGTCTGCGAGCATGGTCAGGAGCGCCTCCTATCTCATGTATATCATAGCCAATTATATCATGAAGTCCGGCTGGGAAAATTATATACACACCAAAGAGATCACATACCAGCAGTCCCTCTTACATGAAGAGATCGAAAACCGCAAAAATCTGGAGAACAAACTCCCCAAACCCGCCATCGAATACAATATCTCCATTGAATCAGATCTGACGACAAAGATAAAACTGGGCGAAGAAAAAGCCGCCCGGGAACTCTTCCAGCGGCTGCTCACAGATATTGTCCTCTACAGCAACAATCAGACCGCGATCGTCCAGACGAAAGTCATCGAACTGAGCGTTATCATATCGCGCTGTGCCGTAAATGCAGGCGTCCCTATGGAAGCAGCCTGTGCACAGAACACCAAGATCTTCCAGGAGATCTATCAGGAGACTACCCCGGAAGGTATCTGCGTCCTCGGCCAGAAGCTCCTTGATTTTTTTCTGGAACAAGTCCAGAAGACCAACCAGAAACCGTATCATTCCCGGATCCAGGAGATCCAAAGATATATACAGAACAATTTCAACAGAAACCTCACCTTAGAAGAGATCGCACAATCCGTATACTTGAGTCCCAGTTACGCCAGCCGTCTTTTCAAAAAAGTCCAGAAGATGTCCCTGATGGAATATCTGACCAGGGTCCGTATCGAAGAAGCCAAGCGGCTGCTGCAGAACCCCCAATATCTCATCGATGAGATCGCTGAGAATATCGGCTATGACGATGCCAGCTATTTTACAAAGGTGTTCAAGCGGTACGAGGGCGTCACACCTACCCAATACCGAAAGACACTCCAGGCAAATTAACATAATATCTTTGTCCACGAAAGGAATATCTCGACCATGGAAGAAGACATCCTCCAAGAATTAGAACAGATCATCTACACAGGAGACGCCCAGGCCGCCAAGATCGCCACAGAGAAAGCTCTCAGCCTGGGATACAGCACCCATTCAATCATTGACAAAGCGCTCATCCCGTCCATGAAAGAAATGGGGAACCAATTGCACAACGGAGATATCTTTATCCCTGAAGTACTCATGGCCTCCCGTGCCATACATGCGGCCATGTACTCTTTAAAACCGATCCTCTCCCATTATTCCGGCGGACGGCGCAGAGGCGTCGTGGTGATCGGTACCGTTGCCGGAGACCTCCATGATATCGGCAAAAACCTGGTGGCTATGGTCCTGCGCAGCAGAGGCTTTACCGTCATCGATCTGGGCATAGATGTGACAAAAGAAGAATTCCTGGACGCCGTATGCCGTCACCGCCCGGACATCCTCGCCCTCTCCGCCCTCCTCACCACCACGATCCCGGAACTCAAAAACGTCATCGACCATATCACAGAAGCCGGCGTCCGCCCCCAGATCTCCATCATGGTCGGCGGAGCACCCGTAACGGCAAAATATGCCAAAGAGATCAAAGCCGACGTCTATACCAACGATATGTTCGAAGCAAGTGAAGCCGCCATGGAACTCATCAACCGGAAGATCAGTAAGTATACGTTAAAATAACAGATCGACCGCAAAGTGGAGCGTGCGGTTGGCGTGGATGATCTTTAAGACACGCTCTAATAATAGATCTTATCTTTTTCCAAAAGGGTGGCCTTCCCACCCTTTATCTCTATGATATTCACACCACAGTTAGGACAGACGCCTCCCTGCCAGAAATCAGTGATATCTCCATACACAGGCTGCAGCATAGCGCGCACGGCACAGCCATGGGTCGCGATCAGCACGATCTTATCCTCAAGATCCGGACGGTGTATCAGTTCTTCATAGAACTCCCCCGTCCTCGCACATACGTCATAGATCGACTCCCCATTCCTGGCCGGTACATAATGATATGCGTCGGCAAAAAAATTATGGAAAGGGTGGGAAGGATCCACCTGTAGGACTTGCGTCCCTTCCAGATCCCCAAAAGAGATCTCCTGGATACGTTCGTCTGTCTCAATAGGTACATCCCTGTCCCTCAATACCAGTCTTGCGGTCTGGAAAGCCCGCTGGAGCGGACTGGAGATCGCCAGGTCAAAAGGCACGTCCTCCAGCTCTTTCCCAGTGATCTTCGCCAGCCGTATCCCATTTTCATTTAACGGGATGTCTGTCATGCCCTGTATCTTCCTCAACGCATTCCAGGCAGTCTCCCCATGTCTGATCACATATAATAGCATACGCCAAAACTCCCCTTAACTCCTCAATTCGATACCAAGGCCCTCTAATCCGTGCAAGATCTTCTTCATAACGGCGCTCACATCTTTTTCCTCCAGTGTCCGGTCTTTCGCGCGCAGCGTCACTGAATACGCCATAGACTTATACCCCGCTTTGATCTGTTTTCCCTCATATATATCAAATAAACTAAGATCTTCCAGGATCTTACCGCCCCGCTGTGCGATCACGCTCTCGATCTGTCCTGCCAGCACATCTTTTGGTACGACCATGCTGATATCACGGGTCACAGCCGGATATCTGGCGATCCCTTCGTATTTATAGTCAAAGCCCGCAAATCCCAGGACTGATGGTATATCCACCACCGCCAGATAAGCGCGCTCCCCGATCCCGTAGGATGCGGCCACCGCAGGATGGACTTCCCCCAGATATGCCACTTCTTTCCCTTCATAGCAGACGACCGCCTGACGTCCCGGGTGCAGATAAGGATACAGGGTGGACGGCTCGTAGACAGGTTTTTTGCGCATCCCCGCCTTTTCAAAGAATTCCTCCACCACGCCTTTCATCGTATAGAAATCCCCCTTGCCGTACATACCCAGGGTAAACTGCATCCGTTCGTCGGGGAGTTCTTGTAAGGGCAGCTCTTTTGGAAGATATACATTCCCTAATTCATACAGCCCCACATTCTTATTTCTCCGGTTATGATTTGTCGCCAGGGACGTGAGCATCCCATTCACCGACAAAGTACGCATGATACTGAAATCCTCACCCAGAGGGTTCAAGATCCGTATCGCCCTCCTCTTGGGACATTCTTCTGGCAGCCGCAGTCTATCAAATACCTTGGGACTCTCAAAAGAATAGCACATCCCCTGGGAAAAACCGCAGTATTCCGCCACATCCCTCGCCACCTGCTCAATACGCTGTTTGAAAGAAATGCGCCCCGTTGTCGCCTCCCCGGTGGGCAATGTTGTGGATATTTTGTCATATCCGTAAAATCTTGCTACTTCCTCTGCCAGATCCGCCATACAATGGATATCCTGACGGAAGGTCGGAGCAACGATCTCTCCGGTGGACTCTTCATATCTCAACGCAACTTTATCCAGGAACTTAAGCATTTCCTCCTTAGATATATCTGTCCCCAGCAGGGCATTGATCTTCTCCGGCTCAAATCTCACGCGGACGGGCTCCCGTTTCTGCGCATACACATCCACCATGCCGCCCACGACTTCCCCCGCGCCCAGTTCCTCCATGAGCTGGCAGGCCCTGTCGATCGCCGCCTGGGCATTATTGGGATCCAGTCCCTTCTCAAACTTTCCGGAAGCATCGGTGCGCAGCCCGATCCTTTTGGCCGACTTGCGGATATTCGCCCCGTCAAAACAAGCCGCCTCGAAGAGTACCGTTTTCACCTGATCTGTGATCATAGAATTTTCACCGCCCATGATCCCAGCCACACCTACAGGCTTCCTGCCGTCACAGATCATCAGCACGTCCTCATCCATGATGCGTGTCTGACCGTCCAGAGTGACGAACTCTTCTCCCTGCTCTGCCCGCCTGACCACGATGTGTGCGTCTTCGATGGTATCCAGGTCGTAAGCGTGCATAGGCTGTCCATATTCCTCCATCACATAATTGGTGATATCCACCAGATTATTGATAGGGCGGATGCCGTTAGCCGCCAGACAGCGCTGCATCCATTTAGGGGAAGGCCCCAGCTTTACATTCTTGACTACACGGGCACAATAGCGGGGACACAGCTGCTCATCTTCCACTGTCACACGGATATAGTCTGCGGCGTCTTCCTGGTTCCCCACAGCCTTTACCACCGGGGGCTTGAACTCTTTACCAAAAGTGGCCGCCGCCTCCCGTGCGATCCCCACCACACTGTAGCAGTCTACCCGGTTCGATGTGATCTCGTACTCGAAGATCACATCATCCAGCCCCAGGATCTTGACCGCGTCTCCGCCCACAGGCACATCGTCCTCGAAGATATAGATCCCGTATTCCGGCGCTTCCGGATACATCTCCCGGCTGCTCCCCAACTCTTCAATAGAACACATCATGCCGCTGGAATCTACGCCCCTGAGTTTCCCCTTCTTGATCTTGATCCCGCCGGGCGTCACCTTACCGTCATGGCCTCCCGCCACACGTCCCCCGTCCAGGACAACGGGGATCTTATCCCCCTCTTTCACATTGGGCGCGCCTGTGACGATCTGGACGGGCTGCTCCTGTCCCACATCCACCTGACAGACGATCAGCTTATCTGCGTCTGGGTGTTTTTCTATCTTTTTGATCTGTCCCACCACAATATTTTCCAGATCTGCGTCCAAACGCTGATATCCTTCCACTTTTGTCCCGGACAGGGTCATCGCGTCAGAATATCCCTGCGCCGTCACATCCAGATCCGGTACATACATTTTTATCCACGATAGAGAAGTATTCATGATATAAGCCCTCCTAAAACTGCCTCAAGAATCTGACATCATTTTCATACAGCAGACGCATATCATCGATCTCATATTTGAGCAATGCGATCCGCTCCAGCCCTACGCCAAAAGCAAACCCCGTATATTCTTCCGGGTCTATGCCGCACATCTCCAGGACATGGGGATGCACCATCCCGCAGCCCAAGATCTCGATCCAGCCGCTCCCTTTACAGAACCTGCAGCCGCTCCCCTTACATTTAAAACAGGAAACGTCCACCTCCGCACTGGGTTCTGTGAAGGGAAAATGATGGGGCCGGAACTTCGTCTCCGTCTCCGGGCCGAAGAGCTGCCTGGCAAATCCTTCAAGCGTTCCTTTCAGATCCGCGAATGTGATATTTTTGTCCACTACCAGCCCCTCGATCTGATGGAAAGAGGGGGAATGGGTCGCATCCACTTCATCAGAACGGAAGACCCGCCCAGGCGCGATCATACGGATAGGCAGCTTACCCTGTTCCATCACACGCGCCTGTACCGGAGAAGTCTGGGTACGCAGTACGATATCTTTCGAGATATAGAAGGTATCCTGTTCATCCTTGGCCGGATGGTCCTCAGGGATATTTAAGTTGGTAAAATTATACAGGTCGTATTCCACCTCCGGCCCTTCCACCACTTCATACCCCATGCCGATGAAGATCCGCTGCACTTCTTCCAGCGCGATGGTATTGGGATGTCTGTGGCCTGTCTCCATCTTCGCCGCCGGGAGGGTCACATCGATGACCTCCTCTCTCAGCCGCTCCTCCTGGAGTATCTGCTCCATCCGTGCCTTCGTCTCTTCCAGGAAGTCCTCGATATGCGCCCGTGTATCATTCACCAACTGGCCCACCGCCGGCCGCTCTTCAGCCGCCACGTCCTTCATACCTTTCAGCACAGCTGTCAATTGGCCTTTTTTCCCCAGATAAGCCACGCGCACATCATTCAACTGTTCCAGTCCGTCAGAACTCTGGATCCGTTCCAGGGCCTCCTCACGGATCTTCTGTAACTTCTCTTTCATACTCATATGCCTATCTCCTTAAGAATAGATTTGTGAAACAAAAAAACACCCGTCCCCAAAAGGGACGAGCTCTCGTTCGCGGTACCACCCTAATTCCCGCACAAAAAAACTGCCTGCGGACACCTTTCCTATGCTTAACGCGCATCCACGTCATCTCCTACTCGGCCGCACACGAAAAAATACAGCGGCCGTTCAAAGATGCAGCTCCGGTGGGAAATTCAAGACAGCCCTGGACCAAAGGAGACTTGCAGCCGACGATCTCCTCTCTCTGCTGGAAAGACTGACTCTATGAGTGTACAGTACACTAGACACCTTCCATGCCTTTGTCTTTTACCTATTCTATATATTTTTTTCCATCCTGTCAAGAGTGAAGATCCTCAAAATAAACGTTCACTTCCGCGCCATACAGGACAATATTCATACAAAAATACATCCACAGCATGATCAGTATGATCGTGGCAAAACTGCCGTACATATTCAGGGCGCTGGGAAAAAACGTGTAATAGAGAGAAAACGCATAGGAAAATGCCATCCACGCCACAGCCGTGACAAACGCTCCCGGCATCTGGCTCTTGAACGTAGCTTTCCTGTTGGGCAGCACTTTATAAAAGGCCAGAAAGACCGCCATCAATACAAAGAAAGACCCCAGCATCCGCGCCCCTATGATCTGCGCCACCAATCGGCCCAGCCAGGGCCATTCTGCTGTCAGGCTCTTCTGGAGGCTGTTGCCGAATACCAGGAGGACTAGGCTGGCCACGATCGCCAGGACAAAGACAAACGTATAAAACACCGACCAGAGCCGGGTGGTCAGCCACCCTCTGGTCTCTTCCACATGGTAGATGGTATTCAGCCCGTTAGTGAGAGATTGCACGCCTTTTCCGGAAGACCACAGGGACAAGAGCAGTGTAACGGGCAGCACGGCGCTCGTCTTCCCGTAGACTTCATTGACCACTGCTGACACCAGCCCCCGGAAATTATCCGGACATATCTCCACGATCGCCTGATCCACCATATCTTTTGTGAGCGGCGTATACCGCACGATCGTGAGCAGGAACAGAACAAACGGGATAAAAGATAATATGATAAAATAAGCCGCCTGCGCCGCGTATGCACTCACATGATCCTTAAATGCACGGTCTGTAAAACCTTTGAAAAAATGAAACACCTCTACCGCTGTTTTTTTCATGTATCACCTCTACGGATCACCTCTCCACACCAAACCGATAGGAAGTCATGGTACGGTAGGTCTTCCCTGCACTCAAGACAGGGGTCTCAAATCCCTCATCGTTCACACTGTTGGGAAAATATTGGGTCTCCATGCAGAATCCATCCCGCCTGTGGTAGATATGTCCGCCCTTGCCCACCTGTCCATCCAGAAAATTGCCCGTGTAAAACTGGAGACCGGGAAGGTCTGTCGCCACTTCCATGGTGATGCCGCTCCTGGGTCCCCGCGCGCGGGCGACTACACGGGTCCTGCCCTTCCGATAGCCTTCACAGACAAAATTATGGTCATAACCGCCCATACATTTAAGCTGATCATAGTCAGCATCTATCTCCATGCCCACACGCCTGCCCTTCACAAGATCCATGGGCGTATCTCCCACTGAAAGGATCTCCCCTGTAGGGATCGCGCCGCTGTCCCTGACCGGGGTGAACGCGCGGGCATTTATAGCCACCCAATGATCGCAGATACTCCCCTGATCCTGGCCATCCAGATTAAAATAACTGTGGTTCGTCAGATTCACGACCGTATCCGCGTCACTGCTCCCCATGTAATGGATACTGACCTCATCATCGTCTGACAATCTATATCTGACCATGATACGGAGATCACCAGGAAAGCCCTGGTCACCGTCCGGACTGGAAAGTGCAAACGTCACACTGTTCCGCTGCTGGTCTACCTCCTGTTCTCCCCATAGACGGCGCTCGTAGCCATCCGGCCCGCTGTGCAGGTTATTTTCCCCATCATTGGCCGTCAACTGATATGTACGGCCATTTATCTGTATCCGTGCTCTCTCAATACGGTTGCAGTTACGTCCGATCACAGCTCCGAAATAGGCATCCCCTCTCTCATAGCCTTCTGCCTGATCATATCCCAACACCACATCTGTGAGTTTTCCATCTCTGTCCGGCATCGCCACTGTCACAAGGGACGCGCCCAGGTCTGTCACCTCTATGTATGAGCCATTCCTGTTTTCCAGGCGGTAGATATGCGCGCTCTCTCCCGCCGCCGTAAGACCAAAACTCCTTTTATACACACTCATATCCTCATCCTCCGCATAGAATATGCTCCAGCGTGTGTCTTAAAACCTCAAATGATCTGTAAATAGTTTAGATCGCACAAACATTTGATACGATCCATGGCCGCTCAATTCTTTTTTCGTTCCGGTCCGTGCTGAACATGTGCCACTGGCACATAGCACTGTTGATCGCCGCAGCCACCGCTACGACTCATTCCTCCGCCTTCCAGAGTAACAAGATATCCGGCACATTTTATTACAGAAGTCAACTTGTTGATACACTATCATCTGTAAATTTTCTATGATCTAAGGATATATGAGGTCTTCAAACACGCTCTAACATGGATAAAAGAGAGCCATCGCTGACTCTCTTTTCATCCTTAGTAAACCCGAAATGCCGTTTTCCTATATTTTGACGCCTAGCTTATAATGCTAGGTGGGTAACCGCAATTAGATCTCTGCCTACCACGACGAGAGGTCTGACATCCATCCAATGATCTAGGAATCCCATGAACGTAAATGTAGGTTCAAAATAATAGGGGATATCGCACATTCCAGGCAATCCTTTTATCTGTCCGATCCATAGACTGGATCACATTTAAGTAGATTATACTATATTCTATGCCGCTTGACAAGAAGCATACGAGGTAAATTTTGTTATAATTTATCGCTTTTATCCTTCTCACAGATCCTTAGGCAGTTTAAAGGAACTCTTCAGGGACACGATCCGGTTAAATACCGGCGCACCTTCCCGGGAATCCTTAGCGTCCGCGCAGTAGTATCCGTTCCGGACGAACTGGAAACTGTCGTAAGCTCTCGCCTGGGCAAGGGCAGGTTCCAGATACGCCTGCTTCACAGTCAATGAATGCGGGTTTAAGTTCAGGGAACCGTCCTCATTGTACACGCCTTTTTCCTCGTCGATGATATTCTCATACAGGCGTACTTCCGCCTGTACCGCATCCTGGGCCGACACCCAATGGATCGTCCCTTTTACTTTCCTCCCGGTAAAGCCGCTCCCGCATTTCGTCTCAGGGTCGTACGTGCAGTGGATCTCCACCACATTGCCATCCGCATCTTTTACAAAGCTCTCGCATCTGACAAAATAAGCCTGCATCAGACGCACTTCATTTCCCGGGAACAGACGGAAATATTTCTTGGGCGGTACTTCCATAAAGTCTTCCCGCTCGATATAAAGTTCCCTCCCGAAAGTCACCGTCCTGCTCCCCAACTCTTCATTTTCCAGATTATTAGCCACTTCCAGCTCCTCTGTCTGGCCTTCCGGATAATTATCGATGATCAGCTTGACGGGGTCTAAGACAGCCATCATCCTCTTTCTCTTCAGCTTCAGGTCTTCCCGGACACAATATTCCAACATGGCATAGTCCACGGAACTCTGTGCCTTAGACACGCCGCACAGTTCCACGAACATCTGGATAGACTCCGGTGTGAAACCTCTCCTGCGCAGGGCGGCGATAGAGACCAGCCTGGGATCGTCCCAGCCGTCCACGATCCCTTCTTCCACGAGTTTCTTGATATACCTCTTGCCCGTCACCACGTTCGTAAGATATAATTTTGCAAACTCGATCTGCCTGGGCGGATGGGCAAATCCCACCTCCCGGACGACCCAATCATATAAAGGTCTGTGGTCTTCAAATTCCAGCGTACAGATGGAATGGGTCACTCCCTCAAAAGCATCTTCCAGCGGATGGGCAAAATCATACATCGGATAGATACACCAGGTATCCCCAGTCCTGTGATGCGCCATGTGCGCCACCCTATAGATGACCGGATCGCGCATATTCATATTCGAAGAGGACATATCGATCTTCGCGCGCAGCACTCTCTCACCGTCCCCCACCTGGCCGTTCTTCATCGCTTCAAACAACTGCAGATTCTCCTCCACAGTCCTGTCCCTGTAAGGGCTTTCCTTCCCAGGTCCTGTCAGGGTGCCCCTGTACTGGCGTATCTCCTCCGCACTCAGGTCGCACACATACGCCTTCCCTTTTTTGATCAGAGAGACTGCGGCCTCATACATCTTGTCAAAAAGATCCGAGGCAAAATACAGCCGGTCTTCCCAGTCCGCCCCCAGCCACTGGATATCTTCTTTGATCGACTCTACGAATTCCTCTTTTTCTTTCGTCGGGTTCGTATCGTCAAAACGCATATTGAACTTCCCGTGGTATTTACGGGCGATCCCATGATTCAGCAAGATCGATTTGGCATGTCCGATGTGGAGATACCCATTGGGTTCCGGGGGAAAACGGGTACACACAGTATCATAGACCCCCTCTTCTAAGTCCTTGTCGATCATCTGCTCAATAAAATTCTTGGATACGGTTTCCTGTTCCATGGATCACTCTCTCCTCCTTATTCCATTTGAAGCCGAAACGTATAATATTTCGTCCTGGGGCTGGCATACACACGCTCTCCCTTACGCATATTGGCCACCACATAGACATGATATCTCCAATCCCTGTTAAGCCCCGGGATCACTGCCGACGCATACGGCACAGTCGTTACCCGCTGGAAACCCCGCGAAGGATCATCCGTCACATACACGGAATAGTCTGCGGCACCTGCCACCGCTGCCCAGGAGACCCGCACCACACTGCGGCTGGCCCACTTAAACCTCACCCGGGGCTGCTGGGCAACATATGTGTAGGAAGCAGGCCCATAGACAGTCTTCCCATTTATCCGGACGTACCCACGGATGCGCAGGCGGTAAAATCTCCCAGCGGCAAGACCATTGAACACCGTACTCGCCCTGCCCCGGACCCTCTGCCGCCCCACAAGCCGCCCATCCAGATCCGTCACCCGGATCACATAGCCCGCGGCACTCTCCACGCCATTCCAGAAAAACTTCATGGATCTGGAGGTTGCATAGCTCTTCTGGCTGCCCAGGCGGATCTTCCCCGGCAGGGTCCGGCATTCCAGACGATAAGCCGTCCCCCCGCTCTCACCATCCCGACCATAAGGCACGACCTGGACATGATAGATCCTCCCCGCTTTTGGGAGCTTTACAGACGTTTTCAGACTGACACCGGAAGGATATACGTCTTTCACATAATGATAAAAGCTCTGCGATGCATATTTATAATAGACCTTATAGACTACGGCATCTCCCTGTCCCCGCCAGGATATGCTGACATTCCTGGTATCTGCCCCCGTCTGCCAGATATCCGCTCTCCCCGGCGCCTTCCCCCATACGGGAACAGAGACAGATAACCATAACACACAAAAAAGCAAGGACCACTTGAAAGCTCTCATAAACATCCCCCCGCCTGTTTTCCATACATTGTAACATGATCCATATGAAAATACCAGTCCATACTGCCTGAAGATGCAAGTGCCCCTTGAACAGTCCCCCGTCTTTCATGTATACTTATCGTGATATAAAATACACACGCTCTAAAGAAAATGAGGCACGACCCATGATAAAAAATGATTATAAAAAATACACCGACGAAACACTGATCCAGCGGCTACGGGACGGGGAAAAAGGCGTCTCCGACTATCTGCTGGAAAAATACAAAAGTGTGGTCCGCAAGAAAGCCCGCGCCATGTATCTGATCGGCGGGGAGACAGACGATCTGATCCAGGAAGGGATGCTGGGCCTATTCAAAGCTATACAGGACTACCGCCCGGACAGAGAGACATCTTTCCGGACTTTTGCCCTCCTGTGCATGGAACGCCAGATGTACAATGCGATCCAGGGATCTAACAGACAGAAACACCAGCCCCTGAATTCTTACGTCTCCCTCAGCGACGGCTCTGTCGATGAGAACACTTTTGAAAGCCTGGTGATCAGCAACCCCGAATCCATCATCATAGACCGGGAGACAGCGATAGACCTGGAGCAGCGCATCCACAAATGCCTCAGTCCTTTTGAAAACCACGTGTTGGACAGCTACATGCGGGGCCATGATTACCTGCAGATCGCAGATGAATTTGAAAAGAGCCCGAAATCCATCGACAACGCACTCCAGCGGATACGCAAAAAAGTCCGCCGCACGATCTCCGAGACATTCTCCCACTAAAAACACACAGGCCCTTGATCACATTCTAGCGCCCGGTCATAGTACCCTTTCGTCCTCGCGTCGAAAGCCACCAGGATCACTTCCTGGACAGAGACTGCACGGCCTGCAAAATCTCTTATCGTCCCCACCGCGATCCGGGACGCCTCCTCCAATGGAAAATGGTAGACGCCTGTACTGATCGACGGAAAAGCCACTGCCCTGCATCCATGGCTTTCCGCCAACTCCAGGCAATTCCTGTAGCTGTCCGCCAAGAGCCCCGCCTCCCCGTCATCCCCGCCCCTCCAGATGGGACCGGGTGTATGGATCACATATCTTGCAGGCAGATCATACCCCTGCGTGATCTTCGCCTGTCCTGTCCTGCAGCCATCCAATCCCCTGCACTCCTCCAAGAGTCCCGGCCCTGCCGCCCTGTGGATCGCTCCGTCCACGCCTCCCCCGCCCAGCAGGGACGTGTTGGCTGCATTCACGATGGCGTCACAGCTGACCTTCGTGATATCTCCAAGCATTGTCCTGATCTTCATGATCTTTTTTCTCCTTCCTCTATGTTCCTCTCGTATCATCCCATTGACGAAAAAAAGACCTCCCGAAGCATCTGCCTCGGAAAGCCTTTCTTATTTTAACTCCAGAACTTAAACTCCAGAGCTGCTAACCAGAATCGAACTGGTGACCTCAACACTACCAATGTTGCGCAC